>SLOL01000168.1 GCA_007132495.1 Balneolales bacterium
GGACTGCCGGAAGCGTGCCATTTAACCTGATCGCGTTCGGCGGGCGCAAAGCCTTTGCCTTTGATCGTAACAACATGCAAAAGTTTGGGGCCGTTGACTTTTTTAAGATCGTCGAGTTGGCGTGCCAGGTTTTTTACATTGTGCCCGTCAACCGGTCCGTAGTATTTGAAACCGAGGGACCGGAAAAGTGAACCGGGAGTGAGTGCGGTTGTCAGCGCCGCCTCCATCCGTGAAGCCATTTTCCGCATTTTTTCACCGGCGCCCTTGAAGTAGCCGAGCATGTCATACAGGTCATCCCGCAGTTTGTTGAATGTCTTGGTCGTGGTGATATCGGCGAGATACTCATTGAGCGCCCCCACATTGGGGTCAATCGACATGCGATTGTCATTCAATATGACCAGGATATCACTGTTCTGGACCCCGGCGTGGTTCATGCCTTCAAAAGCGAGACCGGCCGTCATGGCTCCGTCACCGATGACGGCAACCACTTTGTTCTGTTTTTCCAGCAGGTCACGGGCGACAGACATACCGAGGCCGGCCGAAATGGAGGTGCTGGAGTGGCCTACCCCGAAAGTATCAAAGGGACTTTCTTCCCGGTTGGGAAATCCGGAGAGACCACGATATTTGCGGTTGGTGTGGAATGCATCCCGCCGGCCGGTCATGATTTTGTGGCCGTATGCCTGGTGCCCAACATCCCAGACAAGCTGATCGTCCGGCGTGTTATAGACATAATGAATAGCCGTGGTAAGTTCCACGACCCCGAGACTGGCACCAAAATGCCCGCCGTGAACCGAAACCATATCAATGATATAATCACGAAGCTCCTGGCAGACTTGTGGAAGCTGATCCACAGAAAGCTTTTTCAGATCTTCGGGACTGTCAATTTTGGATAATAAAGGACCGGGAACTACAGTGTGTTGCTCCATGCTATTCGTTTTCTTTGCGGGTAACCTGCTCAATTCGCAACTCCGCTTCTTCAAGTTTTTTTGAGCACAACTTGGAAAGCTTCATGCCTTCTTCATAGAGCTCGATTGCCTTGTCAAGAGGCACATCATCCGATTCCAGCTCTTTCAGAACCTCTGACAACCTTTCTAAAGCCTGTTCAAATTGGAATCGTTCCTTTTGATCGGGGTTACCCATAGCCGGGAATATGTCACGTTTATAAAATGGATGTCAAAATAATCAATTTATCTCATTAAAGAAGCCGGAAAATTAAATGGTACAATCAATCAGATAATGTAAATAACACCGCTTTGGAATCAGGATTCCGGTGATAAGTAGCGGAAAAGCGTTGATTTCACGGCATACCATCCGGAACATAACGATTGAAATGCAACGTATCGTGCAGATGAGTAATGATTTTCTTATACTATGAACCTGCAAGCAAAGTGAGTTTAAGAATTGACGCATTGTAAATTGAGGCAGGTGACCAACCTTACCAGATAGCATTGTTACATCAACATATCCTACATTTCATCCGTGACTGGAAAGAAACCGGCGCTGTGATGCCCAGTTCCAGATACCTGGCCAGAGACGCTGTCCGGCTGGTGGTCGAAGAGCTGACGAAGAATGACCGCGAACCGGTTTCCATCCTGGAACTTGGTGCAGGTACCGGAACCTTTACCGAAAGGATCCTTTCCAATTTGAAAAAGAACGATCGACTGGATGTAGTTGAACTGAACGCCTATTTTTACAAGATACTGATGCGACGTTTTCCGACTCACAATGCATTGAGGCTGCACCATCAGGATTTTCTTAAGTTTGAGACGGAGAGAAGGTACGACTTCGTTATTTCAAGCCTGCCTTACGAAGGGATCCCCTCACGGATCACCCGGTTGTTATGGGAGCATAAATTATCGTTATGCAAACCGGATTCGCATATCATTTACTACAAGTATGTTAATTTCAACCGTTTCCGAAGCCGGTTCGAAAAACAGGTTGTACGCAACTACTTCAAGGATGACAAGATAATATTATTAAACATGCCGCCGGCCCGGCTGATTACTCTGAAAATCGATGATCCGGAAATACAAAAGATGTACTTAAGGGAAAAGGCCGGTTAAAAGTCAGAAAAGATTTCATCTGAGTGGAGGCGAATCCAGCTTCGGGCCTGTTTGACCTGCGGATAGTATTTGGTTACGGTCTTCCAAAAAGCGGGGCTGTGGTTGAAGTGCCGCAAATGGCACAATTCATGGATAATAATATAGTCGGCGATGTCTGCAGGACATTTTACAAGGCGCCAGTTCAGTGAAATGGTTCCACGTGTTGAGCAGCTTCCCCATTTGGTCTTCTGGTTCCGAATGGTAAGTCGGGAAGGCTGGAACGGCAGCTGATTCCTCCAGTACTCATATCGCTCGCTTAACTCTTTTTGAGCCAGTTTTTTATAAAAAGAGAGCATAAGCTCCGGTTGTGGCAGTATCGATTCATCTTCAAATCCATTGATTGCTGCGTGGTTGCCATGCAACACGGGGTCATATTGATAGATAACGGCCTGGTTATGTTCCACAAGCCGTGGTTTTTTGATTTGCGGAACCGGAAAATCACAGATCGGCTTCCGCTCTCCACGCAACAGCATGGTACCCTTCAGTGCCTCTCGCTGCAGGCGGAGTTCATGACTGCGCCGCTCCTGACGTTCACAGGTTCTGCGGATCCACTCCTTTTTTTCCTGCACAAAATCCTGCAGGCGGCGATGTGAAACCGTAGCAGGACCGGATATGACGATCTCTTCGTTTTTTACCCGGATTCGTATGGTTCGCTGCCGTTTTCGCCGGACTACTTTAACGGGCGGCAGTCCCGGCATCTGTATCTCTTTCATACTCATTCCAGACGATGTTTTTGTAACGCTTCCCTGGATTTTTTTCTGTAGGTGTGGTCTGTGTCCGGCGTAGCCGCCCGGCGAAAATAATAACGGGCCATTACCATATCGTCGTTCCGAACACTGATTTCCCCAAGATAGTAGAGTGCGGTGATCAGATTGGACCGGGTGGCAAAGGGAGGAAGGTTTTCTGCTATTTCGACCGCACTTAGAAAATCAGATTCGGCCCGGTCGTACTGCCTGTAGTGGAAGTGAATGCGTCCGCGGATCGTGTAGAGATCCTCACGCAAGACCCGGACATCATGCCGGTTATCGTTATTAAAGTAATCCAGACTTTCTTTTATGGCCATATCGGCACTTCGTGTTCTTCGCAGCTGAAAGAGCGAACGGACATACAGGCGCCGGTAATAGGTATTGTTTGGGTACTTCTGATAAAGCTCTTCCAGATACTCAAGCGACTGTCCGGGCTCCTGCTCAAAATGCAGATAGATATGCCCCAGGAAAAAGACGGCTTCCGGCTCGAGAAAGATGCTGCTGTCGGCGGCCTGTTTAAGCCGTGACAGCCCCTCCTCCCGGTCTCCACTGGGCAGCATCCATTTCAACGGCCGGGCCAGGATATATTCATCCACCAGAAACGAGGAAAAGTAGCGGTACATGCCGATTCCGAAATTGAGATCCGGAATGTCGGGGTAACGTTCTTCGATGAAGTGAAAGTCGCGCAGAGCCCTTCTTCCGTTGCGGAAACCGGGATACCAGCGATAGCGGTTTGAGTAGTAGCGCGCTATCTGACCATATGTAATGGATCGGATAACACGTGCATCCAGATGTTCACTGTTTTCTTCCAGAAGGGTGGTGCAATGGGATACGACCTTTTCGGAGATTTCCAGAAAGGCATCATCATGGGTGGTGTTTTCGAGATCGACAAGCACGGGCCACCAGGCATCCATCGCTTCCCAAAAAGACCACAACGGATGGTCTGGATATTGCTGTTTCCAATGGGAAAGGTGTTCCAGGGAGGCGTCATATTCGCGATTGTACAACAGGTCAATCGCACCACGGGCATCCTTGATGAACCGGTCGTTCAACAGCAGAGAGGAAGAGGGTGAAGCCACCGCAGGATGGCCGGCAGTCAAGTGGAGCGGCAAGGCCACTAACAGGGTGATGCTAATAAGTAATAAAGTGTTGCTTGCCTTCACTTTAACGATGTTCCGGGTGATCAAGGGGGAGCAATCGAACCATTTTCCGCAACTCGTTGATTTCATGTTTCCGCAGGTTTTTCCAGCGACCGACCCGGAGGCCTTTTTTATGGAGCGGCCCATAGGTTACCCGGTCGAGTCGCACCACTTCAATTCCAAGGCTCTCCATCATTCGCCGCACTACCCGGTTTCTGCCTTCATGCATACTGAGGGTGACCACATTGAGGAAAGCCGGATGGCGGGATACCCGGTAAGCTTTAGCCGGACCGTCCTCGAGTTCGATGCCGGTTCGAAGTTTCGTAAGCTCCTCGTCGGTGAGTTCGCGATGAGTCTCCACCTCATAAACTTTACGGACCTTGTAGCTGGGGTGCATCAGACGGTTGGCCAGATCGCCGTCATTGGTCAGTAATATAAGCCCGGTCGTATTGCGGTCAAGCCGGCCCACCGGATAAACCCGCAGGCCGGTGGCGTTTTCAACCAGATCCATGACGGTTTTTCGCCCTTTTTCATCACTGGTAGTCGTGATGGTGTCCCGGGGCTTGTTCATCAGAAAGTAGGCAAACGGCTCCGGTGCAATACGTTGGCCGTCCACGGTCACTTTGTCATTGGGGCTGACCTGTACGCCCATTTCGGTGCAGACCTTATTGTTGACCTGTACTTTCCCGGATGCGATATAGGAATCCGCTTCCCGTCGGGAGCAGATACCGGCATGGGCGATGTATTTGTTAAGCCGGATTTTCCCGGTTCGGTCACGGTTGGTATGTGAGCTGTGTTCGGCCAATAGTGTTGTGGTAAATTGTTGGGGTTGTAAGGGGGGGGCGGCAAGACTACCGGTCTTCCTCACCGTTTTGACGGTCTTCAGATGACCCGGAGTTCCGGTCATCCGGCTCATCCTGACCGGATGCATCCTGATCCCTGGAAGGTTGTTCTTCGTGCGTATCCTCGTGATCGCCGTTATCGGAATCACTGTCGACAGCAGGTGGTTGAAGATCGGATTTCAGCTCGAGCATAAACTGGCGATGTTCCGCCATATCGTCATCCTTGAGGATCTCTTCAATTTCCCGGGGTTTGGGTAATTCATCAATACCGTTGATACCAAAATGCTGAAGAAAAATCGGGGTTGTCCGATATAATAACGCCCGCCCGGGGCCGTCATAACGCCCGGCCACCTCGATCAATTGTTTTTCCAGCAGCTGACGCACAATATACCCCGAATCCACCCCCCGGATATGATCTACTTCCGGCTTGGTGATCGGCTGCCGGTAAGCGATAATGGCCAGCGCTTCGATAGCCGACGGTGAGATTTTCCTTTTGGCGTTCTGATGCTGGAAATGTTCCAGCCAGCTATGGTATTTCGGTTGCGTCGCAAAGGTATAGCCTCCGCCCTGAAACTGTATGGTAAAAGCCCTGCCTTCGTCTTCAAGTTCGGAGTTAATCTCGCCGATTACGGAGGAGACATCCTCCTCATCAATGGGGGGAGACAGCTCGGTTCCGGTGATGATTTTTGCAACATCGGCGGCGGTCAGAGGCCTGTCAGCCGCAAAAATGATCGCTTCGACGATATTACCGAATTTTTGCCCGTTGATTTCCGTGTCTTTGAGATGTGACATTTAACTGACTTGAGTCTTCTATCGACGATAAGATTTCAATCCCGAATATTACTAATAAATCCGTCTTTTTTATAATTCCTTTGTGGTGATCGGGGGAAGCCGGTTAATCGTAGCCGGCGCATCCTCCATTCTGCCAACGTCTTTCATTGACATTTCATGTGTTTAAATAATTCGATTTATAATGTCACATGTAATGTCCATGACCGTATTTAATCATGCTTCTGTGTGTCCGGGCGGATGCCCGGTCATGTGCATTTCATCTGCATCAACCGGATCTTCTGTAAAGCCCCGGATTCCGTGCCCGGAACTTGAACCGGTCCATTTGATAGTGATGTCACCGTTCAGTGCATGGTATCAACATTAACGGTAATTCGCACTTTTCCGGAAGATTTCGGTTTTTCAGCTTCATATTTCTGGAAGATCGTGTCAAAGGTGCGTTCAATGTACCGCTCTCTCTTGTCGGGGGGCAGCTTTATGTGAGACTCCCAGGAATAACTGTTTTTCATCCGGGTGATGGTTGATGGAGACGGTCCCATGACACTCTGTGATGGAAGGTGTCGCGACATGATATCCGTATACAGTTCCGCCACATCGGCTACCATCTGCGGATCTGTTGAACGGAAGTACACTTTGATGAGGCGGGAGTATGGTGGATAACCCAGCTTCCGCCGGCTTTGCATCTCCTGTCGGGCAAAACCCGGAAAATCATGTTTTCGGGCATATTGCAGTGCGGCATGGTCGGGCATCAGGGTCTGCAAATAGACTTTACCGGGTTTGGAGCCGCGTCCGGACCGGCCGGCGACCTGGCTGAGCAACTGATACATCCGCTCCGAAGAACGGTAGGATGGAAAAGCCAGTTCGGTGTCGGAGTTGATTACCCCCACTACGGTTACATTTGGAAAATCCAGCCCTTTGGCGACGATCTGGGTGCCCATCAGAATATCTGCCTCCCCTCTGCCGAAACGCTGCAGAATCGTGTCGTGAGCCCCCTTGCCGGAGGTGGTATCCTGGTCCATTCGTTCGATACAGGCATCCGGAAACAGCTCTGTCAATTCCGTTTCCACCTTCTGTGTTCCAAGTCCCAGCTCTCCGATCGCCTGGCTGTCACAGGTTGGGCAACGCCGGGGCATCAGCCGGCTGAAACCGCAGTAATGGCAGCGCAGATGCCGGTTTGTTTTGTGATAGGTAAGCGAGACCGAACAATGCGGACATTCGACTACCTCGCCGCAGTCTTCACACTGGATAAAGGTTGAAAATCCGCGCCGGTTATGCAACAGGATCACCTGTTCCTTTTTCGACAGTGCCTCCTCGACGGCCATAAAGAGCGGAACGGCCAGGGGACCACGCATCGCGGAGCGGTACAGCTTCAGATCCAGAATGGCGACCTCGGGGAGTTCGGCTTCGGCATGGCGGTTATCAAGACGAAGCATGGTGGATTTGTCTCCGGCCGCAGCCTGGAGACTGACCAGGCTCGGAGTTGCCGAACCGGTAAGGATGACGGCATTATTCAGCCAGGCGCGCATAACGGCGGTTTCGCGGGCGTGGTAACGAGGAGCCGGGTCCTCTTGTTTGTATGAGGGATCGTGCTCTTCGTCGATGATGATCAGCCCGGGATCCCGGACAGGCGCAAAAACCGCCGAACGTGGTCCGATCGCCACCCGCTTCTCTCCCTTCTGCAGTGAGGTCCAGGCATCGTAGCGCTCCCGTTCACTGAGGCGACTGTGCAGGACAGCCACCTGGTCACCGAAGATGAGATGAAAACGGCGCACCGTCTGAGGCGTCAGGGCGATTTCGGGCACCAGGATGAGTCCGCCACGCCCCTGTTTCAGGGTCTCCCGCAGCGCATGGATATAGATCTCGGTCTTGCCGCTTCCGGTGATGCCATAGAGCAGAAAACGTTTGAATATCCGGTCGCAAATGGCCTGCTGCACAGGCCGGAATGTCTCCTGCTGATCCGGGTTCAGGGAGCTGATGGCCTCCGGCTCATGGGGAAGAAGGGAACCGACCTGGCCGGCCGGCACCCGGCGGGAGACGAGCAGGCCGGTGTCCTGAATCCGTTTCCAGACGTACGGAGTGATATCCGGATGGTCGAGAATCTTTTTGCGGGTAGCCGGAAGGGGGAGGTCTGCCAATAACTGAAGCCCCAGAACCCATTTGGGCGTTTTTTTTGATGGAGCATCCGAAGCGATCAGGGATGAAGGGTTTGCATCGGCATCAGCCGATGTGCCGGTTTCCCGGTTCAGCACAGCATCCACCCCCTGTTGCTGGATCATGGACCTGATATCTTCCCGCCACTCCCAGATCGTCTCCATTTGCGGCTGCATCCGGACTCTCGGTATTTGCCAGATTTCGATCAGACCCTTTTTTACCAGGCGGTCAAGTGCACGTTCTCCCGGCTTTTTCCATCGTTTGGATATTTCGTGAAACGATATATCGGTGTCGCGTGGATGACTGTGAATGAAATCATATATTTCGTATGCCAGTCCGCGTGACGGGGGGGGCTGGTTGTGGCCGGATAGGCGAATGCGGGGTTCGGCAACAAAATTCATGCCGGCCGGCAGTGCGGCCTGGATGGCTTCCCCGAAACTGGAATAGTAGAAACGGTGGACCCATTCGGTGAGTTTGAACAGCTCTTCGGAGAGCACCGGTTTACGGTCAAGGATGCGAGCGATGTCCCGGGTCTCAAAATCGGGCCGGTTCCGGTGTACTTTAACCACCATTCCGATGGTCATCTGGTTTTTCAGGGGCACCCAGACACGCATGCCGGGCTGGATGGTGATTTCGGTCTGACCCGGATGTTCTACGGTATCCGGATGATCCGCCGGGTCATCCGTCTGGACCTGAATCGGAGTGTTTGGAATCCGGTAGGTGAAACAACGCCTTACGGCGGTGGAAAAAGCGATATCTGCGTACCGGGTCATGGATGGGGTGATTATAGGGGTGATATTACCAAACGGATCAGGCCGGATAAATCGGGACCCTGAGCCGGAGACGAAAGATCGTTATCATGAGGGAAAGATACTATCCCCGGAGAGTCACTGCATGCAGAGCAATTTCGTTTTTTTACGGTATAGAGGCGTTTAATTAGTCGCAAAAAAGTCGTATCTTTAACGCTCTTTTCCGGATGCGCCCGTAGCTCAACTGGACAGAGCGTTAGGTTCCGGTCCTAAAGGCTGGGGGTTCGAGTCCTCCCGGGCGTACTGTGAATGTTAAGACGTGTGATGCCGGTATCGGAAAAATCTTTTATCTTGGGGTTGGAAATGTGATGCGCCCATAGCTCAATTGGATAGAGCGTCTGGCTTCGGACCAGAAGGTTTGGGGTTCGAGTCCCTATGGGCGTACCATGGACAAATGCCTTGTAATGCAGCTGCTTGCTGTAGTGCAAGGCATTTTTTTCTTTACAGGTGACATTGTGATACATATAAATTAAACAGATGAAATCAGAATACCGGTCCATTTTACTGCTTCTTCTGTTCATCCCCATATCCTGGGGTTGTTCCCGGACTTCGTTTATGGATACCGGTCGGGTGGATTCGGAAGTACGCCTCGTACCGGTAGCCGAAGGCTATGCCGGTACATCGGTCAATGCCGTAATATTCAGGCGCAACTCGATTGTTACACACGGTAATACTCAGTTTATTTCTTTCTATGATGCTGACGGTCATATGGTTCTGGGCCGGCGCAAACCGGGCGGCAATGATTGGGAGCTGCATACTACTCCATATCAGGGCAATATCCTCGACGCGCACAACTCCATAAGTATGGCGGTGGATGGAAATGGCTATCTGCATGTTGCCTGGGATCACCATGGCCATCCACTACGCTATGCCCGAAGCCTGGAACCCGGTGGACTGGAACTGGGGGATATGGAGCAGCCCGGGAGCCTTTCGGCCGGACACCGGGTAACCTACCCGGAGTTCTATCACATGCCCGATGGCGATCTGCTCTTCATGTACCGTCACGGCAGTTCGGGTGATGGTTTCCAGGTGCTGCACCATTACGATCTGGAAACCGGCACCTGGAAGATGCTGCATGAACAGCTCATCGACGGTCAGGGAGAAGTAAACCCCTATTGGCAAACAACGATCGACGATGCAGGTACTCTGCACCTTTCCTGGAATTGGCGGCGGCATGGAGGTGTGGAGACGAATCACGACCTCGCTTATGCCCGATCCCGGGATGGCGGTATAACATGGGAAAGAACCAACGGGGAGCCCTACGATCTTCCCATCACTCCGGGAACGGCCGAATATGCCCTGCGCATACCTGAAAATTCGACGATGATGAATCAGACCGCAATGGACGCCAATTCCCGCGGAAGACCTTATATCGTCAATTACTGGGCGCCCGAAGGCAGCGATGTACCCCAATACCACATTGTCTATCATGACGGGGAGGTCTGGCGTGATTCACAGATAAGTCAACTGACACAGCCGTTCAAATTGAGAGGCGGTGGAACCATGGCGCCACCCCTGTCCCGTCCCCAGATTGTGGTCGACACCTCTGATGGACATGACCGGGTTATTGTCATTTTCCGTGCCGAGGAGCGTGGCGGACGTGTCTCTGTTACCACCAGTAATGCACTTGAGAAAGGAGAATGGCAGACCCGTGACCTCCATGAAATGCCGGTAGGGAGCTGGGAGCCGAGTTATGATACGGAATTATGGCGGCATGAAAAAAAGCTGCATCTATTTGTACAGCGCGTCGGTCAACGCGATCATGAACAGTCCGTGGATATGGATCCGACGATGGTATATGTACTCGAATGGCACCCGTGATCCCCTGCTATGCCTTTTTACCGGCCGGCGCACCGAACCGCCCCGAATATGAATCTTTTCAATGGAACGCCGGGTGACGCCGGAAGACCCTTACAGCCCAGACGGAAGGGTCAGTTCGACCGTATCTTCCTTCATAAACTCGTACATTGCTCCTCTCAGATCCGGCATTTCTGGCGGCAGGGTTTGTGACCGTATCTTCACTCATATAGATCATGGTGATTTGTTATTATTTTTCTATCCAATAAAGTGTACAACAACATGCAAAAACTAACAGACAGAGTATTCATTATTACCGGGGCAACCCGGGGCATGGGAGCCGGGGTCGCCCGGAAGTTTGTCGAACACGGAGCCCGGCTCATCATCAGCGGGAGAGATGAAAAACGGGGATCGGATCTGCAGAAGGAACTGGCCGGTGAGAGTGGGCGGGTGGTTTTCATACAGGGCGATGTGACCAGCGAGCATTACAACCGATATCTGGTGGAGAGCGCAATAACGTATTTTGGCGCATTAAACGGAGTAATGACCAATGCCGGAATGCTGGGATTGGGTGCGGTGACCGACCTGAAAACCGAAGTTTGGCACCGGACGGTACAGACCAACCTGGATTCGGTTTTTTATCTTCTGAAATATGCCATACCGGAAATGAAACGAACAGGAAGCGGGGTAGCCGTTATCAATGCCTCTATCGCTGCGTTCAAAAACTTTCCCAACCATCCGGCATACTGTGCTTCCAAAGCGGGAGTTGTTGCACTGGCCAGACAAATTGCCGGCGACTACGGTCCGGAATTGCGCATCAACAGTATATGTCCCGGCCCCGTGGATACCCCACTGATCCATGAATCGGCTGTAGCCTTTCCGGATCCTGATAAAGCAGTATCTGATGCTGCCGACGCAACCCTGATGAAACGGCTCGGCACACCCGGTGATATTGCTTCCCTGGCATTGTTTCTGGCAAGTGACGAAGCTTCCTGGATCACCGGAAGTACATTTACGATTGACGGAGGTGCTCTGGTTAACTCATGAACTGAAATTATGAAATACACCATTATTGACGAACGTTTCCGTATTACTGCTTCACTCAATGGTAAAGTAAGGATCCCTGAATATCACCATCATTTTGTGTGCAGATTGTATATATTTAAATGAATTTAATATTGTTTCGGGGAATGGTGGTTAAATATATAAGGTTGCCGGAAAATAGCTTGCAGGTTTGCAATGGCAAATCAAGCATAAATCCATAAAAATGTATTCATAAATCTGTGTAATTATGAAAGTAAATATCAATAAAGGCAAGGATTTTATCCTGGTTTGGTCGAAAGGGAATGTTGATTTGTATATCAAACCCAAGGGAAATCTTGAAACGGCGTATAATGATCTGAAAGATGAAGATTTGCGAATTCTGAAGGGTCTTTGGAATCATCTGCAGTCAAAAAAGCGAAATCTGGAATATGTTGGTCTTGAAAATGGCATTGAAGAGGTGATCAAGGCACTCGATAACATTATTGAAGAGCGAAAAAGCTGAAAGCCCAAAGCTTGAAAGGGATTTAAAAATATTTTTCCATTAAAAAAAGCGCTTTCCTTACTAATGTCGTTACATTTGCCCATAATCATTATTTATTAATGCAAAAACGTTGTTTTTATTAATATTATATGATATAATACTCCGGTCGGCTCAAACAGTATGGGCTGTACTTTAAATATTCACAATTTTAATAGGAATACGGAGTATATCATGGAAAAGTCATACACAATCAGAGTGATCCTGTTTACAATGGCACTGGGGCTGATGCCTGTTGTCCCGGCCATTGCGCAAATCGACATGGGCGCAGATATTATGAGCCGGTATGTCTGGCGGGGTGCCGAATTCGGAAACTCCCCAAGTTTGCAGCCCGAACTTGCCTATACATCCGGCGGGCTGGAAATCGGCGTATGGGGTGCTTATGCCACAACGGGTAATCCTGATGGTACGGAAGTAGACCTGTTTGCCTCTTATACCTTTGATACGGATAACGGTGCTTTTTCAGTTATGGTTACGGATTACACCTTTCCTGTTCATCATAATACGGCAACCGGCAATGAAACATGGTTCAGCAGCGATGCCCACTTTATTGAAGCGGGCCTGGGATATGAAGGCCCGGCCTCTTTTCCGGTATCGGTTATGGCAGGGATGTTTGTACATAATGACGATGACAACTCCGTATATATCGAACTGGGCTATGATCTGGCTCCCGTCGGATTATTTATCGGCATGACACCCATGGAATCGGAGGCGTACGGGACAACCGGGCCGGGTATCATCAATATGGGATTTGACGTCGGGCATGATCTGCGGATTACCGATACTTTTCAAATCGGACTCACTACCAGCTTTATATTGAATCCATATGCCGAAAACATGTTTTTTCTTTTCGGCTTCAGCATTTAGGGGTATCAGCCCGGTCCGGGGCTGATATCGATGACAAAGACCCGTTTCCTTTACCTTTTGAACATGGTAGAAAGGATGAAACGTATGTTCTCCTTACGCTCCCGGAGTCGTCGGGTGAAATAGGGCAGCCACATGGTGCCGAAGGGTACATAGATCCGGACATGGTACCCGTCTCCAGCCAGTTTTTCACACGTTTCCTGTCGCAAGCCGTAAAGCATCTGAAATTCGAAGCGGCTTTTTGGGATGTTGTTGTCCTCGGCATACTTGCGGGTCCAGTCAATCAGTGTATCGTCGTGCGTGGCGATTCGTGTGCCGTTTGTGGATTCCATTAAACGGCCCGCATGCTCTTTGAAAACGGCCCGTATATCCGCAATGTTTTGCAACGCAATGCCGGCAGGCTCCTTGTAAGCTCCCTTGCACAGCCTGACATCCGACTTTTCGCGTATCATGAGATCGACATCCTCCCGTGTGCGATGAAGGTAGGCTTGCAATACGATCCCGACATGGGGGTCGTATTGCCGTTTTGCCTGCAGGAACATATCAATGGTTCGCTGGGTGTAGTCCGAGCCCTCCATGTCAATACGGACGAATTGATTGTACTTTTTGGCTTTATCCAGCAGCGTGAAAACATTTTCAACGCAATAGTTGTAATCGATGTCCATGCCCAGCATCGTCGGCTTGATCGAAATGCTTGTGTCGAGATCTTCCTCACGAATGTCATCCAGTAAATCGCAGTAAGCACGAGTGGTTGCGTCGGCCATCTCCCTGTCGGTAACATTTTCTCCCAACAGGTCAAGGGTGGCCTTAAGACCTTTACTGTTCAATCCCTTGACTTTCGGCGCGGCTTGCGGAAAGTCTTCACCGGCGACGAATCGCTTGGCCAGAAAAAAAGGCAGGCGTATCATTTTGTATCAAATATACGGTTGACGAATATGTTTATACCGTTGCATTCCCGGTATAATAATGGAAGATGAATCGAAGTAAACCTAATGGATATATATTATTGCAATGATACAATTTTTTAAACGCTTTTCCACGAAACGGCAGATTTAAAATAGCTTTTTATCACGTTTTAGAAGTTATTGAAAAACCGGTTTTACCTTCCTTGTAGCGTATTGGTTGGATTCTTATATTAGGAGCCTGAAAACGGGCCGGTGTTTCCGGCAACTCCAGTGTCATTGTTTACACAGGTCAGGTAGTTATAACACGATATTTATGGATTTTCTCTCTTTATCGATTATTATTGTTTACATCTTTTTGAGCCTTTCGCTACTCATTTCATTGATCAGGGTCATCATAGGCCCGACTTTGCCGGACCGTGTTGTAGCACTTGACCTGATTGCATTTGTGGTCATCAGCATGATTGCCACCTACGCGATCTCCTCCGGTCATCCCGTCTACCTCGATGTCGCTATCGTACTGGCGCTGGTTGCATTTCTCGGGACCATCGCATTCGCCCGCTACGTCATACTCCGGGCTGGTAAACTGAGGGAGGATGGACATGCTTGAAATCATTGCTGGAATTTTGCTGATAACCGGAGGCTTCTTTGTTCTGGTAGCCGCGGTTGGTATTTTACGCCTGCCTGATATTCTGATGCGCATGCATGCATCCACCAAAGCCGGAACGCTTGGAGCCGGACTCATCCTTCTGGCGGTTGCATTTCTATATGCAGAAATTGGAATTATTTCCCGGGCTCTTGCCACTATCGCATTCATTCTTATGACAGCTCCCGTGGCTGCACATGCAATCGGTCGCGCTGCTTATCATCATGGAATCACCTTTTGGAAGGGAACCATCGTGGATGATTTGAAAGATTACTACGAGAAAACCCGACAAACCAGGCGCGGCAGTGAAAAAGTCTCTGAAGAAGATTGACCATGCCACAGAAAACGGTTGTGTTACCGGATAGCGGTTTCAAACCATCTCAACCTATTTTTATGAGTGAACTTTTAACAATTCGGGATTTTAAAAATATTCTTATGATGCCGGACGTGACCGGAAGGAGGGCTGTATGCTGATTATGGTTGCCCTCATTTTCGGAATTGCCCTTATGGCTCCCTGGATCTTTAAGCTGTTCAGAGAAAAAACCGGATGGGTACTGGCACTGCTGCCCCTGGGCAGTTTTGTCTATCTGCTTTCATGGATGCCACATATAGCCGACGGCAATACCGTTACCCAGTCCACGGCCTGGGTGAACATGGATTTTTTCAGCGTCAACCTCTCGTTCTATCTTGACGGACTCAGCCTGATGTTCGGGTTGATCATCACCGGCATCGGAACCTTTATCGTACTCTACGGCGGTGGATACCTGAGTGGAAGCGCCTATCTTCCCCGCTTTTATTCGGCCATTCTGCTCTTTATGGGATCGATGCTCGGCGTGGTCATTGCCGACAATCTGATCAGCATCTTTGTTTTCTGGGAGCTGACCAGTTTCACCTCTTTCCTGCTGATTGGATTCACTCACGAGCAGGAAAACTCGCGCCGGTCGGCGCTTATGGCATTGCTGGTCACCGGTATCGGCGGTCTCGCCATGCTGGCCGGTCTCATCCTGATGGGATTTGCCACCGGTCAATGGGAAGTTTCAGCGCTGTTGAATGAAGGTGATATCGTCCGGGAACATGGGCTCTATCTGCCAATTCTGCTGTTGATCCTGGCCGGCGCCTTCACCAAATCGGCCCAGTTCCCGTTCAGCTTCTGGTTGCCTGCGGCAATGGTGGCTCCCACGCCGGTAAGCGCCTATCTTCACTCGGCGACCATGGTCAAGGCCGGCGTCTATCTGCTGGCCCGGATGCATCCCGTTCTCGGTTTTACTGAAACCTGGATGCTGCTTGTGGGTGGATTCGGTTTGGCGACACTGCTGATAAGCGCCTGGCTGGCTCTTAGTTATACCGACATGAAGCAGATTCTGGCCTATTCGACCGTCATGTCCCTTGGAACCATGATGATGTTGATCGGCCTCGGCACCGAACTTGCCATGCAGGCACTGGCCGTCTATGTCTTTTCACACGCCATGTACAAAGGAGCCCTCTTTATGGTGGCGGGTGCCGTCGACCACGAAGCGGGCACCCGCGATGTGCTCAAACTGGGCGGACTCCGCGCCCTGATGCCCATATCGGCCGCCGCTGCGGCCGTTGCAGCACTCTCCATGGCCGGAATACCTCCGTTGTTCGGATTTGTGGCCAAAGAAATTGTCTATGAAGCGTCACTCGGGGCCACCTTGTGGCCGGTCCTGATCATCACGGTAGCTGTTATAGCCAATATCGCCATTGTCGCGGCATCGGCCATCGTAGTGCTGCGCCCGTTCTTTGGCACCGCCGTGGAAACACCCAAAAAGGCGCATGAAGCTCCTCTTTCCATGTGGATCGGTCCGGCCATGCTTGCCGCACTCAGTGTTGTATTCGGTGTCCTTCCCTTCCTGATCGATTCAGCGCTTATGCTGCCGGCTGCAGCAGCCGTCTGGGGCGCACCCCTCGATTTCTATCTTTCACTGTGGCACGGCATCAATTTACCGCTCATATTAAGTATCCTGACACTGGCGGGCGGTATTCTGGTCTACCGGGTTTGGGACCCTCTCCGGGAATCGGCACCCATGAAAGTGTGGCAGAGCGGATTCGCCGACTATCCGGTCAGAGGTTACGATGCGACCGTCAACGGTATGCTTTCGCTGGCCGGTTGGCAGACCCGTGTTCTGCAGAATGGTCTGATCTCCAACTATCTGTCAACGATCATCATCACCGCACTCATCGCCGTCGGCTATACGTTTCTGAGCCGCTCGGGACTGGTCTGGAATCCGTCATTTGCTGATGTTACGATCTATGAATGGGCATTGTCGATTGGTATTGTCGCTTCTCTGGGTATCATACTGGCATTCGGCCACTCCAGACTGACCATGATCGTAGGGGCCGGCATCGTCGGATTCGGCCTGGCATTGATCTATCTGATTCATGGCGCCGCCGACCTGGCCATGACACAGGTGCTGGTGGAGACCCTGACCGTCATCCTGGTCGTACTGGTGCTGATACACGTGCCGAAACTTAAAGAGGTACGAAGTACCACGACACGTGTCCGGGACGGGGTTATTGCCGTTGCCGCAGGAGTGTTGATGACATTGCTGATTTTTGCCGTCACAGCACTGCCATTTGATGCCTTCATCTCCGAATTTTATGCCGAGGCAAGTTACCCGCTGGCCCATGGCAGAAACATCGTCAATGTGATACTTGTCGATTTTCGTGCACTTGATACCATGGGCGAAGTAATTGTGGTCGCCATAGCCGGCCTCGCAGTCTATGCACTCATAAAAATGACCAGGCACGGAGCAACCCAAAAATGAGAAGCATGATTACAAACGGTGATGTCATTACATCTGACGAAATAAATCCAAACATTTAAACAGATGAAAAGTCTGATTCTACATACCGCCACCCGGCTGATGATCGGTATACTGATACTGTTCTCGCTCTTTCTGTTCTTCCGCGGTCACGATGAACCCGGTGGAGGTTTCATTGGCGGTCTCGTGGGAGCCGGGGCTTTTACCCTCTATGCCATCGCCTTCGGGACCGATCTGACACGTAAAGTGCTCCGTGTGGATCCGATCACTTTGATCGCTCTCGGACTTGCAAGTCTCGTGGTGAGCGGTGTGATTCCCCTGATCACAGCCGACCCGTTTCTCACCGGCAAGTGGCTTTTTCTGGAATGGGGTAACTCGGATATAAAACTCAGTACACCGCTGCTTTTTGACATCGGTGTCTATCTGTGTGTTGTCGGATTCATTGTCACCGTGATTTTTTCACTCGAAGAAGAGAATTAGTTATATGGATACTATTCTTCCCATCATAGCCGGGGCCATTTTCGCATCTGGTATCTATCTGCTGCTGAGACCCAGTCTCATCCTGACGATCATCGGCATCATACTGATCAGCAACTCGGTTAACCTGGCGTTGTTTACACTCGGACGGATTTCCACCGAGAACCCGCCACTCATTGCCGCAGGAAGTGTGATGCCCGAAGTACCGTTTGCCAACCCACTTCCCCAGGCACTGATTCTCACCGCTATTGTCATCGGATTCGGACTTCTTGCATTTGCCCTTGCACTGGCCTACCGCAGCTATAAAGAACTGGGTACGGTGGATCAGGATCAGCTGCTTAAAGATCCCGAAGATACCTCCACAGCCATAGTAAATAACACCGATAACACCGAAAAAAGAGACGTATGAACGGTTTTCTTGTATTTCCCATCATCATCCCTCTGATTGTCGCCACCCTGGCGCTGCTGTTCAGAAAGTCATCGGTGATGCAGCGATGGATCGGTGTAACCGGCATGGTGATTCTGCTGGCTTCGGTGATCGTTCTTTTTCGTGATGTCTATGTGGACGGTATCCAGGTGCTGCAGCTCGGTGACTGGGATGCCCCATTCGGTATTACACTGGTAGGTGATATGCTTTCGATGTTGATGCTCGGCATATCAGCTGTCATGGGCCTGATTATCGCAGTATACTCGTTATACGACATCGACAAAGAGCGGGAACGGTTCGGTTACTACCCGCTGCTGCATATTCTGCTGATGGGCGTCAACGGAAGCTTTCTTACCGGCGATATTTTCAACCTCTATGTATGGTTTGAAGTGATGCTCATCGCCAGCTTTATTCTGCTGGCCCTTGGAAACAGCAAAAACCAGCTGCAGGGAGCACTGAAATACGTTATCATCAATCTCTTCTCATCACTGCTATTCCTGTTCGGAGTGGCGCTGCTTTACGGCATGACCGGCACTCTTAATATGGCCGACCTGGCCCAGCGACTGCCTGAAGTGGAGAATGTGGGACTGGTGACCACGGTTTCCATGATCTTCCTGGTCTCGTTCGGTATCAAAGCGGCGATCTTCCCTCTGTTTTTCTGGCTTCCCGCCTCCTATCACACCCCGCCTGTGGCCATATCGGCAATCTTCGGAGGACTCCTTACGAAAGTCGGTGTATACGCACTGATCCGGGTCTTTACCCTGCTATTCACCCAGGATATCGGCTACACCCACACCATATTGATGTGGGTGGCCGGTTTTACCATGGTCATCGGTGTACTCGGTGCCGCTTCCCATTACGAATTCCGGAAGATTCTGTCTTTTCACATCGTCAGCCAGATCGGTTACATGATCATGGGTCTGGCTTTCAACACGGCACTTGGCCTTATGGGGGCCATCTTCTACGTCCTGCACAACATATTGGCCAAGTCCAACCTCTTTCTGATTAGCGGGATAGCACAGCGGCTGCTGGGTACCTTCGAACTCAAGCAGATGGGAGGCCTTTACAAGCACTACCCCTTCCTTGCTGTCCTGTTTATGATTTCGGCATTCGCACTGGCCGGATTTCCGCCGCTGTCCGGATTCTGGGCCAAGTTGACGGTGGTTAAAGCGGGACTGGCCGTGGAAGCGTACGTGCTCACGGCCACGGCCATACTGGTCGGACTCCTTACCCTCTTCTCTATGATGAAAATCTGGCTGACCGCATTCTGGGGTACCGTGCCGGAAAAAGGGGTGCCGGAACATTTCGGTAAAATAGCGCTCTTTGGCGCCGGGAATCTGTATATTATGGTAGTGCCCGTGATGGCCGTAGCCGGACTCATACTGCTGGTCGGTCTCTATGCCCAGCCATTGCTGGAAGTATGTCTTATAGCCGCCGAACAACTCCTCAATCCGTCCGTTTACATAGAAGCTGTATTGGGACCGCAATAGAAACATCCGTGGAATTTCTCAGAAAACAGGGGATACATGAAATGTCCATGACGGCAATACGTCACACAAGAGTATGATTATAACCGTTATGGACATTACATGTGACCGCTTTAGAATAGAATAATAAACACATGAAAATTTTTCTCTTCAATATTATCCTTGCATTGATCTGGACCGCTGTTACCGGTACCTTTTCATTTGGCAATTTTCTGATCGGACTGGTTCTTTCCTATGCCGTGCTGATTGTCGTGGGTCCGGCGATTGACAAAAGCGGATACACGAGACGGGTCTGGAAGGCTGTTACGCTATTTCTTTTTTTTCTGAAAGAGCTTTTTCTGTCCAGCGTGCGGGTGGCGATTGATGTGATGCGACCGGGTTTCCGGATGCAATCGGGTGTGGTTGATATTCCGCTTGATGTAACCAGTGATCTGGAGATTACGCTGCTGGCCAATATGATTTCGCTGACTCCGGGAACCCTCAGCCTGGAAGTGTCGGATGATCGAAAGGAGTTGTTTATCCATGCCATGTATATCGATGAAGGCGTTGATCATGTGCGTAATTCCATCAAGCAGGGAATGGAGAAACACATCATGGAAGTTACGCGATAGCAGCGACCTTTTTTTGCGCACAGTTTTTTTTCGGAACCGAAGCGGTGTGCCGGTCGTTGTGTGATTAGCGACGCTTCGTGTATCTTGACGCTATGGCAAAAAAAGTAATCCAGACAACATTGAAAAAGGCGGACTCTCTCTCTCCAATTATTATCAAGGGCGCCCGGGTACACAATCTGAAAAATGTGGATGTCACTATTCCGCGCAACAAAATGACCGTTGTGACCGGTGTGAGTGGTTCCGGCAAATCCAGTCTGGCATTTGATACCATTTACGCCGAAGGTCAGCGCCGGTATGTAGAAAGTCTTTCAAGTTATGCCCGGCAGTTTCTGGAACGCATGGACAAGCCCGATGTCGATTTCATGCAGGGGATTTCCCCGGCAATGGCCATTCAGCAAAAAAATACAACCTATAATCCCCGGTCAACGGTCGGGACTACGACGGAGATCTATGATTATATGCGATTGCTCTTTGCACGGGTCGGGCGAACCCTGTCTCCCGTTTCCGGCGAAGAGGTAAAAAAGGATACACCGCAGTCGGTGGTAGCCGATATACTCAACCGTTTTGGGGAGAAGCAGCGATTCTATGTACTTTTTGGTGTCAGCATGGAGAAGAACAAAAAGATGCGGGAGGAACTGAAAATATTCCGGGAAAAGGGTTTTAACCGCCTGCTGCTGCCCGGTGAGAAAATGGTTGATCTCAGCCGGGATGAGGTCAATCTCAAGAAGCTGCAACCTGACAAGGCAAGAGTGGTGGTGGACCGGCTGGCCGTGAAAAAAGAGGATGATGAGTTTCGAAGCAGAATGACCGACTCTGTGGAAACGGCACTTCTGGAAGGGCGCGGGCGTTGTTATATCAAAATCCACAAGGGAGAGGAGCTGTTTTACAGTGACCGGTTTGAACATGACGGAATAGATTTCACCGAACCGACACCGCAGATGTTTTCATTCAACAACCCCTTTGGGGCCTGCCGCAGCTGCGAAGGGTTCGGCCGTGTTCAGGGGATCGATGAGGACAAGGTTGTGCCCGATCCGGAACGCTCCATCCGCAATGGAGCCATTGCCCCGTTCAACTCTCCGAAGTTCCATCACAACCTCAAACTGTTGGTCAAGGTTGCTGCCCGGTACAGCCTGCCGATTGATGATCCTTATTATTCTCTGTCCAAAGAGGTCAAGCATACTTTATGGTATGGTAAAGATGAATACCCGGGTATACACTCGGTTTTTGAACAGATTCACGGGGAGTTTTACAAAGTACATATGCGTGTTTTCTATGCCCGTTACCGCGGGTATTCCCGATGTCCGGAGTGCGACGGCTACCGGGTGCGAAAGGATGCACTCTATGTAAAAATATCGGGAATGCATATCGGACAGATATCCGAGATGACCATAGGTCACGCCCGGGAGTTTTTTGAAACCCTGGAGCTCAGTGACTACGAAACCAGGGTGGGCGGACAGATTCTCTATGAAATACGCAAGCGGCTCCGGTACCTGGATGAGGTGGGACTCCATTATATTACGCTCAATCGTTTGACAAACACCCTCAGTGGTGGCGAGGCGCAGCGGATCAATTTGGCCAATGCCCTGGGCAGTTCGCTTATCGGCAGCCTCTATGTGCTTGATGAACCGACGATCGGCCTCCATCCAAGAGACAACGACCGCTTGATCCGTATACTCAAGTCACTGCGCGATATCGGAAATACGGTGCTGGTGGTCGAACACGATCCGGAAATGATCCGGGCCGCGGATAATGTGATAGATATTGGACCGTTTGCCGGGATCCATGGCGGAGAAGTCTGTTTTTCCGGCAGTTATGATAAATTACTGGAATCCAAAACGTTGACCGGAAAATACCTGAATGGCGCCAAACTCATTCCGGTTCCGGAAAAACGTCGAAAGGGAAGTGGAAAAGAGCTGGTTTTGGAAGGAGCCATGGAACACAACCTGAAGAATGTGAATGTACGCGTGCCGCTGGGCAAACTGGTGTGCGTGACCGGTGTCAGCGGGTCGGGGAAATCCACACTGATTCACAAGACGCTATATGCCGGTATCATGAAAGAGCTCGGTGTGTATAATGACAAAGTGGGACGCTATCGTTCGTTGAAAGGTTTACACCACGTGGATGCCGCCGAAATGGTGGATCAGACGCCAATAGGGCGGTCAAGCCGGTCGAATCCGGCTACCTATACCAAGTCGTTTGACGGCATTCGCGACGTTTTTGCCCGGACGAGGGAGTCGAAGATTATGGGATATACGGCCGGGCATTTCTCCTTTAATGTGCCGGGCGGGAGGTGTGAGACATGTCGGGGCGAGGGAATTCAAACCATAGAAATGCAGTTTCTGGCCGATATCGAATTGCCGTGTGAGGCGTGCGGAGGCACCCGGTACCGAAAGGATGTGCTGGGCGTCAAATACCGGGGAAAGAATATCCACGATGTGCTGGAGATGTCGGTTTCCGAGGCACTGGAGTTCTTTGTCGATGAAAAACAGATTGTCAATCGGCTGCAGGTACTCGAGGATGTGGGACTGGGTTATCTGAGACTGGGACAAAGCGGCACGACACTCTCCGGAGGCGAGGCACAGCGGGTCAAACTGGCACGTTACCTGTCACGTACGGAGAAAGAGCACGTGTTGTATTTTTTCGATGAACCGACGACCGGACTGCATTTTGAGGATATATCACGATTGCTGAACTCCTTTAACCGTCTCATTGACCAGGGACACTCGGTAATCATTATTGAGCACAACCTGGATGTGGTCAAATCAGCTGACTGGGTGATTGATGTGGGTCCCGAAGGCGGGTTTGGCGGCGGTTCCATTGTTTGTGAAGGCACGCCGGAGATGATAGCCGCACACCCGGAAAGCTTGACGGGCTCCTTTCTAAGGCCATTGTTATAGCCTCTCAGCGATGGACACCTTCCCCCTTCGCATGGTCGGGAACCTGTTACGATCATCATGAAAACGTTGCCACATGTCCTGATGACATCTGTCTGATATTTTATAAACATCATGATGCGGTTAAAGCATCTGGTAATAACCGCATTATCCATCATAATCGTGTTATATTTATCCGTATTTAAAAAAAATTACTTGAAATTAGGACGTAATATTCATAGAATCGTGATAATCGCCGAAAAGACGGGGGTGCATATTTTTAGATTGTGTCGATGTAAGTCCATTTATTAGTGCAACTGAACATACAAGTAATTCCTATCTCACATGAATATCAGATCCATCTCATTTCCCAGTGTTGTTGAGGGTCATAACACAGAATTGGTCAATGTTGCCAAAGATCAGCTCAATGGTCTTAAAATACGTGAAGGTGAAGACGACTACATCATAGGTAACCTGGCCTTATCAGAAGGTCGAAACCCGCATAAAGCGATAAACAGTTCACCGGATGAGACGGATTACAAACTGTTGATGAAAGCCGGAATCCTGACGGCATCCAACTTTGTGAAAGAGCCGATGGTGATTACTACCGGATTTCCGTTTTCAACAATAAATATCAACAACCAGCAGGCCAGGGAGTATGTATCGGGTCTGAATGATGTCAAGTTTGATTCCCGTCCATTTGGCGGCCGGGACCATCAGTCATTACAGTTCTCCGTTAACCGGGTGGAGGTGATTCCGGAACTTATCGGCGGTATCATTGGCATACGAAGCGGAAGTGCACAACGGACGGGAAATTTCTTCATGGTAAGCCTTGGATATGGTACGGTAGAGATTGGCCTCAGCACCGATGGCGGCATCGTTCAGCGCACCGAAGGATCTGCACCGGGGGTCCGGTATGCCATTGATTGGGCGATGAAAGAGTTGATGCAGAATTACTATGTCGGGCTCCGAACCGAGCATCAGTTTGACGCCGCCTTTCAGAGAGGAAACATCACGGTCAACAGAAAGCGTATAGATCTTTCCGAGATACGTAAACGAGCACTGACACACTATTACAATGATGTTGTTTCCCCGTTGATGAGAAATACGTGGGAAGATGAAGACTTCAACAGGGCCAATACCATCCTGCTGGTGGGTGGCGGCGCACTCTATCCGGAAATTGTTAACAGCTTCACCGAGGAGTTCGGCAGTTTTGCGAATGTAGAAGTGGCGGATAATCCGACTACAGTTGCAAGCAGAGGTTTCTGCATACGGTCCAGAAATATCGCGGGAGGCAGCACTGAAGCCGCTGTTGGCATAGATCTGGGTAATGCGCATACCACTGTCAGTGTCTTTGAAGAGCAGTAGAAGCAATATTTTAGATATTCAGCTGTTACTCAGGTACTGTTTTATGCATTACTGACATGACGCGTGGAAATGATCCGGACAACCACGCTGAGCAATTGTAATAGGTGTTATGGCCAAGACAAATCTCGATTATGTAAGTATCCTGGGTAAGGATTCGGTGGTATCCAATGGCAGCATAACGGTGCCGTCACACTTCAAGATTTCCGGTGTTGTTAAGATGAATATTAACAGTGCCGGGAAAGTGGTGATCAGTAAAAGCGGCGTGGTAGAGGGACATATCCGGGCAACCGATGTCCAGATAAGCGGCAGGGTGACAGGTGATGTAATTGCTGCCCGGGGTCTCACCATTCACAACGGCGGCGTTGTGGAGGGCAGGATGGCTGCAGTAACGTTGCACATGGAAGAAGGAGCACGGTGCAATGCCGAAATGGCCGTCGGCGAAGAGGCGAAAGCGAGAAGAAAAACCGAGTTTGAAAATGAGACGAAAGGCGGTGACGGTATCGGTCCGCCCAAAGATGGAAAAGGACAAAAGCAGTCCCAAACATCGCAGATTGAGGATGACAGTAAGGGAACTGCAAAGAAGGCACTGTCAGAAGAACGGGATAACGGAAAGAAGAGTGAAAAGGATCAGGGAGCTCCGGCACCGGTGGATAAAGAAAAGGCATCCACTAATATTGAAAAAGTAGGTGATGATCTGCCGTCCAATAAGGATTGGGTTGATCGGTTCTGGTAAAAGCTATTGACTGTTAGACCGCTCAGTCTTAAACAATGACGTCTGCCCCTTACAAAAAGCCGGATCAGCCGGACCGGCAATCAGTGAGTTACACCCGGGAGACCGTGAATTTGGTCGCCGTTTAGAAAAGTTCGGCAACATCCCTGGCAACAGATTCAAGCAATTCTCTGTCTTTATGACCCATGGCTCCACGGGTGTCGGAATCAATATCGATTTCACCGATCAACTCCTCACCCTTTAAAACAGGTACAACAATCTCGGATTGAACGGTGGGACTGCATGCCAGATAATTGGATTCTTTATTGACATCATCCACAATATAGGTTTTACGTGTTTCAGCGGCCTGACCGCAAATGCCTTCTCCAAATCGGATCCGGGTGTGTTCGGTAGGCTCACCAACGTAGGGGCCGAGAACCAGCTCTTTGTCGGCCAATGGGTCGACCATATAAAAACCGACCCAGTCATAATGCGGAACTTCCCGGTGTAAAAGAGCACAAATATGTTGCATCGCCTCTTCCCGGTCGGCAGCGTCCTGCAGGATGATCCGGGTTTCATCGAGCAGCTGTTCCCATGGAATATCCTTTTGTGTCATAGCAAAATATGTGATACGTTTGGAGTACATTCAGGTATAAAATATACATAATTTTCCCAATCAAAATAGTTGTCTACATTAACAACAGAATGACTTTTTTTGCTTTTTTATTAGCAAGTTTTACCTCACTGCTCTCGATCGCAAATCCGTTCGCAGCAATGCCGTTTTTTCTGGCGATGACCGACGGGGACACCGATGAACATCGCCGGCAGCAGGCGCTGAAAGCAAGCCTGTATACGGGTTTGATCCTCATGGTCTTTCTGGTTGGGGGGAACTATATTATCAGTTTTTTTGGAATCAGCCTGGAGGGAATACGGATTGCCGGTGGACTCCTTATCATCAAAATGGCCTACTCCATGCTGGATCCCGATTCACAGGGGAGAAAACTCAATGCCGCGGATCATTCCGAAGCATTCCGCAAACCGGATATCTCATTCAGTCCATTGGCCATGCCCATGCTGGCCGGACCCGGATCCATTGCTCTCATTCTGGGACTGGCTTCTCAATCCACCGCTGTCTCGGACTATCTGACAGTTGCTTTTGCTATTCTTCTGGTGGCATTGACCTCTTTCGGTCTGCTTCTGATTGCCAGAAAAATGACACAAATGCTGGGCAGGAGCGGAATGACGGCTCTTACACGTATGATGGGATTTATTGCCCTGACAATCGGTGTGCAGTTCATAATTAACGGAGTGCGACCGATTATCGGGACCTGAATAGCGTTATGAACTTTCTGAGGATATTTTTTGGACGCGAAGTACGGCTTTTTTACATTTCGAATGTTCATTACACGTGACGTTATCAATCTGAAATTTTAAACAACCCATTATGGAAAAGCCCGAATCACCAAGCAAAAGCCCCTTTGTTATGCAAGTGGAACCGGGCACGTATGCCTGGTGTGCCTGTGGATTATCCGGCAATCAACCATTTTGTGACGGTTCACACAAAACCACTTCTTTCAAGCCGGTAGTAGAGAAAGTTGAGGAACCGCGTAAAATTGCCTGGTGTGGTTGCAAAAGGACGGGTAACGCACCGTATTGCGACGGTACGCACAAAAAATTGTAATAGTGTCGTCGCTTCCACGATGAGCCCATTTTTATTATATTGAGTGCTGGAAGCCCTTTTGGGAATTAAAAATCCTCGTTAAATTATGAAGTCTACAGGTGTTGGATTCGTTGGCAGCGGATTCATTACACAATTTCATATCCAAAGCCGGGAGGGAAAATTTACTCCCCTGAAGTATTATAAAGGTATAATTTGACCTGGCAGCACAGTTGCATTGATATATTTACCGTGCAAATGCCTGCTTACTAATTAATCAATCATTAAATCATCCTGTTTCCGACACCCGGTAACAGGAGTAATTGCAAAAAACAAAAAACAGAGGAAACAATATGTTCATAAAAAAACTGTTGGGACTGTCGGCCCTGGTGCTGTTCGTCGCATGCGCACCTGATGCAGATGTTCAGAACCCACAAATGGATATCCCCGATACGCACAAAATTGGTGGATTGGCTGTAGGAACCCAGGCATATACGTTTAACCGCTATTCGGTTATGGAAGCTATTGAAAAAACCGACAGAGCAGGCGGACGTGTGATTGAGTTCTATCCGGGGCAGACTCTGAGTCCGGATGAGGATGAAATTTTCGATCAACATGTATCGGATGAGGTGATCGACCGGGTTCTGGCTAAACTGGATGAACACGATATTATACCCGTGAATTTTGGTGTGGTTTCTTTGCCCAATGATGAAGAAGAGCAGCGACAGGTATTTGAATTTGCTCAGAAGCTGGGAGTGCAGGCGGTCACTACCGAACCTTCCGTAGAAGCTCTTGACCTGATCGAGCAGATGGTGCAGGAATATGATATTATGGTTGCCATTCACAACCATCCGCGTGGATGGGGGCCTGAAGGTTATCAACTTTGGGATCCGGAGTATGTTGCTTCCATTGTGGAAGATCGCGATCCCCGTATTGGCGCCTCTGCCGATGTCGGCCACTGGGTGCGTTCCGATATCCGCCCCGTAGACGGCTTGCGTGCACTTGAAGGCCGGCTGGTAAGTGTGCACTTTTCGGATGTAGGTGAATTCGGACCTGATGGCGAAGATGTTATTGCCGGTAAAGGTGTTGGCGATGTGCCGGCTACTCTTGAGGAACTCAAACGCCAGAATTTCGGCGGACATATATCCATCGAATATGAAACAAACTGGTTTGAGAACGTGACCGATGTAGCTCAGATCATCGGATTTATGCGCGGCTGGGCTGAGACCCGGGATCAGTAATTATTTCAGTTCTCTTATGTTAGAGTTAAGCCGTACCTGATTCCTGAATGGAGCCCGGGTACGGCTTTCTTGTTTTATGTGCCCATGGAATATGGAAACGGATTATTCGCCCTGTTTTTTGTCGGGAGTATTCCGAACTTTTATATATTTAATCATTGAAGAGAAATAGTTCTCAAATGCTCACTTGAATAAAGGTCGATATGTTAAAATTTTCAGCTATAACCATGTTGCTATTACTACCGGCCGCCGGTTTGTTTCCGCATAACAGCCATGCTATGGATTCCAGAGAAATTTTCTATGTCGGCACGTTCGATTCGCAAGGATTATTCGTTTATGAGTTTGACCGGAGCAGCATGAAAATGACACTGGTGCAGACGGTCGGCGAGCGCCAAAGTCCGAATTTCCAGGCGCTGCATCCCGATCGCGAAACTCTTTATTCGGTAAGCGGACATACGTTCACAGACGATACCGGTCACCATACCGTGTCGGCGTATCGTATTGACGGAGAAACCGGCCACTTGTCCATGATCAACGAACAATCTTCTGAGGGAAGAGGGGTTTGTCATGTCAGTGTCGATCCGCAAGGTGAATTTGTCTATGTATCCAACTATTCTTCAGGAAATCTGAGCGTGTATCGTATTCAGGAAGATGGCGGATTGAGTGAGGCGGTTGATGTGGTTCAGCACGAAGGCGGCAGTGTCAATGAGCGACGGCAGCAGGGCCCCCATGTTCACTCCATTATTCCGTCACCTGATGGACGGTATATTTATGTTTCTGATCTTGGAATTGATAAAATCATGATATATGAAGTGAACAGGCAAACCGGCGGACTTTCTCCGGCTTCTGTCCCTTTTGTCGAGAATACCCCGGGTGCCGGACCCCGTCATTTCACGATTCATCCCAACGGAACGGTCGCCTATTCTGTGGAGGAGCTGAGTTCTACGGTTGCCGTATTCCGGGTCGATAAGCAGACCGGTGCACTGGAGCAAATCCAGCGTATAGAAATGCTGCCCGAAGATTATGAGGATCAGAATACCGCGGCAGATATTCATATATCACCGGACGGTTCACATCTCTACGCCACGAATCGCGGGGACGACAGCCTGGTTATTTATCGCATTGATCAGTTGTCGGGAGAGCTGGAGCTGGTCGGACATGAATCAACACGTGGCGGTCACCCCCGCAATTTCGGTATTGACAAACAGGGTGAATTCGTATTTGTAGCGAATCGTGACGATGACAATGTCGTGTTTTTCAGCCGGGATGAAGCCACCGGGGTATTGCAGTATACCGGCATGGAGATTGAAGCACCTGCCCCGGTTTGCGTCACACAGTTGATACCCGATTGATTCACACCTGTAAAATTATAAAAACAGGCTGATCAGCAGGATCATGATAAGGCCGATAATGCCGATGATTGTTTCCATGACGGTCCAGGACATCAGTGTCTGCTTTTCGGTCAACCCCATGAACTCCTTGACCATCCAGAAGCCGGTGTCGTTTACATGTGAGAGCACGGTAGCGCCACAGGCAATGGCGATGGTAACGGCTGCTACCATCGGTGCCGAAAAGTCACCGGCTTCGATGACCGGTGCTATGAGTCCGGCTGTAGTAACCATGGCCACGGTCGCCGATCCCTGAGAAACCCGGATCGATGTGGCCACAATAAAGGCAAAGATTATGACCGGCAGATTGGAAGCGTCCATAATGTCTACCAGGACATCTCCAATGCCGGTGGTAACCAATACATTGCCGAATACCCCTCCGGCCCCTGTCAGAAGAATGATCATACCTACCGGCTGCATGGAGCGGGTGGCCACCTGAAGCATCTCCTCTCTGGTAAAGCCAAGCCGGGTGCCCAGAAAGTAAAAGCCCAGTATAACGGCGATGAGCAGTGCGGAAAAAGGGTGCCCGACCAGCGACATTATGACAGCGGCAGAGTGTTCCTCGGGAAGCCAGACATTGGTTGCCGTATTGCTCAGGATCAGCACCAGCGGTATCACTATGATTGAGATAGCAATGCCGAACCCCGGTGGTCTTTTAGAAGCACCATCCTCATCCGAAGGTATTTTGGATATCATCGCTTCCGGCACTTCGGCGTGTATGCGGTTGCCGATAAATTTCCCCCAATAGACACCTCCGATAATAACAGCGGGTATGCCGGAAAGAAACCCCAGGAATATTACCCAGCCAAGATCAGCGCCTATAAGGGCGGCAACGGCGACGGGACCGGGTGTGGGCGGTATAAACGAATGAGCCACGGCAAATCCGGCAACCAGTGGTATTCCGTAGTAAAGGACGGATTTTCCGGTGCGCCGCGCCATATCGTATACGAGCGGGATAAAAAGTATCAGGGCCACTTCTAAAAAGACCGGAATGGCGACAATGATTCCGATCGATGACAACGCCCAGGGCGCTTTACGCTCACCAAAACTTTTTATGATGGTATCGGCAATCTGCCGCGCACCACCAGAGACCTGAAGCATTTCACCAATCATGGTTCCGATACCAATGACAATGGCGATATATCCAAGGGTTCCACCCATGCCTTCCTGTATCGTATCCGTTATTTCGGAGATGGGGATGCCTCCGGCGATGGCCACTCCCAGGCTGACCAAAAGCAATGAGATGAAAGCGTGGATGCGAAGTACGATGATTAACAGGAGCAGAACAATAATACTGATGGCGGTCAGTGATATCAGATAGATGGCAGACATATTATGGTAAATGCTTGGTTAAACAGAGGATGGTTTACAACATAGAGTCCTGAAAAATAGCAAAATAAAATTGTGATGCATTGATATTTTGCATTCATGACAGACCGGGAAATTCATGAATGATAGTGTAATAAACAGGAGGCAGGAACCTGTCTATGCATGTGATTGCAAAAAGTTGCAGTTTTGTAGCGTGATCCATATTCTGGGAAAGCGTATATTTTGTCATGCTATTTCCAATAATGTTCACATAAAAACTTATAATAATGAGCTTATCGCGACGATCTTTTTTGAAATCATCCGGACTGCTTGCTTCCGGATTGACACTGGGAAGTCTGCCTTTTTTGAAATCCTGTAATGGTACAGGACAGGGAATCCCCGCATTTGGAGTTCAGCTGTATACATTGCGTGATGTTATTGCAGATGACCCGGAAGGGGTGTTGCGCCAGGTTGCTGATTTCGGATATCAGCAGATTGAGAGCTATGAAGGTCCTCAGGGTATGTTCTGGGGCATGGGAAATACCGGTTTTAAAAGGTTTATGGATGATCTCGGCATGACCATCATTTCCAGCCACGCCAATGTGTTTGATGACTATGAGCGCAAAGTGGAACAGGCTGCCGAAATCGGAATGGAATATATCGTCTGCCCCTGGATCGGTCGCCAGGATTCCCTCGATGATTACCGGGAGATGGCCGATACATTCAATAATCTGGGGCAAATTGCCAATAATGCCGGAATAAAATTTGCCTATCACAACCATGGATATACCTTTGAACTGCAGGACGGTGAAATGCCGCAGGATATCCTGATGCAACGGACCGAATCGGATCTGGTTGATTTTCAGGTGGACATCTACTGGGTGGAAATTGTCGGTGAGGATACGATGGACTGGATACGAAGGTATCCCGGAAGGTTTACTTCCTGCCATGTAAAAGATCTTGCCAATGGCGATGATCCGGAATCCACTATTCTGGGCACCGGCACATTGGACTTTCCTTCCATACTGCGTGTAGCCAGAGAAAATGGAATGAGGCACTACATTGTGGAGCAGGAAGCCTATACAGGTACGACTCCGCTTGATGCCGTCCGGGAGAATGCCGGATA
>SLOL01000120.1 GCA_007132495.1 Balneolales bacterium
AATGAGAAGCGGCTTTTTATTGATTTGCATCCAGCCGAGCAGGTTCTGATTCAGATGCAGGGGAGAATGGATGCTTGTGCTAACCATGCTGCGGACCAGGGTCTGGGTTGGATTTTCCTTGTCCTCAACAACCATGGTGATGTCGCCCTGTTCGGCATCAATGGCTCGTATGGAGCGGGAAATGATGGCCCGGACGATTTTCTCGCTGTCCAGACTTCCGCTTATGGCGAGTGCCAGGTCGTTCAATATGGAAAGCTCACCGACAGCCTTTTTCAGTCTCTTGTTTTCCGACTCTATCTGACGGTATTTTTGCTCGAAATCAATCATCGAAGATTTCCTGCAAGTGTACTGTGATCAGGGCAGTTGAACGGTGGATCACTTGATCTCGTACGCCTTTACAGCGGAATCAAGGCTGGGATGCGTATCGAAAACCGTATTAAGATGGGATACCATCAGCAGACTGGTAATACGCTTGTCGGCATTGCAAAGCTTGATATCACCACCATTGTCTCGCATGGTTTTGAATCCTCCAATAAGGATGCCAATGCCCGATGAATCCATGAAATTCACCTTTCCGAGGTCAATGATTACATTTTTCTTGTCTTCATCGATCAGCTTCTGAAGATCATTTCTGAAGACCTCAGCATGCGGACCGCCCTTGATCTTGCCTTTAATCTCAAACACAACACAATTGTACTTTTCATTGATACTGTATTTCATGGCTGGCCTCCCCGGGTTTCATTATTAGACTTATGCTTAAGTGAAATATAATCAAAAAAAATAGACATGTACAGCAGCTGAAATGGAAAAGGTGGTATGGGTCTTAGTGTTGCGGATCTGGCGTATAGGTTGTAACGCTTGCGGCGGACCATGAACACACTAGAAAATAATGTTAGAAATCCGTATTACAAGCAGTTTGAATTTCATCCTTTTAATACTATTTCAACGCTTATATCTTTTCAACCGCTGTAATCAGACCGCAACTCCCGGATGGTGTCGTCCCGCAGGTCACGGCCAAAAATTATGCCACTGAAATCGACAAGAGCATGCTTTACATCGCCTGCACCCGGGCCATGCACCGTCTGACGCTCACCCACACCGGCCCGCTATCCGATTTCATCGCCCGCATCCCCGGAAAGGATCAAGTTTATCCTGCCGGCCTTAGCGACGATTAAGTTTTCGGAAAACTTGTACAGACTTATTTAATCCAATAACTTAATCCCTGCTAACCCTGTTATATTTACTGACCCTGCTATTTCTACGAGTCATACTATCCTTAAGATTCATACTATCCTTAAGATCCATACTATCCAATTAAATTGAACCAACCGATCTTGCAGTTATGAAATCAAACCGAATCTCTTATTGTTTTTTTATCGTCTTATCAAGTGTGTTGTTGATAAGTGCATGCGGGGATAACACGCCATCCCAAAATTCTGAATCTGAAAGCGAACAATCTCCCCCAGAATCTGCACTGGACAGTGGACAATCTCCCTCGAATTCTGAAACTGAAAGTGAGCAGGCTCCTTCATATGCTGAATCTGAAAATGAACCGTCTTCTCGCGTTGATGAGCAGGCGGTGTCGGAATTGAATGCGCAAGATCTGAGAGAGGCCTCATTAAATGGACGTATGGCAGTTGTCAGGGAAGCTCTCGGGCAACAGGTCGATGTTCAGGAACCTGGCCAGATCGGCAGAACGGCGTTGATGTTGGCGTCCTATAATGGTCACGCAGATATTGTGCGAATTTTGATGGATCACGGAGCGGATGTTCAAAGACAAGATGAGCGGGGACTGACTCCGCTGATGTATGCCGCAAGTGGTCCGTTTCCGGATACGGTTGAATTACTGCTGGATGAAGGTGCGGAAGTCAACGCCACGGATCATGGGCAACCCAGCAGAACAGCCCTGATGTTTGCCGCAGGTGAAGGCAATCTTGAAGTTGTCAGTGTACTGCTGGATGCCGGCGCGGATATTTCCATTGAATATGCGGATGGAGAAACCGCCCTCGAAATTGCTGCCGATAACGGACATATGGAAGTCGCTAATTTGTTAAATGAGAATTTGTAATGGTTGGAGGTCATTTATAATGGTTGGCGGTGAGATATGATCGCTGACGATCATTTAAAATGGTTGGCCGGTCCATCATCAAAAGTCCCGGCCGGTTCCGAAAAGTCTGGTAAAATCTGTCCGGATGGCACCATGTGGCACCATGTGATGCCGTTGCTAACAGTGTGATACCATTGCTAACAGGATGTACACATGCAAACAATCCAAAACCCAATTACCGTCATATTATTAGGGCTGATGCTGGGTGCCGGTCAGCCGGAATCGGCCATATCGGCTGAAGTAGCAGGAACTGGAGGTGCCGGAGAGATGTCCATGCCGGAAAATCCGACCGTGCTGCTGACCGGACTCGATGATGCTCGCAGTGTGCGCCTTTCGACCCTCGGCAATCTGTTTATCGCGGAATCGGGCCGGCACCGCATTCTGAAAGTCACAAAAGAGGGCGAACGGATGGATTCTCTGGGAAGGCTCGGCCGCGGGGATTATCAGTTCGACAATCCTGTAGCCATCGATCCCTCCAATGAGCTGAAGGTCTATGTGGCTGATCGCAATAACCGGCGCGTCCAGGTATTCGACCGGCGCATGCAGTATCTGTCAACCATCCATCTGCCGCGTCGCACCGGTACGGAAATCAGCTACCGCCCGAGCCTGCTGACCGTTGACCGCGTCGGGAGGGTCTTTTTCTTCGATGAAGAGCGTCACCTGGTTTATCGGTACGACAGTAGCGGTCGATACGACCTCAGTTTCGAACTTTTCAGTCGGGAGGAGCGGATCATGCCGGTCTCTATGGATATTTATGATGAAGAGTTGTGGGTCGCCGACCGGCGCGGGGAACTGCTTCACCGCTTTTCCTCCGGCGGATCGTATCTCGGCTTTGTCTATGCCCCTGAGCCGGTCATCTCGGTGCGCAAGATTCAAGAGCAGACATGGATACTGGGCGAAAGCCGTGTCCAGCAAATCGATAATGCCGGTCGGATATTGCAGGGCACGACCCTTCCGGAGTCCACCGTCGCCGGTGGATGGCACAGCTTCGACATCGACAGTGAATACGCCTTTCTGCTGGATGGCTCACGTCTGCTCCGGCTGGAGTTGGAGGAGCCGGAATCCGATATGGAGCCGGAATCTGGTATGGAATCGCAATCCGGTATGGGGGCGGAATCGGGGATGAGGACGCAATCGGGGATGAGGACGCAATCGGGTATAGAAGCGCAATCCGGTATGGAACCGGATGAAGAGGAGCAAGGTTCCCGGCATCAATTTGATGATCAGGAACCATGAACCCATCCTTTGAAACCTGGCGGGCCTTTGTTTTTGATACCGGCCGGACTTTTGACCGGAAGGCGGCGGCCGTTTTCAGACATCAAATCAGACATCTTTCCTGTTACCGGCAGTTTTGTAAGGAGCTCGGCATTGAAATACCGGAGAAGGGGGATTCCGGAAGTATTCCATTGATGCCGATACAGGTATTCCGCGATGCGCACATCCGGCCGGACTACGTAACCCGGCCACAGGCCGTTTTCCGAAGCAGCGGTACTACGGGTATGCGCCGATCAACACATGAAATTGCGGATCTCACCCTGTACGAGGAGTCCTGTCTTCGCGGCTTTTCCTGTTTTTATGATCCGCAGGAGTTTTCGATTCTGGCTTATCTGCCGGGTTATGCCGATAATCCGGAGTCATCACTGATCGCCATGATCGACAGCTTCATCCGTCGGGATGGAACCGGCCGGTCCCGTTTTCTGCCGCTTGATCGCCCGTTGACAGAGGCTGACCTCATCGCGCTGTCGGGAACGGAATCCGGTTCCCGCCGGATTATGCTCTTTGGTGCGGCATTCGGACTGCTGGATCAGTTGGAGCAGGGGGCGCCCGATCTGCCGCCCGGTTCTGTGATCGTTGAAACCGGCGGGATGAAGACTCATCGCCGGGAGATGTCCAGAGAACAGCTGCATGAACAGCTGGCCGAAGGGTTCGGTTTGTCTGCGGTGGATATCCACTCCGAATACGGCATGGCTGAAATGTGCAGTCAGGCCTGGGATGCCGGCGAAGGACGGTTCCGCACGCCACCCTGGCTCAGGATCAGCATCCGCAATCCGGAAAATCCGCTCCGGGAATTGCCCTGCGGGGAGGAAGGACTGATCGGCGTCATGGATCTGGCCAATGTCCATTCGCTGTCGTTTTTTCTGACACAGGACCGCGGCGTGGCATGGCCGGACGGCTCGTTCCGGGTTCTGGGTCGATGGGATCATGCCGAGCTCAGAGGATGTAATTTTTTGATGGAGTGATACCTTAAACCCGGTACATAACGTTATTTGTGCTGTTATTAATGTAATACAACCTAAACCGTTTACACTAAAAGTATCCATATTAATCAATAAAGTATCATGAGTAAACCGGAATTAAAAAACCTCAACCCATCAACCCATAACAACGAACTGTCAAACCGATTAACCAGACGTGATTTTGTCAAAGCGTCTGCCGTGACTACCGGCGGACTGATGATGAGTTCCCTGCCGCTGGGCTCAAGTGCCTATGCCGCAGGCAATGATACCCTCAAAGTGGCCCTTGTCGGGTGCGGCGACCGGGGCACCGGCGCGGTGGTCAATACCCTGAATGCGGACGATGGCGTAAAACTGGTTGCCATGGCCGATATTATGGAGGACCGGCTTACGCAAAGCTATGACCAGCTCACCATGCGATATGGCGATACCGATAAGCTGGATGTGCCGGATGAGCGCAAGTTCATCGGGTTTAATGCATATAAGGATGCCATTGCGCTTGCCGATGTCGTCCTGCTGGCCACACCCACCTATTTCCGTCCGCTCCATTTTGAGGAAGCGGTGCGTCAGGGGAAACATGTATTCATGGAGAAGCCCGTTGCCTGCGATCCTACAGGGGTCCGCCGGGCTCTGGAAGCGAGCAAGGTCGCCGATGAAAAAGGCCTCAATGTGGTGGTCGGACTTCAGCGCCGGTATCAGAACTGTTACCGGGAAGTGTACGACCGCATCCAGAACGGAGCCATCGGCGATATCGTCTCGGGTCAGGTTTTCTGGAATCAGGGACTGCTGTGGATCCGCGAACGGCAGCCCGAATACTCGGAGCTGGAATATCAGATACGGAACTGGTACTATTTCATCTGGCTGGCCGGTGATCAGGTGCTCGACCAGCTTATCCACAACGTCGATATCGCCAACTGGTTCCTGGGCGAATATCCGGCTTCTGCGCAGGGCATGGGAGGAAGTGAAGTCCGGACCGGAAAAGAATACGGCGAGAACTTCGACCATCACGCTATCGAATATACCTATCCGAGCGGAGTGGTCATATCCAGTCAGTGCCGGCAGATACCAAACGTCCACAACCGGGTGGATGAACTGTTTCAGGGAAGCCGGGGCACCGCCTATACCCGGGGGTTCAGTGACCAGGGAATCATACGCGACTGGGACAACAATATCCGGTATAACCACGACGGTGAAGAGGATCCCGGTCCTTATCAGCAGGAGATTGACGAACTGTTCGCTTCGATCCGGGCCGGCAATGTTATCAACGATGCCGAACGAGGGGCCAAAACGTCCATGACCGCCATCATGGGATTCATGGCCACCTACACCGGACAGGTGATCGAGTGGGATGAAGCGCTGAACGCCACAGACCGGTTGGCTCCCGTTCCGGAAGACTTTAATTGGGATACGCCTGCGCCTGTCAAACCGGATGAAGACGGCTACTACGCAAAGCCGGTTCCCGGTGAATCACGCTATTTCATATAAGGATGAATGGTGATCTCATAGATCACTTCGAACGGCAATGATCATGAGCAAAGAAGCGAATCACACACCGGCGAATTATGCCGGCGAATCGCACGCCTGCGAATTGCACACCGGTGGATTGCACGCCTGCGAATCGCGTACCGGCGAATCGCACACCGGTGGATTGCACGCCTGCGAATCGCGTACCACCTGGCCGCAGTGATCAGCTGACCGGTATTCAAAATGAACACAAAGGTGAACCAATACCAGAATCGGAACCGGAACCGGAACCAGAACCGGATTGACCGGATTTGTGAGGCGGTTTCGGCCTGGCTGGATAACGAAGACGGCTTGCTGAAGCGGGCGCGGGATCGGACCATTGCCGAGGGATTGTTTCGGCCTCACGATGTGGATCATATGCTCGGGCAGATCAGGCAGACCGTTACCCGGCAGACGCTCACCGGTTGGCTCGAACGGGTCTGCAAGGAGGGTGGTACGCAGGGATCCCGTGCCGGTTCTCAACACCAATCCGACTCCCGAAAACCTGCAAATGCGCAGAAAGCTGACAATACGCAGCATGATGCCCATCCGATAGACGGATCAACCCGCCCCAAAACGCTATGTCTTCATGCGGGGAATCTGCCGATGGTCGGACTCCAGGATATCATTGCCGTTCTGCTGGCCGGATCGATCTATTATGGAAAACTGTCGCGAAACGATCCCTGGCTACCGGACAGTCTGTTGCAAATCATCCGGCAGCGAATGCCCGATCAGGCGGGTCGCTGGTCAACGCGCATGGAGGAGCTGGAAGGTATAAAGGCCGGCCGGGTACTCTTTGCCGGTTCCGAAGCGTCGGTGGATGCGGTCATCCGGTGGGTTCACGAGTTGAAACTGGCCACTGAAACGGCCCGTTTCCTGCCCCGGACCGCCCGGCTGTCGATGGCGTGGCTGACGGAGGAGGACTTTAAAGCGGATGAAGCCGTTCAGAAAGAGGAACATCCACCGGAACAGGATATCAGTACGAGTAAAGCGGGTCGGCCGAAGAAAACCGGTGCCGCCGGAAATGCTCAGAGTTCTGCAGGCGGAAGTCAACCGGCTTCGGAGGGTGAACTGTACAAGCAGCTGGTCGAAGCGATGCTGCGTTATGATGGAAAAGGCTGCCGATCGGTGGCCGTGGTCATATCGGCAAGGGAATGGTCGGATTGTGCCGGTCCGTTGATGGACGCATTGGAAGCCTGGCTGCGGGATCATCCGCCCGGCAGTGACGAAAAACCGGGCGTCCGCTACTGGAAAAACTACCTGAGGGCTGTGGACAAAGAGGTGTATGAAACGGGCGGACACCTCATCACCAGTGAACCGGATCTGATGGGCAAAGAAGGGGTGATTTGCTGGCTGAAAGGGGATGAGAAGGAGGTGGCGCGCCTGGCCGGACATTTCGGATCCCAACTGCAAAGCGTATATGTGACGCGGCGCATGCTAATGGAGTTGTCGGATAAGAGGAAGTCCTCACCAATAAACGCTGAGCATCCGGCCGGCGGTAGTCATCGCACCGGGCCAATAAATACTGAGTATTCGGTCGGCGGGAGTTATCACACCGGGTCAATAAACGCTGAAAAATCGGTAGCCGGAAATCATCGCACCGGGCCAATAAATACTGAGTATTCGGCCGCCGGGAGTCATCACGCCGGGTCAATAAACGCCGAACATCCAGTTTCCGGGAGTCCCGGCATTGACGAACCCCGGCATGCCACAATCCGTTTTGAGCCTTTGGATCAGGCGCAGTCGCCACCCATCGACTGGCGGCCCGACGGGACGGATGTGTTGCGTTGGTTACTGTTCGGGTAATGATTCAAAGAATCATTCAAAGTATTATTCCAAAGTATCATCAAAAGATGCATCAACGCTGACAGCTTTCCATGCGAAAATGACACATTCCTCAAAATGAAAAAAACAGGAATGTATTTCTCAAAGTGTAGAATACAGAAATACAATCCTCAAACTGTAGCATACAGGAATGACTAATTTTCAGCTGTATGTAATGCGGGAACTCTGTCGGAAAAGCTCAGTTTGACGACATAAGCCAATTCTTCCGAGGGCTTTTCGGAAGGAAATGACATATGCAGCCCGATTTCATCCTGATTGAACCCGAGGGAAACGTCGGATTCTGCTGTCGGACCCAGAAGCGTTACATCGGTCAATTGATCAATGGCGATATTGTTGCTCGAAAGGGTCCGGATCGGATAAGATGCATGGTCGCCGGGCCATCCCAGAATAATGGCATAAAGTGTCTTATTGTCCTTGCTTCTGGTAAAGCGGATGTCATCATGCGTTCCTTCTGATGGCGCCTCAAACTCTCCTCCTTCTGTATGCAAGTGACCTGCACCCATTCGGGTCGGGCCTTCGCCATATTTCTCCCAGGCCCTGGTGTTGTAGACGGCCTCTCCATATTTTCCGAGCCAGTCGCCCATAGTCAGGAGTATTTCCTTTTGCTCGGCGGGAATGGTGCCATCGGCTCTGGGAGATATATTCAGTAGAAGGTTGCCGTTTTTGCTGATGCGGTCGAAGAACCCGTGAAGCACCTGTTTGGAAGTGTAATATTCCATTCCTTCGGTAAAACACCAGCTTCCCCGGCTTAAGGCGTCGTCGGTAAGCCAGTAGTAATCGGTAAGGTCAGTCGGTCCGCCGCGTTCATAGTCCAGAACGCCCACATCGTGGTTCAGGGCATCCTTGTAGGTATTCACCACCTCTTTGCCCCAGTCATCGGCACTGTTATAATAATAGGCAAGAAAGTCGAGCAATACCTGATCCCTGATTGATGTGAGGTTGAAGTCCTGCCAGATAATATCCGGCTGATAACGGTCTATGATTTCTTTGTGCTTATTGAGCCAGAGCTCTTCATTTTCTTCTTCGGAAAGCTGGGCATAAAGAATTTGCAACTCCGGATCATCCGTTTCCGGAGCATGATCATAAAACCTGGTGGGGGTGTCAGCTAAATCAGGGGATCTGAAACCATGAAAAGCGTGATGCATGGAAAGAATGATTTTCATATCCCTTTCACGGATGGCATCGACAAGCAATCCGACCAGGTCAATACCGGGTCCCTTTTCTTTGGCATTCCAGGGATTCACTTCACTTGCCCACATGGAAAAACCGTCATGATGTTCTGCCACAGGTCCGGCGAATCGGGCACCTGACTTCGCGAACAGATCCGCCCATTCTTCCGGATCAAAATGACCTCCTTCAGATTTTAAATTCGGGGCAAACTGCACGTGATTTCCTTCCTTGTCGTCTGCTCCGGTGATGAAATAATGGTACGGCCACCCGGAAGGCTCGCCATAAGTATCAATGTGGTGGAGGTTCTCACGCCGGCCATCCATGTACATATGCCTGGGATACCATTCATTACCGAACGCCGGCACAGAATAAACGCCCCAGTGAAAATAGATGCCGAATTTCGCATCCTTGAACCATTTGGGAACGGGATCAATCTGTCGTTCAAGAGAAGACCAATCCGCTTCGTATCTGACCGTCTGCTCTTCTTGAGGTGGTTGTTCCTGACACGCACCAATTGCAATGATGCTTACCAGGAATGCTATATGGGTGAGGTTTTTTAATTGCATGTGTGTGTGTTATGACATCATAGGGTTTTTGGGATGGTCTACAATGGCTCATAGAAGTGATGGTTAAAAGAAGAAGCTTTCATTAATCCACAACAGCCTCACCGGGCGCGTCCGGCAGATCCACTTTACCGGCAAATACGGCATAGGCAGCCACCACAATAAAGCAAACCAGCGGGACGATGTATGAAATGCTGACATTTGAAATATCGATAAGATAACCCTGCAAGGGCGTCAGTATCGCACCGCCGAGGATGGCCATGATCAATCCGGAACCGCCGATTTTGGTATCCTCGCCCAATCCGCGGCTGCCGAGCCCGAATATGGTCGGGAACATAAGCGACATGCAGGCCGAGATAGCTACCAGCGCAACGGCACCGACCATACCTCCGACGGTGATGACGATCAGGGTAAAGGTCGCTCCGGCGATGGCCATATATTGTAAAATCAGGTGGGGTTCAATGCGACTCATGGCCGCGGTGGAAACAAACCGAAAAACCCCGAACAGGATCAGGGCCGGCAGATGGAAGTTCTGCAGGGCCTCGCTTCCGGTAATTCCCAGTTGATCGGGAATGTAAAAGACCGTGTAGGTCCATACCGTAATTTGTGCCCCGACATAAAAGAACTGGGCTACAACGGCAAAAACGTAGTTGGGGTTGCGGACAAGTCTTTTGGTGGTTGCTTTGAAATGGACACTCCGGTCCGATTCAACAACATACGGCATTCTGGTCAGGTAGATCAATACCCATACCGCCAACAAGATGATACCGACAATGATATAGGGGGTTATGACGATGGTCAGTTGCTGGCTCATCAGTGCCTGGGCTTCCTGCTCCGTGGCGTCGGCGGCCAACGTCTCCAGGTTTTCAAGCTTGGCGAGAATCAGCAGCTGTGCCAGAAGCGTGCCGACAACCGAACCCACCGGATTAAACGACTGAGCCAGGTTGAGCCGTCTGGTAGCCGAGCCTTCCGGACCGATGGTCAGGACGTAAGGATTGGCGTTCACTTCCAGAATGGACAGGCCGGCGGCGAGCACATAAAAGGCCACCAGAAAAGGGATAAACTGTTGCAGCAGGGCGGCCGGAAAAAACAGAAAGCAGCCCAGGGTGTATAAACCCAGACCTGTGAGCACCCCGGCTTTGTAACCGTATTTCCGGGCGATGATCGAACCGGGAATCGCCAGCGCAAAATACGCCCCGTAAAAAGCAAACTGGATCAGCGATGATTGAAAAGTGGTGAGTCCGTCAAAGATATCGGTAAAAGCACGAACCAGCGGATCCGTCATATTGTTGGCGACTCCCCACCAGGCAAAGCAGGACGCCAAAAGGATAAAAGGCAGAAACTCACCCGATCTAAGCAATCGGGTTTTGCCGGTGCCGCCGTTCGACACCGGGTTCGATTCACTCATTACATTGACCTCTGTTTTTACACTTGAGCTACAATTTATAAAAATAGCTCTGGTGATTTAAAAATCTTTTAATGCAGTGCTTATTTTTAGCGGAAGAACGGGTTTTGGTATATGTTCCGGTACAATATATTCGATTTAATGCTGATTTTGGAAAAAATATTTCACTCAACGAACAGTGGAGGGCATAGAGATGGCTCCCATAGAGACTTGTAGCAGGAATTAGATAAAGCTATCGATTTTTGTTATTGGAAATAAATAACGGCGTAATCTTTATGAACACAGGCAGTACATCAAG
>SLOL01000011.1 GCA_007132495.1 Balneolales bacterium
CGCTGTTGATTACCCATTTGGACCAGTTTTCCGTAGCGGTCGCGTGCTTTTACAATGAGATCCGCCTCGTATGGATTGTGGCTGCCCGGTTTCTCCACATAGACATGTTTACCCGCCTCCAATGCCATAATCGTGGCCGGGGTATGCCAGTGATCCGGTGCAGCAATTACCAGGGCATCAACGTCATTGCTGTCCAGTGCCGTACGAAAATCACCACCGGTTTGGGGGCGTCGCCCCTGCCGCTCTTCAACCTGGTCGGCGATATCATCCAGCGGACGGCTGTCGACATCAAAAATCCATGCGACCTCTGTACCTTCAACCGCTGCAAAGGCCCGGGCCAGTGCGCCGGCACGACCTCTGCCGCCCATAATGGCTACGTTCACAATTTCATTGGGTGAATTACTCCCGCGGGTCATATTAAAAGGGCCCGTCAGGCTGATTGCAGCACCGGAGAGTGCCGCCGTTTTCAGAAAGTCTCTTCTTTTTATACCTGTTTTCATAGTATCAATCTTTTTTTGATGTTTATGGACTATCAAATATGTAATGATGTTTTATTCGACCGACATTTTGTTCAATTCTAACCGGCAAAATACCGTTGATTCTTTCAACATCACCACTTCCTTGTTATTTATATCTTGTTACCGATTTCCTGTTACTGAGCCGTTTGGCTTTGAGGACCCTTTCCCCGGTTTTTCCGGAAAAACAGACTCTCCCTTTTCAGAGGAACGGTACGCGGCTTCGACGAAAGCCAGAGATATCAGACTCTCTTCACCACTTACCATCGGTGTATGACCACTCTGCATATATTCTACAATGTGGCGGTACTGCCGCAAGTGATACTCACCGGAAAAACCCGCGAAAGGACTTGCACCACCCCCGGAACCGGGTTGTTTGGGTTTGTTTCCTGAATCTGTCACTCTTTCTTGCCCTTCTTGTGATGGAGAGAGCTCACCGTTTCCGGTTGTAATACGCAAATCATCACCATCCAGAACTGCTGTACCCCGTGTGCCATGAAGTTCAATCATACGGTTTTGTGCCGGTGTTACCGAAGTGGATGCCTCAAAAACCCCCAGCGCTCCGTTTTCAAACTGCATCGAGGCGACGAGATTATCCTCTCCCTCCATGCCCTCATGGGTGAGCGTACCCTTGAAGGCCTGCACCGAAGCGACAGGTCCGGCCAGCCAGGTAATCAGATCCACCGTGTGAATGGCCTGATTGATCAGCGCGCCTCCACCGTCCAGATCGAGCGTGCCCCGCCAGGGTGCTTTCTGATAATAATCCTGGTCACGAAACCATTTCACCGAACCACGAACCATGACCAGGTCCCCGATCAGGCCCTGGTCAACGGTCTGCTTCAATTCCTGAATAGCCGGAATGAACCGATTCTGATAAATGACCGTTAACCGGACACCGGCCTGCAGACAGTGATCCAGCAGCCTGCGACCCCGTTCCACCGTGACCTCCAGCGGTTTTTCGATAATCAGATCCTTGCCTGCATCGGCGGCCGGAATACCGTAATCCAGATGCGTTCCGTTGGGTGTACAAAGCACAACAGCATCCAGCGACCGGTTTGCAAGAAATGCCTCGTAGTTGCCAAAGGCTTCTGCTCCAAAATCACTTGCGAAAGCCTCTCTGCGCTCGCTGTTCCGGCTGTACACCGAAGCAAGCCTGCCCCCATCCAGACGTCCCAGAACTTCGGCATGTACGCTTGCTATCGCTCCACACCCGACAATTCCAAATTGAATGTCAGTATTACCGGAACTCATAAAATATCCATTAAAATGTTGTAAGGGTTCATATCATTCTGTTGACTCAAATCAGAGATCATCATCAATCTCCTGGAAAAAGGGGGAACTGATGTGAAGGGACATAGGCCTGGCGCATCAATTCTTCCATCTGTGCAACCATTTCCGGGTGATGATCCGCCAGATCGTTCTGCTCTCCGATATCTTCCGCCAGATTGTACAGTTCGGTTCGTGTTTCCTCTTCATCGGCAACATGCAACCGCACCGCTTTCCAATCGTCTTTTCGTATAGCCTGTTTGCCGCCCTGCCCCGGGAAATCCCAGTACAGATAATCATGTTCCTGCTGGTTGCCACTACCTAATAATGTGGGTACCATGGAAATACCGTTTATACCGGGAGGAGGTGTTACACTGGCAAGCTCGCTGAAAGTGGGCAACATATCCTGGAAACCGGAAATATGGTCGCTTTCCGAACCGGGAGAAATCGTACCCGGCCACCATGCGATGGTCGGAACCCGAATCCCGCCTTCATACAGGTCGCGCTTGCCACCTCGAAGCGGTCCGTTTGATTCCAGCATGGAGTAGTGATACCCTCCCTCCGAATGACTGCCGTTATCACTTGTAAAGATAACCAGCGTATTTTCAGCGATTCCCTCTGCCTCGAGTTTATCCAGCAGCTCACCCACCTGTCCGTCCAGATGGGTGATCATGGCGGCATAGGCCGCCTTGGGCATGGGCTGATCCGTGTAATGACCGGGATCCCGGGGCTCTTCTGAAAAGATGCTCTCCCCCTCTTCGTTCAGGTATAGTTGCAGGGTTTCATCCGGCACCGTTAGCGAAGCATGCGGAATCTGTGAGGGGTAATACAGGAAAAAGGGCCGGTCGCTGTGCTCTTCGATAAAACCGACCGCCCGGTCATGGATAACATCGGCGCTATAGTGGCGCTTTTCAATGGGGGGCCCCGATCCGGGATGCTGAAAATGCTCCGGGCTGCTGTCATCCACCACATTCCCTTCCAGATAGACTCTTTCAGCTCCTTCGCCTCGTCTGTCATGAAACAGGAATTCAGGATAGAAAAAATGGGCTCTTCGCTGTCCCAGGAAACCGAAAAATTCGTCGAAACCCTGATACGAAGGCATCCCTTCCGATCCCGGATACCCCAGGCCCCATTTCCCAAAACCACCGGTCGCGTATCCGGCATCCTGGAGCAGAGTCGACACCGTCACCGTTCCATATTGCAGCGGATACTGACCGATAGGCATGACTTCACTGTTACCACGGATTTGGGTGCGTCCTGCATGGTAGCCGGTCAACAGTACAGAGCGGGACGGAGCACATACTGTACTCCCGGCATAGTGCTGGGTCAGACGCATCCCCTGTTCGGCCATGCGATCCAGATTCGGTGTCCGGATGTGCTCCTGACCGAAACTCCCCAGGTCACCATAGCCCAGGTCATCAGCAATGACATAGATAATATTGGGCGGATCCGGATCTGTTTCGCGGGTTTCCTGCGGGACCTCCTCACAGCCTGCCAACGGTAACTGGGCTACCAGGAGTGCACCGGCCATAAGTGGATGATATTTTGTCATAAAGTACTGTGCAGTTGTTTATTTCTACCGTCCTGAGGATGGAAGAGTCTCACATGACAGGAAAACATCACCCTCTTGGGCGCTTTGCCTGGGGCTTGACAGATGTCAAATCAGCAATCCGGATCGGCTGTCCCGATTCAGCACTTTTGCGGGCGGCTATACCCACCATAATCGACATCACCCCGTCGCGGGTGCCGGCGGAAAGCTGTAACGGGTCGGGTTGATCCTGATCCTTGAACAATTTGTCCATCATCAACGGATCCCCGCCCCAGTGTCCGCCTTCTGCACGGGGTACAAAAATAGTTTCAGGCTCCTGTCCGATCAGCTGCATACGCCACTCCTGACCCGATCCGTCGCCGTGCCAGCCACCTTCCTTGCCTTCAATACGGCCCTTTGTTCCGTTGAAGGCGATCCAGAATCCTTCATAGTTACTGTCGCCGGTCAGCGAATAGTTCACATACACATTGTTGGCGTATTTGATCACTGCCGAGTGTTTGTCATAGATATCGATCTGCTTCCGGAACACACAGTTGTCACGGATGTACCCGTCATAGTGCTCATTGTCGGTATAAAGTCGTCGCAAATGGTCATTTTGCGTGATATCCCAGTAATAAGGACATTGATCGGTATAAGCGCAATTGCGGCAATTAACCCCGCGATACGGACCCTTCGGGCCGAAACGCTCCAGATCGGCATGGGCATAGACTTCTACCGGGTCGGAGTCGAGCCACCAGTTCATCAAGTCGAAATGGTGGGTCGCCTTGTGAACCCACAAGGTGCCGCCCCGGTTTCGTTCCCCGTGCCAGCGCTGCATGTATCGTTTGAGATGGTCATGCGTAATATGCCAGTGAAACTCAACCGCCGTTATATCACCGATCGTCTCTTCCATCAACAGCTCCTTGAGCTTGGACCGGTGAGGCACCCAGCGGTAGTTGAATGTGACAATGATCTGCCGGTTGTACTTTTTCTCGGCTTCGAGTATCATCTCCGCCTTCTCCTCATCTATGGTAAGCGGTTTCTCGCAGATGATGTGGCAACCGTGTTCCAGACCCGTTATGATGTTGTTGTGATGTTCCCAGTCCCACGAGGTTACGATCAGCCATTCCGGCCGGGTTTCCGTAAGCATTTCATCCAGATCTGTGAAAGCGGGTCCGTCCGGCTCAATATAATCATGAGCCACCTGCAGTCTGCCGGGATTCTGATCACAAATCCCGACCAGGTCCACATACTCCCCGTATTCCCGGAGCAAATCCCGTCCGAACATGGCCACTCCGCGAACACCGGTACCTACCAGACCGATCCTCATTTTTTCATTACCCTGCCTGCGAGCGGCAAATGATAAGATCGGACTGGCGGCCACCATGGATCCCCCAACGGCGGCTCCCGTCGTTTTAATAAAGCTTCGGCGCGAAATTGATTCGATTGGTTTCATAATTATACCCTGTTTTATGGTCCGGACGGTTTTTCAAACCACATAATCTGTTATATATCGTTCAAAACGAGATTCGGAGTGATTGAGAAGAATAATAAATTCATAAAATACTTTACCGGTTAAACTTCACCAAAATAATAGTTATTTCAGAATTATGCACATGAATTCGATTTCCACTTAAAATTTTAAGTATCGGACGGCTTTACCATTATCTCACAGCCGGTTCACCGTATGACAATTAGAATATTATATATTATTTATATCATAGATGCCAATGAATCTCAACAATCACACACCTTAACTCACACCATCCTATGGGTTTCCTGATTCTTTTACTCCTAACCTGTGTCACAAGCTCCATAAACGATTCATTCATGGGGAAAGCACCTCATTCACTCGCTCAGAAGTTTGTAGATAATCACATTACCGCGGTCAATTCCCGGCACACCCAGGAAACACCCCGTGCTGCGGACACATCCCACACACCGGAATCTCTCCAGGGTTCAAAATTACAACTTGATTCAGAAATTGTGCTTTATTCGAAAATTGTGCTTTATCCGGAAATATTACAGCCGCCGGAATCTGCACCAGATCCGGAGTCCTTTCGAAATCCGGAGTCCTTTCGAAATCCGGAGTCCTTTCGAAATCCGGAGTCCTTTCGAAATCCGGAGTCCTTTCGAAATCCGGAGTTTACACGGAATCCAGAGTACTCCACCGTTTACGAAATTACCGTTTCGGCGGGTGCCTTTGATCGCACAGGCACGATAATATCGTTCCCCTTTCCGGATAAGTTATCATCCGGCATCTACCGTATGACCGATTCCAATGACAAGAAGGTCATGGTTCAGGTGGATGAGCACAACACGGGATGGTTCATCCTGAACCAACTGGAAGCAGGTACTTCAGAAACCTACCTGCTCAAGCCCGACAATCAACCTGAAAAAAACGTCCCAAATGGACCGGATCTAAAAGTGTTTCTTGAGATCGACGATCAAACACTAACCATTCAGACCGATGAGCGTCCGATACTCAGCTACTATCACAATGATAACAAACCGCCTGAGTCATTGGATGATCACTACCGGCGAGGAGGATACATCCACCCGGTCTACACTCCTTCGGGCACGGTCGTAACCAATCATCTGGATCCGGGGTACGCTCACCATTCGGGGATTTGGTCAGCCTGGACCAATACGGAATTAGAAGGGCGAAATCCCGACTTCTGGAATGTGCATCTGGAAACCGGACGGGTGGATATCGACACCATGTATGCCTCATGGGAAGGGAATGTTCACGCCGGATTCCGTTCCCGGAACCGGTTCATTGATCTTTCAGGTGATAAGCCGGTCACCGCGCTCAACGAAGAGTGGCAGGTCCGGGTTTTTCAACCATTCTCCGAACCGCAAATACATCTGTTCGACATCCGGATAACCCAGTCCGTCAACACCGGACGCCCCCTGAAACTACCGGAATACCACTATGGCGGGGTCGGATTACGGGGGCACATCGACTGGAACGACCCCGATAACTGTACCTGGCTCACTTCCGGGGGGCTGGGCCGCGACGGACACGCCACACGAGCGCGATGGGTTCATCTCGGCGGTCGAAGTAACGGTGATCTGGCCGGAATCGCTGTTCTCGGTCATCCGGACAACTACCGGTTTCCACAGCCAATGCGCATTCATCCGGATATGCCCTTTTTCAATTTTGCACCTACGCAGCTTGGTGATATGGTAATTGAACCCGGATCACCTCTGATAAGTCGATACCGATTTGTATCCTATGACGGGACACCCGACCCCGGGCTGCTCGACCGCCTCTGGAATGACTACGCATGGCCACCGGGAGTTACCGTGACAGAATACAGAAGACAGAATTCAGAGGACAGAACACAGAACTCAGAACTCAGAAGACAGGATTCAGAGTTCAGAAGGTAGAATTCAGAGTACAGAAGACAGAATTCTGTATTCTGTACTCTGGGTGCAGCGCTCAGAAATCAGGTTACAGAGGATTTGTTTCTTGCGATCAGCAGACGCACTCCAAAAATAATCAGCCGGATAACGCCCACAAAAACATAGAGAAATATCGCCAAAAGCAACACGATATGGAGTTGTGAAAACAGCTCTGACCACTGTCCGTCATAAGCCATTATGGCATAAATGTTAGCAAGAAACGCCACTATCAGCATCGCCAATAAGACGTAAAGTTCTCTACGAATGGTCGATTCCTTGATCGTAATATCTTTCATCATTATTCGGTTTTTAAGTATTTCCATTTTCAATGTTTGGCAAACAGTCAGTGGACAGGACTGCAGAATACAGAGTTCGTGGTTGCAAAATTTATAGCTGCAGAATACAGAATTCAGGGCTGTAGAAGTTAAAGCTTACGATTACTGTGCTGCAATATTCTTGTCTGAAATGTTCAAAACCGCAATGTCCAGGACAGCAATATTCCGGCCAGCAGATTAAGAACAGCAGAGTGTAATAGCCATTTAACACAGAACATGAAACAACTATCCTCTGTTTTCTGCCTTCTGAATTCTGAGTTCTGCCTTCTGTTTTCTGAGTTCTGTCTTCTGAGTTCTGTCATTAAACCAGATACTGTTCCGGCAATGTCTGATGCCGGTCGCTGTAAGTGGCGTCCTCAGCCAGCAGTGTCCACGTCGAGGCGTTATAGCCTTCCAGTGTCAGTTTTTCAGGAGCCTCTCCTTTCCGGATGAAATCCACAAAGGCTTCCAGATAGAGCTGGGTCTCGTTCATCTCCCAGTCATCGGAGATAAACTCTCCGCCATAGGCCACTGGTTCAGCCGGAACCCAGGTTGCTCCGCCGATGGGAATCGTGTCAAAGAGATTGGACTCAATATTATGGATCATCTGTCGGATAGCCGGCGGCGCAGGCGGATCTTCCCAATACCGTTTGTTCACCTCCAGATCCATCATACCCTTGTTGCCCAGCGCCTGGATCTGCATGCCGTTGTGTGCGTTGCTTTGGAGGCAGCTATACTTGAAATGAGTACCGTCGGCATATTTAAAGACCAGTGAGAAGTTGTCCCACACCTCGCGATGATCTTTCCAGAAATTGATACTGCCGCTTCCGGTGACACTTACCGGCTGGGCATCTTTCACCCAGTTGGCAACCTGCAGATGATGCGACAACAGTTCGGTAAGCATTCCGGCCGATGTCTCCCGGTACAATCGCCAGTTCAGCTGCCGGTCAAGCGCCGAGCCCGGCTCGGCATCGTAAAAGATCCAGTCGGTGTTCCGGTGCCAGTTGCCGTTGATCATGGTTACGGGACCGATATCTCCCCGACGGATCTCTTCAATAGCCGTCAAATAAACAGGACTGAACAGACGCTGATGCCCGATCAACAGTATCTTATCATGTTCGAGGTGTGCATCATACATCCTCTTGACACGGTCCAGAGTACGTTCCATTGCTTTTTCACAAAAAACATGAACTCCCCGGCTCATGGCGTCGATGGTTGGCTCCATATGCACTTTCAGCGGCGTGGCAATCACTACCCCGTCCAGCTCCACTTCATCGAGCATCCTTCTGTAATCATAAAAAGCGGGCACCTCTCCGCCTGTTAATTCGATAGCCTCTTGATAATGCGGATCGTAATTGTCACACACTGCAGCTATATCCACATTGAGGCGGTCGGCAAAGTCCTGAACATTACGGAGCAAGGCCTTGCCGCGACCCCCCAGCCCGATAAATCCGATACGAACACGATCCGACGGATTGGCCGATGCCGCTGCGGGATTATTAAACGCCGATAGCCAGGGCATCGCAGAAGCGACAACCGTAGAACCGGCAAGTGTTGATGTTAATTCTATAAATTTTCTTCGATTAATTTGCATGATCTTAATTCAGGTTTGGTAGTCGACTGGTACGGTTTGAATATATTTTTAATAAATCAATAATCACATCTTCATTCTGATTTCTAATGTCACAGGTAAGACATCCCGACTCCCGATTGTGATGTTGTTGTTCGGATCGTATATCTAATAGACGGTAATTTCCGGCTCCCCCCCCACATAATTCACTTTTACTACTTCGCAGGGTTCAGCCTGTTCCTTGATCAGTGCAATAGTTTCATCCCGCGTAACCAGGAAGGCTGTTGAAAGAACTTCGGCGACTATCGATGAATCCGACCGCACACTTACCGTAATGCACTCCTCGACGGGGTACCCCGTAAACGGATTGATCACATGGCGATGATTGCGAAGTTCTCCCGAATCGTCAACGAAAAAATTACTGGAGGTGGAGACGGCCCCGTCATTGACTGCAAAGGTATGAAGGGCACGGCCAGGTTGACTGTAATCGTTTAATCCCACCTTCCAGTGGTCACCGGCCGGATGGCTCCCCATTGTTAAAATCGAACTTTCACCAAAACTGATAAAGGCATTCCGGACTGAAAAATCCATAAGCTTCTTCTGAATATGCTCAAGGGCATACCCTTTGCCGAATCCGCCCAGATCGATTTCTACCCGGTCGTTTACAAAACTGACGCTTCGATCTCCATTTCCCAATTCAATCTGCTTCATCCCAATGGCATCCATGATCTCATACAAACGCAGATCTGAAGTGCTGTTATCATTTTTCTCTTTCCAATACTGCAGCAGCGGACGCAGGGAAACATCAAATGCTCCATGCGTCATTTCGGAATACTCCCGGCAGGTCTCCAGTATTCCATAGATCTCCTCACTTACTGTAACCGGTTCTTTGGCCGCCTTTTTATTGATGACCGAAATCTCACTGTGAGACAGGAACCGGCTGAGACTGCTCTCCACCCGGTTCACTTCATCCTTGATGACGGCAAAAAGATGTTCGCAAAGATCTTCTTCCACACCGGGTAGAACGATGTGACATCGCGTGCCCATCGCATAAAAGCTGTTGTGATAGAGTTTATTCATAATCAGTTGTTGCAGCGCTAATTCCTACAGGTTCCTGCTTTGTCGTATCCATTTTCCGGGGAGGCAGAATCTCCAGCAACTCAGAAAGAATTACTCCTTTCTATAACGTCCGTCCAACCGGATATTCGATACTATTATCAATGAATTCGGTGTTAATGACTCTTACCAAGTTGTCGGGTTTCATTATTCCTTTAATCTCATTAAACAATAACTCGGCGGCATTTTTACCGATTTCAATTCCCGGTTGATGAATATAGTACTGCGGGTAAGGCATTACTTTATGCCTGGTACTATCGCCAAAAGCAAGTACCGGAATACGATTCATTAAAGCCGGATCAATTTCACGCATCGCAATATAGGCCCCCAATCCCACTGGTACCGTCACTGCAAACAGAGCATCTGGAGTCATTCCCTGAGATAAGATTTCTTTAAAACCACGATATCCGTCCTCTTCCCCGAATCCTCCTTCGAACACATGGCCGGAGGAAATCTCCAGGCCGTACTTTTTCATGGCCTTTTCATAACCTTTACGACGCTTTTTCCCGATCTCATTATGAGTATATCCCGATAAATGAACAATATTCCGGTAACCGGCTTCAATCAATCTGTTAACGCCGTTCTCTGCCGCTTTTTCATCATCAATCACCACACTGTTGAATCCGAGATCAGGTATATGCCGATCGAAAAAAACCAGAGGAACCTGCATTTCCTTTAACCAATTGTATATCTCTGTACTCCTGGTTTCCATGGATACCGACACCAGAAGTCCCTCAACCTGCATGGAGACCAATGACTCGATATGCTTTTGTTCCAGTTCCTCTTTCTCATCAGAAACGGTCAATACAATCTCATATCCTTCTCTCAATGCTACTTGCTGAATTCCGGCCAGTACATGCCCGAAGAAGTTATGTGCTATTTTGGGAACGACTACACCAAGAGTCATGCTTCGTGACGAGGTCAGTGACCGTGCAATCAAATTGGGACGGTATCCCAGTTCCTGGGCTACCTTTCTTACCCTCATTTTCGTGTCATCCGATATATCCGGATGATCGCGCAAAGCTTTTGAAATGCTCACCTTGGTAAGATTCAGGATTTTTGCAATATCGTTCAGGGTCGCTTTCTTTTTCATCGGCCAATGGCTCCGGTAAGCTGATTGAATCTTTCTCTATAAAATCACTATTTTTGGTCACATATACATGTATCATTTACTCAACAAATCGACAGTAAACGCCCTCTTATGTTTATGTATATGTTAGTAATAACAAGAGCAAAGATTAATGCATGAATTTAATTATTAAAATAAAAAAAATAACCCTTAGCGGAAAGAACCGATAAATTTTACGATATACAAAGCATTATGACAGTTCTTTGTAG
>SLOL01000051.1 GCA_007132495.1 Balneolales bacterium
CGGCATAACGATGAAGGATCTGGTTGCAGTAAAAATGAAAGGTTCCTCCCCTGACCCGGCTGCAGCGTTCGTCCAGCATCGCGGATGCTCTGTCAAGCATTTCCCGTGCTGCACGCCTAGTAAATGTCAGCAGCAACACCGATTCGGGTGCAATTCCCTCTTCAATCAGGCGAGCAACCCGGTAGATCAGCGTTCGCGTTTTTCCGGTACCGGCTCCGGCCACAACCAGCGCCGGTCCGCGATCGTGCATCACCGCCTTATACTGAGCCTCGTTGAGCTGCTTTTTATAGGGGATTCGGTACGAAGCGGATCTCCTGTGCGTTTCATCCTTTTTGAGTACGAATTTCTTCATGCAGACCTCTTGTTACACCGGGTATGTACAATATATGTTATCTTTTTGACAATCCCCAGGGACTGTACGTGAAGTTTTTACGATATTTGCCAATAATCGTTCTCAAATAGTTAATTTTCATTGTATTTTCCCATTAATATATTGATGGATATCGGGCAGTTACTGCTGCAATATTAAATAAATTCATGACTGAGCGTACGTTGCTTATTCGTTTTCTATTCGCCTTTTTTGCATTTCTGGCATTATCCCAATGCAGTTCCACTGATCAGGAGCAGGAAGCGAACCGGCTTTTTGTTGAATCTTACCGATTTGCAGAGCAAGCGAGGGAGAAGGAGCAGACCGACCCGATTGCCTCCTACGAATACTATCGTCAGGCGCTGGAGAATATCGATGAAATCATTGATGAATACCCTGAGACCGGAGTGGCGGTTAATGTGACCCAGCAGCAGACCCGTATAGGTGATATGACCGTTGGGGAGCTGCGCAGAAAAGTACCGCTTGTAGAGTCACGGGCTCGTGCCATGGACGGGTTTCATGAACTTACCATGTACCTTGTCGGTCGATCTAATGATGAAGCCCTTTCAGCCGAAAAACAGATTCGCTATGCAGACCGGATCATTCAAACGGGTAATGAGGGACGCTACCGGAATATCCTGGAACAGGTTTCAGAATGGGCGCACCGTCACTGGAATACAACCATTACCGATCCGGTATATCTGCAACTGTCTAAAAGCTATTCAAACGCCGGATTTTGGACAGAGGCTCTGGATGCCGCGGACCGTTTGCAAAACAGAGACATGTTGTATCAGGCCATAAGACATATGCTGGATGACGGAATTCTGAACGATTCGGAAAACTCCGTTCAAGAGCGAATCTTTTCCTATTTTCAATATGTGAGTTCTGTTCAACAGCTGCAACTGCTGCGTATAGCGGCGGCGGATCTCTTTACTCTGGACAGGCAAGAAGAGGCGGATGCCCTGATCGACCGTGGTCTGCCTTCCGCTGAACAAGAGGCAATTCTCGAGCATATCGATGCATTGACCCGATTATCTGCCGAGTATGCCTCACACGGATCTTTTAGCCGGAGTCGTATCATTATTGAAGATATTGAGGAGATGGATGAAAATTATGCCGATTTTGCCAGACGCGACCTCAGCATGCATCTTGCAAGACGTCACCATGTGGACGAGGCGCTTGAAATCGCCTCGAACTTCAGCCGGGACTATTTTCGGGATACGTCTGTAGCCCGTATAGCCGTCCAGGTCGCCCGGAACGGAAGGATTTCAGATGCTCTTGAATTGCTTGACGATGTTGCGGATGATGTCACGGACAAAGTGGACTCCTATATTGAAATAGCCTACCTCCTGTCGGATTATGGGGAAAATGAACGATCGGACGCTCTTCTGGAGCTGAGCCGGCCCTTGATTGAACAAATCGACTCTCCGCTGCGACGCTCTGAGCTGTGGCTTCGCATCGCAGACTGCTACATGGCCAGAAATGCCCGTTCGTATGCCGCGGAAACACTCGGCGAAGCTGAAGCTGATGTATTGATGATTAACAGTGGCGAAGGGCTGAATCATATGATTGTGCAGACCCTGTCGAAATGGATCAAACTTGGTCGCCCCGATCGCGCTCTGGATATGGCGGAGCATTTCCGGATGAACCACGACGGTTTTGAAGAAAACATGAAAAGGGTGCTTGACCTGGCCGTGAACGCCGGTTTTCATGACCTGGCCCGATCGCTCGCCGGAATCACGCCTGATGTTCATTATTTTCTTCATCTGCTGAATCAGTACTATCTGGACCAAAACGATATTGACCGAGCTATTGAACTATCCTATGGTATCCGGAGCTTTGAGTGGCGGGCAAGATCGCAGTCCGACCTGGTAATGGCGCTTCAAAAAGCGGGAAGAGAAACTGAAAAGGACAAAGCGGCGAGTGATGCGCTTCAAACCGTGGATCGCATCCGGGACCGGGACAAAAAAGCCGAGACACTTCTCTATGTAGCATCCCGTCTTTCAGCAGCCGGACAAACCATGAGCCGTGAACTAAAGTCCATAATAAGTGATATATTGAGTCAGTTTGAGTTGTAGGAGTATAATTCTCATCCTATACCATTATTCTCATGCGACGAATCAACTATTCTCCGCTCCTTATACTATTTGTCTTGTTTTTTTCTATCGCGGTGTCATGTACACAACCTGTTCAGTATGTCTACCAGGAGCAGGTCACTGATGAATACCTGTCCGGTTATCCCATTGGTGATGCCGGCTCCTACCTGATGGAGATGCAACAGTCAGTGAAGCGCATATCCAACACTACCTATTACAGAACCCATGTATTTGATCCCGAAGACCGGGTACGTCCTCAGGACATCCAGGAACAACAACAACTGGAACAGTTAACCCGTGAGGTAATTGAGGACCGTACCACCTCATCCGGATCGGCCATTGTCATTTACAACCGAAACAACCGAATCGGGCTGCTTACAACCAATCACACGGTAACGACTCCCGATACCATTTATGAATACGCCGATGAAACCGAGACTTTTCTCGAAAGTGTGACCTATAAAACCGATCAATTGATGTTTGTGATGGGAATGACAGCCCTGGGAGAGCTGGAGCTTCTGGCATCGGATCCGGTAGCGGATCTGGCGGTACTCGGAACCCGGGTGTACCCCGATGAACTTGACGGCTCGGTTAGTGATCACTTTCCCCTGTTTCCCTATCCGTTAGGTAATGCCGATGAACTCAAACCGGGGGTATTTCTTTATGTATTGGGTTACCCAAGGGGCTATCCCATGGTTACCTCCGGTATTGTCGGTGCCACCGAATATGGTCGCCGGAACACGTTTATCACTGATGCCCTGTTCAATCCCGGAATCAGCGGAGGAGCCATAGTCGCTATCAGAGGCGGTATCCCTTCTTTTGAGTGGATGGGAATGGCCCGTTCGTCCTCAGCGACCGGAGAGTGGCTTATTGTCCCCAGTGAAGATACTCCCGTATCTCATCACATTCGCTGGCCCTATGATGATCAGCTCTATCTGGAACGTAAAAACCGCATAGACTACGGAATTACCCATGCCATATCCGCTCAGCAGATAAAAGAATTCCTGGAAACCCAATCTTCCCGTTTGTCGGAGCGGGGCTACAGAATCCGGTTTTGATTTCAAGGCCGGAACGGCACCGGGTGTTATTGTCCGACACTGCTGTGTTATCGGAACATCCCCCGGAGCTCCTCAACAGAGAGCGATTTTATGGTCGGCTTTCCAATGGGATCCCGAAAGGGTTCATCACATGCAAACAGTTGATCGACAAGAGCTTCCATTTCGCCGGTTGTGATTTTTTTCCCTCTTGGAATGGCCGCCTTATTGGCAAGTGCCAGGGCAACACGCTCTTTCCCGCTCAGCGAAACAGATCCAGCCATTCTCTTGTATTGCTCCATTATTGATTCCAGCACATGCTGTTCATCATCAAGGCGTATATCCGAAGGCACTCCGATGATCATGGCTGAATTACCACTGAGCAACTGGACGTTGAATCCCATGCGTGTAATCACCGGATGCAGCTCCTTCAACAGGCTGAAGTCCGATGCCGAAAGATCGATGTTTTTGGGAAACAGCAGCTGCTGTGTCCCCGGAAGGCCGCTTTCGGCTTCATTGAGCACCTTTTCATAAATGATGCGCTTGTGAGCGGCATGCTGATCCATAATAAGCATGCCGTTTCGCGTTTGGGATATGATAAACTCGTTGTGGATTTGCCAGAACTCACTTTCTCCGGTACCGGAAGTTCTCTTTTGCCTGTCAGGGTTTACACCGGATTGGTCGGAGGCAGCGCCATAAAGGGTTCCGGTAATATCATCCGGAATGCTGTCTGTTTGCTGCCCCGCCTGCAGGTTAAAGTTTCTGTCCTTACCGGGAACCCGTGATGTGGAATCCGTTGAAAAAGATCCGGAAAATCCCTGATCGAAAGCTTGTTCCCTGGAGTGCACCACCTCATCCGGATCCCAAATGGGCACACGCATATGATCATTCAGCGCTTTTTTGACGACAGAGCGGGTAAATGTAGAAATGGTTCGTTCATCTTCAAATTTAATCTCCTGTTTGGAGGGATGAACGTTCACATCCACCATTTCCGGATCCACTTCATAAAACAGAGCATAAAAGGGGTATTGCCCCGGACGAATCCAGTCCGAGTAGATATCCTGGATGATATAATTGAGGTGTCGGTGCAGAAAAGGACGTTTATTGATAAACAGAAACTGTTCACCTCTTGTCTTTTTTGCCAGTTTCGGGTCGGAAAGCAGGCCGTATATTTTTACCAGACTGGTGGATTCACTTACGTGAATAAGACTGGCGTGATAAGACTTTCCGAAAAGGGCGGCAATCCGGTTCTCCCGGTCTCCTGCCTGCAACTTATAAACCGTTTCACCATCGACTTCAAGTTCAAAAGCGATCTCGGGATGAGCGATGGAAGCCTGATGAACAGCCAGCAATATGTGGCGGAGCTCGGTAGCATCTGTTTTCAGAAAAGCACGGCGTGCCGGAACATTGTAGAACAGGTTTCGGACGGTCACCGTGGTTCCGTCATCCGCAGCTGCCGGTTCCAGGCGGACTTCCTCGCCTCCCCGTATTTCGTACTCCATGCCGGCGTCATCTTCCTTTCGTTTGGAGGTTACGGTGATCTGTGCCACAGAAGCTATGGATGCCATTGCTTCTCCGCGGAATCCAAGGGTGCGAATGTTGATGAGGTCGTCAACGGAAGCAAGTTTGGAGGTGGCGTGACGCAGAAAACAGTGCTTCAGATCCGATCCGGACATACCGCAGCCATTGTCACGTACCTGTATGAGCGTTCGGCCTGAATTCCCGATGACTATCGTAATTTGATCGGCTGCGGCATCTATAGCATTGTCCAGCAGCTCTTTTACGACAGAGGCAGGACGCTGGACCACTTCACCTGCGGCAATTTTATTCGATACTTCCGGAGGGAGAATTTTAATTAAGGATTCGGTATCACCTGACATTGACTAAACGGAGTATATTCTTTACGCTGATGAATGGATAAGGTGACTGGCAAAGTTATGTAATGATCCAGAGCACGAGAAACAGCAACAGCGCATACAGGAGAATAGAACCGCCTGTTCCCCGCCTTGTCAATCTTCGAAATTTGATTCGGTCGGGTCGAAGAGGATTCGGTTTGTAATATCGGTATTGATAATTAAATCGTCTGTGCTGGGGTCGTCTGCCCATCAATGGTGAAAGCATGGGTCGTCAGGATATTCGGTTCAATTAAAAGTCTGCCGGAGGTACATTTACGTAACGGTTCATGCACTCCGGATATTCCATGGATTCCGGCAATCGTGCCTTTTTGTGAACATCAATAAGGTCGCGTGACTAATACCGCCTGCAAACCTTCAGGTGCAATATCCAGGTAATATAGCGATAATGAATCCCAACAGGAACAAGGGTTTTTAAAGTTTTTGTCTTAATACCTGAAAATCCGGGGTTATCTCTTAACACATAGTTTTTTATATTCAGGTGTGATTATTTATAAAATATAAACAGAAAGAACCAAGACCTATGAAATTCGAAAAAATTGAAATACCCAACACCGGAAAAACCATTGGCGTGCATAATGACGGAACCCTGAACGTACCTGACCATCCGGTCATCCCCTATATTGAGGGGGACGGAATCGGCATCGATATCAGCCCGGTAATGAAAAAAGTCGTGGACAGTGCTGTTGAAAAAGCTTATGGCGGTTCGAAAAAAATATCCTGGATGGAGATTTATGCAGGTGAAAAATCGGTGAAACACTACGGTGATAACACCTGGCTGCCTGATGACACGCTTGAAGCGATCAAAGCGTTCCGGGTGGCGATCAAGGGGCCATTGACTACTCCGGTCGGCGAGGGAATCCGCAGCCTGAATGTAGCGCTGCGTCAACTGCTGGATCTGTACGCCTGTGTAAGACCGGTGCGTTATTATCAGGGGACGCCGAGTCCGGTCAAGAAACCGGAACTGACCGATATGGTCATCTTCCGTGAAAATACCGAGGATATCTATGCCGGAATTGAGTACCAAAACGGCACTCCCGAGGTGGAAAAGGTCAAGCGTTTCCTGATTGATGAGATGAAGGTCACCAACATCCGTTTTCCCAGGACGGCATCCATCGGTGTCAAACCGGTCTCTGAGGAAGGAACAAAACGCCTGGTCAGATCCGCTATTGAATATGCTCTGGAGCATGGCCGTAAAAGTGTCACGCTGGTGCACAAGGGCAACATCATGAAATATACCGAAGGCAGCTTTAAAAACTGGGGGTATGAGCTGGCCAAAGAGGAGTACGGCGCGAAGGAGATAGACGGAGGTCCATGGTGCGAATTGCCCGATGGTATGATCATCAAGGATGTTATTGCCGATGCCTTTCTGCAGCAGATCCTTACACGGCCGGCCGAGTACGATGTCATCGCCACGCTCAATTTGAATGGTGACTATATTTCAGACGCACTGGCAGCCTGTGTAGGAGGAATAGGCATTGCCCCTGGTGCAAATATCAACTACCAGAGCGGATTTGCCCTGTTTGAGGCAACACACGGCACGGCCCCGAAATATGCCGGACAGGACAAGGTTAATCCCGGTTCACTTATACTTTCTGCGGTTATGATGCTGGATCATCTGGGCTGGCCCGAAGCGGCACGTCTGATCGAGAAAGGGCTTGAAACGGCCATCAGCAACAAGGAAGTGACGTATGATTTCGAGCGTCTGATGGAAGGGGCGACGCTGCTGAAGTGTTCGGAATTCGGTGATAAAATCATAGAATATATGGAATAATCGCCGTTTAATACGATTATACGGATGAATTTTCCGGAGGGGGACTATATGATCTGCGGTCCTCTTTCCGGTTCATCCCTGTACAAAGCGTTACACGTCCTGTAAATCGTGACGAAATCACTCTTGATGAAGCAGATTGCAGTTTCTGCATGTGTAGCAATAAGCTTCTGATTTTTACAATAAGCCTTTGATTATTTCGGCGATTTCACTCTTCCGAAAGCTCCGTTTGGCATAAAAGCGGACATCTGTTTCACCGGATCGGTAGAAAAAGACCTCTTCGGAACCAGGCAAATCGGCTTCACGCTCTCTCCCTTTGAAGACCAGCATCTCCACAATACGGTCCGGGTTCTCATCAGCCAATATTTCTTCGCTATCCATCAGTTCTTCCATTACCAGGGTGAAGGCCGTTTCGGTGAATGCATCCAGGGCACGGAACGCCATATTGCGGGCATCGGTGGAGTCTGAAGAAACGGACGCCGCGGCAACATGCAATGTATCGCCCTCGGTCCATACCGGTTCATTCGACCGATACCAGTCCGGTACTTCCGGGTCTGCCGGTTCCACAATCTCTTCCGGTTCCGCCTCATTGACCGTCTCTTCCGGTTCTTCTTCCTGAAGTAATCCCTCCATGTGTTCACAAGATGTAAATATAAACAGCGTCGCCAGAAGTGACGACGTAACAATCAGATATTTGTAAGACATACAATTACAGGATAACAGACTTGGTCAAAAAAAGAAAACAAATGTAACAGACGGGATGCCGGTGTGCGTTAGCCGGGCAGGTCCAGCTCCACGATAAGCGATTCTCCATTCCTCCGCAAACCAATTGTTACCGGGTCATCGGCCTCTGTCTCTGTGGCTTCGCTCCAGATGGTATTAAAAGCTTCGATGGTGCTCACGTCTTGTCCGTTGATGTTCGTGATTACATCCTCTTCAAAGATTCCGGTTACATCCGCCCTGCTTTCGGGGATAACCCGTATAACCACCAGTTCGTTTTGTGACATGTTTCCAGGATTCGGCAGTTCGGCAACCGTAAATCCGGGTTCATATGACTCCTGCCGGACCCCGGATTCGGTATCGGGCTCAAACTCGAGTTCTTCCCGGCTCGGGACGTCAGCGGCAGTCCATTGTTGAATGGCTTCATTATCCATACCAAAAATCGGAAATTCCAGAGTCATTTCGGCACTATCCCGCCAAATTTTCATTTCAACTTCTTCTCCGGGGCGCATAAGGGCAATCCGTTCCTGAAGACGGTTGGCTTCGCTAACCTGAAAGCCATTGACTTTCAGTACCACATCACCTGTCACCAGTCCCCCCTGATCGGCACTTCCCTGCGGAACCACATTTCTGATTTCGACTCCTTTCACAGATTCCAGGCCGAAATTTTGAGCCCGTTGATGATCCACGGTCGCTATTTCCACCCCGAGATAAGCTCTCCGGACCTCACCGTGCTCAATCATATCCTGTCCGATCTTCATCGCCAAATTGACCGGAACAGCGAATCCGTAACCCTGATAGCTACCACTTTCAGAGGCAATGGCGGTATTGATACCAATCAGTTCACCCCGGGTGTTGACCAGGGCCCCTCCGCTATTGCCCCGATTGATGGCCGCATCCGTCTGGATGAAGCTTTCAATCCGCATTCTGTCGTTGATGATATCGACATCACGTCCGAGGGCACTGATAATACCTGCTGTTACGGTGGATTGCAGTCGGAAGGGATTTCCGACAGCCATCACCCAATCTCCGATATCCACATGGTCGGAATTGCCGATGACAAGTGCATTCCTGTCATCGGTGTCAATTTTTATGACCGCAAGATCTGTGGAGGGGTCACTTCCTACCAGGTTCGCTTGATACTGCTTTTTATCATGGGTCATCACCTGAATACGGTCACCGGCCCCATCGATCACATGGTGGTTGGTCAGTATATAGCCGTCCGGTGTGATCAGTACGCCGGAGCCGATGCTTTGGGCCCGGCGTCGCGGCAGAAACCGCTCCCAGAACTGATTTTCAAACTGATGATTTTCATCATTCGGCATATGTTGATCTACGGCAATATCGGTTTCGATATATACCACCGCCGGAATAATTTCTTTTGCAATATCTCTGAAAATGAATGACGGAGAATAATGTTCCTCACCGGGAGCCGGTTCAATGGGCTGGGTGCTTCGGGCCACATCGGTATATCTTACTTCCACACGCTCCGGCGGAATCCAGGAACCACGGGTGATCATGATCAGGATGCCAATAAGCACTCCGGTCAGGAGAAGCAGGATGCCCGTAAGTATTTTTTGGTGCAGTTGCATGTAATTCAGAGAATTTGTTCAAATATGGCGTCAGATTTACGATCTTTCAATCCTTCAATATGATATTGAAAATAGGCGTCCATATGGTATATCAGGTGCTTTACTTCCTGCCCGGGAAACATATCGGTCAACAACTTGCTTTTATTTCCGGTTACTATACAACGCAGATATTGCAGTTGTAATTTCGTTAATGGAAAAGATAATCCATTATCAGCCTTTTCAGAGATTTGTCCATTCTCCACATTCAGAAAAAATTCCGAATCTACTGTTGATTCAGATACATTCCAGGTTAGTCCTATGCCTATAAGCTGAGCCAGGCGAAATTGAATATAGGGAAAAAGATTTTTTGTTTTTTTTTCGGTTTTGTGAAGCCAAATCAGAAAATGTGATAAAAACTCAAACACTTCGGGCATAGGTTCGTGTTCATGGCAGAGCTGTTCACTTATTTCCAGCGTTGCAAGTCCGATTGCCATTTTTTCCATCTCCTGATGAATGCGCCAGACCGGATATTTCTGAGTAACATTGCTCAGGTTTTGCACCTCGCGCGTCGGTTTATAGTAGTAGGTCACATCGATCAGTGATCCGGGTTGAAGAAGTCCGCCGAATCTGTTCTTATTGCGCCTGGCTCCCCTGGCCATAACCGACGTCTTGCCGTGTTCTACACTGAGCAAGATCACAATCAGGCTGCTTTCACTGAATGGAATGGTTTTCAGCACAATGGCGGAGGTATCAACAAGCATAATTGCAGTATTAGAACCGGATCCATCCTTTATTTTCGAGCAGTTGTACAAGTGCCGGCAGATAAGTCAGTGCCGAAAAGAGCGTCAGACCCATACCAACGACCGCCAATACACCTATGGAGTGTAGCCCGGGATGGTTGGTCAGCAATAATCCTGCAAATCCGAACATGGTGGTGATCGATCCAATAGATATATGCTGTCCCGTGCTTTTAAGCACGGCCGACATGCTGCGTTTTCCCTCCTCCCTGTATCGGCTTGCCAGGTGCACTCCATTATCGTTTCCAATGCCAAGTATTGCAGGCAGCACTACCAAATTATACATGTTGAACGAAAGTCCGAGCAACATCATGGCCCCGAAAGTCCAGCTCAGACCAATCAACAGTGGTAACATTGCAATAATGGACCAACGAAGAGATCCGAAACCGATATTGACCAGAATGAATACCATAACAAATGTTGCAACAACCATATACGGGCTCTCATCTCTCATAAGTTCGAGCATTTCTGCAGCAACGATGGAAGTGCTGGTGGCCTGATAAACCTGACCGTCATCGGTTTCTATTTGTCCTATTTCATTCTTAAAGGCAATGGACTCTCTACCGTCAGAGAGTCCGACGGCGGGATAAATCATTACAAAGCGGCCGATCTCCCCGTCCCGGGTGAGAAACCGGTTTTTAAGAAATTCCGGGACATCTTCCAGGTTCAGAGGTTCGGTGACATGGGCTGCCCTTCGCAGTATATCCATGTGCTCACCTTCGGCATCACGGATAAACGGATCATCAAGCAGCTCCCTTACTTCTTCAATTCTGCGAAGTTTGCGTTGCTCCTCATCCCGGTCTACCGGGAATCTTTCCTGGAGTGCCTCCACATCCAGAATGGTGGTTTCGGGGTTGTTTCGTTTTTTTTCTCTGACCACTTCAAGGATATTCCGGATCTCCTGGTCGGTATCGGCCAGAACATAGGCCGGGTTGCGTCGTCCTGTCTGATCCACATCGCCACGTATATCACGAAATTCCTCATAGCGCGGGAAATCCGGTTCGAGTACACTGAAATTGTACTCAAAATAGAGCTTGTCGGTATTAAAAAGTACCACCGCAACAATCACAGTCCCTGCAACAAAGATAGTCCGGGCAAAGGGGAAAGGAGCAGACTTACCCGGTTTCCGGGCCGGCTCCGATTCATTTTTATTGATCAGGATCAGGTTGTAATGTTCAAAAATGACAATGATGGCCGGAAGAATGAACAGCATGGCGAGATAAGCGAGTACGATTCCGAGTCCTGATATAAAGCCGAATTCCGAAAAACCGCGAAAATCAGCGATGACCAGCACAAAAAGGGCAACGGCTGTGGTCGTCGCACTGGTCATAATGGCCGATCCGGTACTGTCGTAGGTACTCAGGATGGCAGTCTTTACACTCTCCCCACGCGATCTGTTTTCAAGATACCGGGCATAGAAATGGATACCGTAATCGATTCCAAGTCCGAATAAAACAACAAACAGAACCGATGTCATGGTGTTCAGGGTTCCGAATGTAAAATAGGTAATCCCGAATGTGAGGCTGAGGCTGATAAGCAGCGGTATGCCGATCACCAGGATGGGAACCGGGAATCGAATGATATGAGACCAGAGAGGATAGGTTCTGTGGAGATAGTGTCCACGCCGGTAGTTGATGATTTTCTTGATCATAAAATAAAAACCGACCAGCAGGATGATCGCGGTGACACCCGAACCGAAACTGGTAACCACATCCCGTATTATGGAATCGAGTTCCATGAGGTGTCTTTCGAGACGCCCACCGGCCCGAACGATCATTTCGGGATGATAACTTGCAGGCTCCATCTCTGTTATCAGCTCCCCGAAGGCATCATAAAGGTCGCGGATGTAGTTCAGGTCACTTTGAGAACCGGTAGGAAAAAAGCTGAGGACCATTCGAGTGCTGTCCTCACTGATCGGATATTCGTTGGGAATCATTTCATCATACATCTGATTGAAGCGACCGAGACGTTCTTCCTCCTCATCCTCATCATCTTCGAAATCATCTTCGAAATCCACAAAAAAGGGATTGGCTTCCAGTCTCGCCTGCTCCAGCCGGTCCTCCAGATAATTCTGAATCTCATCGATCTCCTGCTCCGTTGACAGATACAGCGCATGGTCCTTCAGGACGTCAACATCTCTTCGAAATTCATATCTGTTGACAAAATGGTCATTCCGTTCCGGGTCGTACAGTTCCATTGCGCGCGGGATGAAATCCTCGGCAAAAGCCTTATTGGCTTCAAAATTCGGAGAGTTAATGGCGACTTCGAGCGGGGTCTCTCCTCCTACGGTATCACGAAGGTGGTTCAGTGCCTGAACGCTTGCATAATCATCCGGCAACAAACTTGCCAGATCGGTATCAATTACAAGCCTGGAAGCGTAATATCCGGAGATCGCAGCAAGGGATACAGAAATGAGCAGAACGGCATAAGGATAACGGTAGTTGACCTGAACGAGCGGGCGAAGCAGTGCGAGCAGTTTTTTCATCGAAATAAATACGTTTTGCCTATATTATGCGGTCGGAAATTACAAAAAAAACGGGAAACATTGGTGGTTGCTGTATTTTGCAATTACGGTGGTCTTGGTTTGTGTCCATATAACTTTTAGGTACTACCCGGGCACTACAAATTATAATCCGGCGTTTCTCTACACAAAGTCCGAGTATAACGTCTGAACCCGTAATAGCATTTTCGAGTTTCGGATTCTTTTATGCATTTTACCAATTCATGTTTCATGAACACGATGTACAGTTTGTTACAAGTCGGTGTACCCCGTTATATGGCATTAAGTATCATCTTGCTGCTGTCGGGCAATTTGAATGATACACAGGTTTATGCCGGTTTGCCTTCTGAAAATGGTTCAACAGATTCAGGGAATCGTTCCACAGAAGCGTCGGATGCACAGACACTGCGTCACACAGAATGGATCGATATGGTGCCACACACCAAAGATGGCAGCTATTATAACGAATTCTGGGTATATCATGTTTTTCTGGAAAACGATCTTCACCTGCACATCACATTCTCGCTGGCCAATTTCGGTTCGTTCAAAAGTGCGGTGAGTGGAGGCAAGCTTTTTGTATCCAACTTCAAGGGTAACAACTATCATGTGCTCCGCGAATTCCCCCGGGAACAGTTTATTGTTGACGAAGAGACGCACATGATCCGTCTTCATTCCGGCCGGGAAATCTATCTGCAGGGGAAGCTACCTGAATCCCACAAGATACTTTATCAAACCACCAAGAATGAGGTCTCCTACCTTGTTGATCTGACCTTCGAAGACATCCATCCGGGATACACAGTCGGCGATGGTACATTTCGCTTAAGCGGTGAGGAGATGGGGATCTATATTCATATTCCCAAAGCTTCGGTACGGGGAACGGTGGCCATCAATGACGACACGCTTGAGGTGAGTGGCACTGCCTACATGGATCACACTTATCAAACCGATCTCTCCTCTAAAATTATTGACAAGGGTTTTCGACATATATCCCATACGGAGAATGGGTTTCATACCGGCTACTATCTGATACCTGACAACCGGAGTGATACCGGAGTGGCCGGGCTCGGGCTGTTACAAAACGGCTCGGACGAGACTCAGCTCAAGCAGCCACGGAATATCTCCATTCTGGAATCGCATAGTGTGAATGGAAAATCGGTTCCGGGAAGAATTGCCATCGATTACGAAACCGGAGAACGGCGGACGTTGGAACGGACCAATGATTTTCAGCATGTCTCATTTTTGAGTGAAGTGGGTGGTCTGAGAAAACGTCTGGTCCGCACTTTTCTGGGGGGTGAGATTATCGAATACGTCGGTCAGGGCAGGATGGACGACGCAACGCCTGTCAATTACAATTTTCTCATTGTACATTAACAGAATACAGAATGCAGTACTCAGAAGACAGTACTCAGAAGACAGTACTCAGAAGACAGTACTCAGAATGCAGAGTTCAGAAGACAGAAAACCCTCAGACATCGATGTTTGTTGCTTGATATAGGAATGGTATTGAACTTCTCCTGAACTTTGTTCCGCGTAATCTGTTTTCCGAACTCTGAGCTATGTACTTTGAACACTGGACCCTGTACTCTGATCTCTGTACTCTGAATTCTGCATTCTGCATTCTGTATTCTGTATTCTGTACTCTGTCATCTGTACTCAAACCTTAACACAATACTACCGTAATGGCCCAGGACTTTCCCCTTGTGAGTTGTTTGTTGATGGCGGGGTCACATCCGGATTTTACCGCCAGAGCTATCTTCTGTTATCAGCAACAGAGCTGGCCTTCGAAAGAGCTTGTCATCGTCGGTCACGAATATCGGGATATAGCCCCTCTGCTGGAGGATATCCCATCACAGGAAATATGCCACATCTCTCCTTCCACAGAGGAGAAAATCACAGAGGATAAAATCAAACCCGGCAAACTGAAAAATATGGGTCTGGATCAGGCCGGAGGCACATATATTATTCACTGGGACGAACAGGACTGGCATCATCCTGAACGGATTCGAAAGCAGACGGAATTAATGCTTGAAGGATATGATGCCTGTTGGTTAGCCGGAGCACTTTTGCACCTGGATCACCCGGAGTATGCTCACCATCCTCGTCTGGATCTCCCCTCGGGTGGGTATACCCGGAGTTTGATGCATCGGAATGATCCGGAGATTCGCTTCAACGAAAAGAAGAGAGTGTCCGAACCGGCCTTTTTCTCACAATGGAAAGAGAAAAAGAGTTTTCAAATTGCGTCCGACCATTCCTGGTTGATTGTCCGATCCGTACGCGGTGAATCCAAATCAGCACCCTATAAGCGGTTTTTGTCGGGATTGCGCAATAGTCCGAAGAATTTTTCGCAACTGGCCTGGTTAAAACTTCGCGGCAGGCAGGTTGTCTCCCACCCGCAATTTAAGCTCAGTGATCAGGAGAAAGAGAGCTTCCACCTCTATTTGAAAGAGTCGCAAAAGCTTGGATTGATTACTTCGATCGGTTGAAATATTCGACTTCAAGCTTGTTCTGCCCTTTTTCGGAGGTTTTCCATCAGAGCCTCGAAGCCACGTCGGCGAATAATATTCTGAAACGATCGCCGGTAGGATTCGGCCGTCCAGGCCTCATCAACTGACATATCAGAGATTATCCATTCTCCATCTTTTTGGGTCATACGATATTTAACGGGGATGCGGTTGTCATCCAGAATCGCCATAGTGGAGACCACGGCCTGGTTTTCACCGATTTCGATATTATCATACTCCACTTCGGCCCGATAAATATCGAGTTGCTGGAGGGATTGATCCCGAATGATACTCGCAAACAATTTTGTAAACTCCTCCTGTTCTTCGGCATTGAGTTCATTAAACTTCTCTGCCAGAGCATAACGCGCCATCTCGCGGTAATCCATCATGTCGTTAATGATTGAGCGCAGCTGTTCGCGCTGGTCATCGGTATATTCGGTACCTTCGGGCCCCAGTAATTCTTTGATCTGCTGGTCCCTCTCTTCAAGGAGCGTGCGGATTTCCTGTTCCTCACCGTTTTCGACCGGAAAGGAACCGATGTTTACAAATATTAGTAGCAGTAATGCAAGCAATTTCATGTGTTTAAATTATATGTATCACAATGTCACATGAACCGAAGGTCACGAAGTGAAATGTCCATGACGGTTATAATCATACTCTTGTGTAACGTATTGCCGTCATGAACATTTCATGTGTTTAACAAAAGTGGTTTTCATAACTTCAATCGGAGTTTCCAGGCAACAGTTCATGGAGCGGGAGTCCGGCAGATCGGTGCAACTGAGCCACTTTCATATTCAGATCAAAAGTCAGTTCGGTTACCTCCATTTCAAGCTCCATCTTCTTTTTAACGGCGTCCACCAGGTTGTTGATATCACCAAATCCGATATCAAAGTCAATTTGTTCGGTTCGAAGCCATTCGTTGCTGATACGAAGGGCGTTCGCCTTGCTTTGTCGGCGTGATTCGGTTATTCTGGCTTCACGGTATTGATCACCGAGTTCAAACAGGATGCCCTCTTCTGCGGCATCGCGATAATCACGAGTTTGGCGCAGTTGTATTTCAGAGTGTTGAACTTCGCTATTAACTTGCCAGAAATTGAGGTTCTGTCGAAAGCCGAATCCGATACTGGCTGACAGGAAGTTGGTCCGGTTTCGGATAAAGGGGTTGGTTTGCCGTGGTCGATTGGGTGTGTAACCGGCGCCTGCACTGACGCCTATTACCAGATTGGGATAATACCGGGATCGTGCGGCATTCAAACCATAGTTAGCAGCCTCTTCCGCTGCCGCAATTCCCTTCAGTTCCGCCCGGTTTTGCAGTGCATGTTCCTCATAGAACTCCAGTTGCTGAATCTGGACCGGAACCGGATCGAGATATCGTTCTTCGGGCAGATAGACGGTTGACCGGTCCGTGGCCAGCACCTGATTCCAGGAACGCTGAACAAAGTTAACCGTTTGTTCCACTTCTGTTCGGTATGCCTGAAATTCCGCCTTGAAGATATTGAATTCAAAGACATCTTTCTCTTCCAGGGACTCGTCTCCATCCTCACGCAATCGTTCCAGTTCTCGTTCGGCTTGTTCAAGCTGAGACAGGGCATCGTTCATCAGCCGCTGCAGCTCTTTAGCCAGGATAGCGGACTGATATAATTCGAATAGTTGGAAAGTAAACGACTCCTTTTGGGAATCAAACTGATATTGGGCGGCATCTGCCCCCTTTCTTGCGGCATTGATTGCGTTTCGGATGCCTCCCCATGTAAAAACAGGTTGTATGCCACTGATCTCGGCCTGGGTAAAAATACCCCAGTTTTCCCAATCATTCTCCAGTTGCGGATCAAGATAGAACTGACTCGGATTATAGTTATTGGGAGAATACACTCCCGGTACAAGGCCGTGGGCGGTGGTCAGGTTCAGATTCGGGAGAATACGGCCGGCTTGAGCCTGGTTAAGACGATTTTCTGCCAGTCTCACATTTTTTTGTTGGGCATCGAGATTGGCCGAATAGTTGTGAGCCATATCTACAAATTGCCCGAATGAGACTCGTACGGTATCCTGCGCCAGTACCTTTTCAGGTAAAACAGGGGTACCGGCCAGCAGTAGAATTAGACAGCCAATGATTCTGTTCATAAGTACATGGATGATTGGTGGTACCTAAAAAAAAAGCTCCGATATGGAGCTTTTTTTGCGGAGAGAGAGGGATTCGAACCCCCGGAGCCTTGCGGCTCAACGGTTTTCAAGACCGCCGCATTCGACCACTCTGCCATCTCTCCGTTTTTTATTGTATTATACTATACAAAAGCCAAGCGTTTTTACCCATTAGTTTACGGTACTTTTAAATCTGTAATACTGCATGGGCGTTCCAAAGATACAAAATTTACTCAGATAACGCTTCCGCACCCGAAACTATTTCGGAAATTTCTGTAGTAATGGCCGCCTGTCTTGCCTGGTTGTACTTGAGCTGCAGGTCACTTATGATGTCACCGGCATTTTCAGTAGCACTGTCCATGGCCGTCATACGAGCACCCTGTTCTGCTGCAAAGGATTCGAGAGCAGCCTGCCAGAACTGAATATTAATATGCAACGGAAGCAGGTATTCAAGAATGGTATCCGGTTTGGGCTCATACAGGTAATCTATATCGGAAAGATCCTTTTTCGCTGCATTGTTTCCGGAAGCTTCTCCGGCGTGTGACGGTACGGTCTTTTTTTCGGTATCCGGACTAACCGGCAGGATTTTCACAATTTTCCGATTTTGGGCAATTACCGACTTGAACTCATTGTATGCCAGGTATACTTCATCCCAGGAGTCTTCTTTGAATTGAGCGATGATACGATTCATAACCTCATGGACATGCTCGTATTTCAGGTGATCAAAGAAGCCGATTTTATGATCGATTACAGGGTATTTCCGGGCACGGAAATAGTCATGAGTTTTTTTACCGAAGCATATCATGGACAGTGTTTCATGCTCAAGGTGCTCCGTGAAATCCTCATATATCTTTTTTTCGACCACCCGAAACAAATTGGTATTGAAACCGCCACATAATCCCCGGTCCGACCCCATCACCAGCAGCAGAATGTTTTTCGGTTTTTCTGCGGATTTGAAGAGCGGGTTATCCACTTCGGTTCGTCGCGTCAGTCTGGCAATGATTTCATCCAGTTTATGCGTATAAGGCCGGGCATCGTTCATCCGGTCCTGTGCTTTGCGCAACCTGGCCGCGGCAACCATTTTCATTGCCCTTGTAATCTGCTGTGTGTTTTTAACCGAGGATATCCGGTCGCGTATGTCTCGCAGATTGGCCATATCAGGAATCTTCCTGTTTACTTAGCAGTTGTTTCTGAGTAGTCATAGCTTCTTTTTCCAGTTTTTCGGCAAAATCATCACTCAGTTGTCCTGCATTTCCAAGTTCCTCCATTTCGTCGGCATACTTGAGGTTGATGGCTTCCAGATATTGCTGTTCAAAATCGGAGATGGCATGAATGGGAAGTTTATCCAGAACCCCTTTGGTATTAGCAAGCAGCAGGGCTATCTGGTTCTGTACCGTAAGCGGCTCATACTGCCCCTGTTTAAGCAGTTCCACCGTTTTGGCACCCCGGTTTAACTGTCGCTGGGTAGATGCATCAAGTTCCGACCCGAACTTGGCGAATGCCTCCAACTCGCGGTATTGGGCCAGATCCAGCTTCATGGTACCGGCCAGTTTTTTCATTGATTTGACCTGCGCCGCTCCACCAACACGAGAAACGGAAAGACCAACATCAATGGCGGGCCGTACACCCGAGTTGAACAAGTTGGTCTGTAGAAATATCTGTCCGTCGGTGATGGATATCACATTGGTCGGGATATATGCGGACACATCACCTGCCTGAGTTTCAATAATCGGCAGAGCGGTCAGAGAACCTCCTCCCTGGAGCTTGTCTCGCAGTGGTTCCGGAACATCATTCATGTTCCTGGCAACCTGATCATTGGAATTGATTTTGGCGGCCCTTTCCAGAAGACGGCTGTGAAGATAGAAAACATCACCGGGATACGCTTCACGACCGGGAGGACGACGCAGCAACAGTGACAGCTCGCGATAAGCGGTAGCCTGTTTGGACAAATCGTCATATATGACCAGTACGTGTCGTCCGGTATCCCGGAAATACTCACCAATGGCGGCACCTGCGAATGGTGCGATATACTGGAGGGGTGCAGCCACCGAAGCCGGTGCCGATACAATTACGGTGTAGTCAGATGCGCCGTTCTCCTCCAGCACCTGGTTGACCTGAGCTACCGTTGATCCTTTTTGACCAATGGCTACATAGACACAATAAACCGGTTTATCAGTGTCCTGGGTCCGTTTCTGGTTGATGATGGTATCAATGGCAATTGCTGTTTTACCGGTCTGCCGATCCCCGATAATCAGTTCGCGCTGACCGCGACCGATCGGAATCAACGAGTCGATAGCTTTGAGTCCGGTCTGAACGGGTTCACTCACCGGCTCCCTGAAGATGACACCGGGTGCCTTTCTTTCAAGGGGCAGATTGAATGTTTCGCCGGAAACCGGTCCTTTTCCATCTATAGGCCTTCCAAGCGGATCAATGACGCGTCCCAGAATACCCTCTCCCACCGGTAATGAGGCGATTTCGCGGGTTCTCTGGACTTTGTCGCCTTCCTTTACGAACCTGGCGCCTCCGAACAATACAATACCCACGTTATCCTCTTCGAGGTTTTGAACCATTCCACGAATGGGAGTGCCGTCTTCGTCCTTGGAATCCGGTAAATCCACCAATTCACCGGCCTGAACTTTGGAAAGACCGTAAGCCCGGGCAATACCATCCCCGACCTCGAGAACGGTTCCAATGTCATAAACATCTGTTTTGCCATTAAATCCGGCCAGTTGTTTACGTAGAATGGCGGAAACTTCTTCTGGTTTAACGTGACTCATATAGCTGGTCTATTCAATACTTGTACAGAAAACTCACACTTCAGGTTGCAAAAGTGAATTTTCCAGTTGTTGTAGTTTGTGTTTTACAGATCCGTCGATAACAGTGTCATTCAACCGGACTGTAATACCCCCTTTCAAAGCGGGGTCTTCGTTAAAAATAAGATTTACTTTTTTCCCTGTTCTATTTTCAAGGGCTTTTAAAAGCCGATCGCTCTGATTCGTATCCGGTTTTTGAACAATAAAGACCTCGACATCAACAATGCCCTGCTCTTTTTTATAAATTTGATTAAAAGCATTGACAATCCCGTAAAGATGCCCCTCCCTCCTTTTTTCGAGGATCAGTTTCAGAAACTGACGGGTGACATCATTCAGATCTTCATCAAACAAATCTGACAGTGCCTGCTTTTTCAGATCGCGCGAAATGATCTGGCTTTTCAGAAACAAGAAAAGATCACGGGATCCGGATACCGTCTCCCGGATACTGCGGACATCACCGGCGACCGCATCAAGGACATCCCGGCTTTTGGCTTCCTGGAAAAGCGCTGAAGCATATCGTTTGGCAACCTTGGTTACGATCATGGCTCACATGGCGTTAATTGAGTTCATCGATATAACGGTCAACAATTTTTTTGTTGCGCTTTTCGTCCAATTCCTCATCCAGAATCCGGGAGGCTGCTTCAACAGCAAGTCGCGAAACCTCTTTCCGGAGTTCAATTAACGCCTGCTTTTTTTCTTGTTCTATGGTATTGCGGGCCTGATGCAGGAGTTTATCGGCCTCTTCCTTTGCCTTTTCGACACGGTCGGCGCGAATAGCTTCCGCTTCCTCCTGGGCTTCCTTCCGTATTTTCTGGGAGAGTGCTTCGGCCTCCTTCATCACCTTTTCATTCTTGAGCGAGATGTCCTGCGCTTCGCTTTTTGCTTTCTCGGCCGCTTCCAGAGACTCCCTGATCGACTTCTCCCGTTCTCCGAGAGCGTTCAGGATCGGTTTCCAGGCAAACTTGGAAAGCAGAAACAGAAACAGCAAAAACGTGATGAGGACCCAGAAAAACAGTCCGAAGTCAACATCAAGCAGACCTTGAGCAAAAACAGGGTTCATGATTAATCCATCAATCGGTTTTTAAAAAACACAGGCCGAAAAGCCAATATAATTAGCTGAGGGCCAAAACAATACACACCACCTGACCGAAAAGTGCGACACCTTCGATAAAAGCGGCGGAAATAAGCATGGAGGTGCGAATATCACCTGATGCTTCGGGTTGCCGTGCCGATCCTTCCATGGCACTTTTTCCAATCATACCGATACCGATAGCGGCTCCAATAGTTGTAATTCCTGCTCCGAATCCGGCAGCCAAATAAGCTAATTCCATTATTTTACTCCAGTTTGATTATTGATATTTCGATTTATTTATGGTAATGGTAAACATTAGTGTGCATGTTCCTCGCTGTGTTCCGTTACAGCAAGGCCGATAAAAAGTGCTGATAAAATGGTAAATACATACGCCTGAATGAATCCGACCAACGCTTTGATCAGATATACAAACAGGGTCAGAAGCACCCATATCCATGAGGTCCCGTATGCAGTTGCGGGGCCAAATAGCTCTGCAAAGATAAAGATGGTTCCCAGCAATGAAAATATTAAAATTTTTCCCGACGCCATGTTGGCAAAAAGTCGAATACAGAGCGCAAACGGTTTTGTAAACAGCCCGATAAGTTCCACCGGCATCAGAATGAATTTGATCGGAACCGGCACCCCGGGGAACCAGAATACGTGTTTCCAATGATCTTTTCCGGCAAAAAGCTGTGTTGCTGAAAAGGTCAGCAACGCCAGAACGGCTGTGACAGTGATATCAGCAGTTGGAGAGACCCCCCATGGCATCAATCCGAAGAGGTTCATAAACAAAATGAAGAAAAATACCGTAAGCAGGTATGGAGTGAATGTCCGGTATTTTTTCGGGCCGATGTTCTGGAGTGCGATATCATCACGAATAAAAACGACCAGCGTCTCGAATATGTTCTGGAAGGCACCCTGGGGCTCGGTGTTTTTTCCGATACCCTTGCGATATTTTGTGGCCAGTGGCAGAAATATGGCAAAAACCAGGAAGGCCGCGAACCAGAAATAAACCAGATGCGAGGTAATGGAGAAGTCGAATTGCGGCGACGATCCGTCGGTACGGACTATTTGATAGGTGGCAGGCTTGATCACTCCTTCTTCGGTGACCGGATCCGCGTCAACATAGGCAGCATCCACAAATCGATCGGAGGTGTTTAACAGCGCTGTGGTACTCCTGAAAGCGTAGAACTGTCCTTCATCGTAAATGAGTCTTGGCAGTTCAATGGTTGTCAGCGGTTTGAAATCCAGGTAATAGTGATCAACCACTTTGCCGATAAGATCAACTCTGTTCTCATTTTCCGAATTCGCCTCAGCCACGGCGGTAATGCCCGTCGTAATCAATAATGTCAGGAAAAATAAGCGAAAAAATAATTTCATCAGGTTGCCGATCTTTGTCCCCTCTGCTTACGGGTTAACATGTAAGTTTCTATCGCAGATTTGCAAATATATGAAAATAACAGCCCAACTGTAAAGGCTATTTGATGCAATTCTGTAAAAACAAAAACGATTGCCACCGATGCTCCCATGAATACCATCCTGATCATCATCCCGATGAGCATGGCGCTCATATAGCGGTTCATGGAGTTCTCGCTCATACGGGTAAATGGGAAATAGCTGGCAATGGCCAGAATTGTGGTGATGAGAAATCCGATAAGGAGGGCGATGAATACATCCTGACCGAGCAGAAACAAGGCGGGAAGTCCCAGAATGGCAATAGCGATGAGATCGACAAGAAGTATTGAGTAGCTAAATTTTACCATCCCCCGAACTGTTTTTTTTCTTTTTGTATTCCGTTCTACCGGTTTTGGCAGCCAGTTTCATGACGATGGAGATCAGCGCACCAAACCCGCACAGTGCCCCAATGATAACACCCCATGGAGAGAGATTCCAGCGTTTATCGACATAGATACCGATGACAACCGGAACGATCATGGAAGCAGCAATGTTAGTGCCCAATGCGATGTATTCCGCGTATTTGGTCAGATTTTTTATTCGCATGGGTGTTGTGCAGGCTACACATTATTACGACCTGATCAGACAGTATGTTTACCACCCAAAAACATGTGGTGATTGCTACCCGGAAACTCAGCTGCCGGAAACCGTGGACTGATTTTTCTGTGAAGCTGCAGTACTGTTGGATGTACTGCCATTCTTTTGGCTGCTTTTGGTAAGGTCGATTTTGTCTCCCATTTTGCAGGCACCGTCAATGCGGGCCCCTTCCTCGACCATCAGTACTTTGGTTGCAATATCACCGGCTATTCTGGCGGTACTTCTTAAAACCAGACGATTGCTGACCAAAAGTTCACCCTCAATCGTACCTGCGATGTCTGCTTCTTTTGTCCTGAGATCACCTTTTACCAAACCTGATTCGGCAACAATGCATTTGCTTTCGGCTTGCACCTGTCCGTCGATAGTACCCGAAACACGTAAATCACTTTTGGTATGAAAGGTTCCGGTAACCGTCGTTCCGGTACTGATCATATTTACATTGGGTTGTCCGGTATTATCATTTTTCATGGTATGAGCCTGTCTGTTATTGGTTTTACTAAACATAGGATGCAATAAACTGAAATGAGATTAAAGTATGATCCACTGCATTAGGCAACGATCATTAAAGTATTTTAATATAAATTAATATAGAGTTCCGGATCAAGTGATGAACCATCTTTCCAAAGTTCAAAGTGAATATGAGGTCCTGATGCCAACAGACCGGTTTCTCCAACTTTTCCGATAAGTTCACCCTTTCTGACAACCTGACCGGAGGTGACAAACACTTCGGAAAAATGTTTGTACGCAGATATAATACCATTGCCATGCAGTATATGCATAACGTATCCGTTATTAAATGTCCAATCACTGCTGATGACCACTCCATTTGCCACTGTTCTGACATCAGCACCCCTGCTGGCAGCAATGTCTATGCCAAAGTGTCCCTCATCCGGTTTGTAGGGGTTGGTTAATGTCCCCCGGACCGGTGGTTCGGCAGGAAACATGATATCACCGGAAAATATTTCTGAAAAGACGATCTGATCACTATGGAGTGACGGGATGTTGCTCTGATCAGCAAGCTGGACGGTCATGGAGCTGCGATCCGCCGGGGCATCCTCTTCACCGTACATGGTTTGCCATGCTTCGGTTGACTGAATATCGAAGGTGGTGTCGGCGCTGTTTCGAATAATCTGCTGGATTTCATGCATCTGATTATCCCGTGCCTCCAGCGAATCCTTCAAAGCCTCCACGCGCTCACTGATTTCTATCACGGATGCCCGTACGGCACGGTCTTCCTTGTTGAATATCCACGTTCCCAGTGGGGTAACAAAAAAAATGAGCATGATCAACAAAACAACTCCGGCCGTTATTCCGCCAAACATAAGAAAAAATTTTCCGGGGTGGATGGTATAGGTTTCCTGTTGATGAGGATTATCGTCATCAAACAGAAGTACCGTAACCTCCTCTTTCCTTCGTTCTATCAGTTTTTTTAAAAATGTGATCACGGGTACAAAATTGTTTTACGGATGCAACTACAGATCATCGGAAGTAAATAGGCAACTGAATGCACGACCTGCTGCAGACAAGTGGGTAAAATATGTGGCAATCGATTCAGCGTCCGGAATAATTCGGTGCTTCCTGGGTAATATGTACGGAATGCGGATGACTTTCGTATATACTGGCCGCAGAGACATGAACAAACTCAGCTGTTTGCAGCTCTTTTATAGTAGCGGCGCCGCAATAGCCCATAGCGGCTTTCAGACCACCGGTCATCTGATACACTACTTCGGAGAGATAGCCCTTGAAAGGTACTCTGCCCTCAATACCTTCGGGAACCAGTTTTTTTATATCTTCTTCTACATCCTGGAAGTAACGATCCTTGCTTCCCTGTGCCATTGAACTAAGGCTGCCCATACCGCGGTAGGACTTGAATTTCCGGGATTCATATATAATGGTTTCACCCGGACTTTCATCCACACCTGCAAACAGGGAGCCGATCATAACGGCATTGGCGCCTCCGGCAATGGCTTTGGCGATATCGCCGGTCTGTTTGATACCACCATCTGCAATCAGGCTTATACCGGCCTTCTGGGTATATTCCGCGATCTCCATCACCGCGCTGAGTTGCGGGACACCGACACCGGTCACGATGCGTGTGGTGCAGATTGAACCCGGACCGACGCCTACCTTGACGACATCCGCCCCGGCCTGGTGTAATGCCCTTGCCGCTTCGGCCGTTGCGATGTTTCCGGCAATCAGATTCATCTCCGGAAATGTTTTCCGGAGTTCCCGGACGGTATCCATGACTCCTTGTGAATGTCCATGCGCGGTATCGACCGTGATAATATCAACGCCGGCATCCACCAGTGCCGTAGCCCGCTCCAGCGTATCACCTGCCACTCCGACGGCCGCTCCAACACGCAAGCGCCCGAACTCATCCTTGCAGGCATTGGGAAAATTCTTCTTCTTTTCAATATCCTTGAAAGTGATGAGCCCCACCAGGACACCGGATTTGTCAATGATCGGCAGCTTCTCAATTTTATACTTTTGAAGCAGGTTTTCCGCGATTTCAAGGGTGGTACCTTCTCTGGCGGTAATCAGATTTTCCCGGGTCATGATGGTGCCCAGCTTCTTGCTGTTATCCGATTCAAACCGCAGGTCACGGTTGGTTACAATCCCCTGAAGTTTTCTGGATTTATCAACCACCGGTATTCCACCAATCTTCAGTCGCCCCATCAAATCCCGCGCTTTCTGGACGGTGGCATTCTGCTCCAGCGTCACGGGGTCAACGATCATACCGCTTTCACTTCGTTTGACCAGTCGGACCTGTTCGGCCTGTTCTTCTATCGACATATTCTTATGAAGCATCGCGATACCCCCTTCCCGCGCCAGCGAAATCGCCAGGCGATATTCTGATACCGTATCCATGGCGGCACTCATAATGGGAATGTTCAGAAACAGACCCGGGGCAAGTTCAACAGTGGTATCAGAATCGCGCGGAAGTACTTGCGAAAAACCGGGGAGAAGCAGAACATCGTCATAGGTCAAACCCTGACGTGTTATTCGATCTACAGGCTTATTTGCTATCATGAAAGGGCTATCATTTAGTTGACGTTTGTGTAAATTACGAAATTAATTAGTCTGAGTGAACCATCATTTTCAACTCATTATCCAGATGAACGAATTCATTCCGTTTAACCGGATTTTTAAAAATCACAAAGAGCAGGAAGCCGCCGCTTTCGCTTTATCAGGAGACTGTTGGCATGGAGACGGGCCGATCGGAAAGCGGGTTGAGGAGCAGTTGAACAGCTGGCTCGGATCCCGGTACACTTTACTGACCACCTCCTGTACCCATGCCCTGGAAATGGCAATGATGGTTCTGGAAATCGGACCGGGTGACGAGGTGATCATGCCCGCTTTTACGTTCGTATCGACGGCCAATGCCGTGCGGCTGCGTGGTGGCACACCGGTTTTTGCCGAAATCCGTGACACCGATCTCACCATGGATCCCGAGGATGTCGCCAGAAAAGTTACCGGCGCCACCCGTGCGGTCATTCCGATACACTACGCCGGAGTTTCGGCCGATTTTGATGGAATAAGGAAGGCTTTGGCATCGTCACCGTCAAAAGGTCAGAAGATAGCCATTGTCGAGGATGCCGCCCAGGCGGTGGGAGCATGGTGGCGTGACCGGGCGCTGGGTACCGTCGGGGACATCGGCTGTTTCAGTTTTCATGACACCAAGAACATTACCTGTGGTGAGGGAGGGGCTTTTCTGACCCAGGACGATGATCTGGCGGAAAAAGCGGAGTGGGTCCGGGAGAAAGGAACCAACCGTTCGGCCTTTTTGCGGGGTGAGGTTGACAAATACACCTGGATCAGTCCGGGGAGCAGCTACATCCCCTCAGATGTACTCTCATCCGTGCTTGAGGTGCAGCTTCGCAAGAAAGAGGTTATCCTTGATTCCAGGAAAGCGGTCTGGAATTCTTATCGGGAGCGTCTTCAGGAAGCCGAAGACCGTGGATGGATTGCTCTTCCCCGTATTCCCTCTTATGCGCGTTCCAACTACCACATCTTCCATTTTCTGGTTCAACGGACATCGGATCGTGACCCGCTCATTGATGTATTGAGACAAGAAGGTATAGAGGCTACTTTTCATTATATTCCGCTGCACAACGCTCCCTATGCCCGTAAAAATCTTGGCAGCGACCTGTCGCTGCCCCGAACCGAGAAACTGGCGGCATCGCTTATACGTCTCCCCCTGTATCCCGACCTGATAAATATCCGTGATGATATTGCTGACCGTGTTTTTTCGGTTCTCTCTCAATATTTTAATGCTCAGGGCAGATAACACGAATTGCTTGTCCCCCTGTGATTTGATCTTCTACCTACTATGATTTTAGAATCTGTCGGAACAGAGCAATGGCATGCATTTTATGAGAAGTCAGATACTGTTTCTTTTTTTCAGTCTCCTTTCTGGGCCGAAATATGGGCCCGTTACACAGGCGGTACTTATCGTCCCGCCCCTCTTGTGGCTGTTTTCTCGTCCGGGAAACAGGTCCTCCTCCCCCTGACCCGCCAGCGCATTCGCGGGGGCATCGGCTCTGTTTGGCACGCAGCACCCGCAGGCACCTACGGAGGGTGGCTGACCGGCGACATGCAACAGCTTTCGCGACTGGAAACTGTCACACTGCTGGATCAACTGATCCGGCAGTGCGGGTCTCTGACCATGAGGTTATTTCCGTTTTCGATGGACGAAGATGCACTTTCCGGTATCTCAGATCCGGAAAATCTTCGTCCCGGGACTGATGTGAAGTCCGATCACACACTGGTCATGGATTGTTCGGCCGGTATCGATGCAATTCAATCCCGATGGGCGGAAGGCAGCGGCAGCATGAAGCGAAAGATTCAAAAAGCCGAACGCGCAGGTATCCGGGTCAGGCCCGCTAAAGACCGGGAGGATATTCGGGCCTATTATCAACTTTATCAAAATAACGTACACCACTGGGATCCCCCTCCCTCCCATATCTACCGTCCGGATTTTTTTGAAATACTATCGGGGTATCATCCGCATTGCGAAATATGGCTGGCCGAAAGGTGCCATCAGGTCCTGGCCGGTGCTACAATCTTGCACGGAAAAAATCATACCGTCTACTGGCACGGGGTATCAGACCCATCCGCCCGTGAATTGAGGCCGGTCAATTTGCTGATGGCCGAATTGATCAATCAGACTTGCCATCGCGGTTTCCGCTGGTTTGATTTCAATCCGAGTATGGGTTTGAAAGGTGTCGAAAAATTCAAAAAAAGTTTCAAAACGGAGTCATTTGCAACTCCGCTCATTGACCGGAGCACCGGTTTCATACAGCTGATCCGGTATCTGACCGGATTGGTACAACGACAAGCAAGAGGGATCAAAGCAGAATGAGTCTTCAGCAGAAGGCATATCGCGGTATGGGCTGGAGCAGCTTTTCCGGACTGATCTCCAATGGCATGGAGCTGCTGAAGTACATTGTCCTTGCCCGGATACTGAGTCCGGCCGAGTTCGGGTTGCTTGCCATGACCATGGTTATCATCAGCATAGGCCGGATTTTTGCCGACAGCGGAACCAGTAATGCTGTTATCCATTTTCAAAACCAGAACGGCAAGCAGCTGTCCACGCTGTTCTGGATCAATATCATGGCCGGTTTGCTGCTGTATCTTGTTATTGTCGTTTTGGCACCCTGGTTTGCCGGCTTCTACGGTCAGCCGGAAGTCAGTCGTCTGTTGTGGCTTGCCGGGGTAATTCTGCCAATTTACGCAAGCGGAGCACTTTTCGAGGTATTGTTACGTAAAACATTATCTTTCAATAAAATAGCTGTCACTGAAATTGTCGCGGCACTGTTTGGACTGGTGGTTGCTGTTACACTTGCGCTTGACGGTTGGGGTGTTTATGCACTGATATGGTCCCATATCGTTACGGCCTTTACCATGACTCTCATTTTTATGATCACGGGTATTAGCCGCTGGAGCCCTTCTCTTGAATTCGATCTGGCCGGTGTCCGGTCGCATCTTCAGTTTGGTCTGTTTCAGATGGGAGAACGGGGGCTGAATGTATATGGTGCACGCATCGATCAATTGATCATCGGTCGTTTTTTCGGTCCCGAGATCCTGGGTGCCTACTACATCGCCTGGCAGATCATCCTTTTTCCGGTAATGCGACTGAGTCCGCTGCTGAACCGGGTAGCCTTTCCGGTTTTTGCCGGCCGCCAGAATGACAATCCGCTATTGCGTAACGGCTACCTCAAGCTCATGAGTGGTATCACTTCGATGGTTACTCCCTTTTTCCTGATAGCGGGCATCACAGCCCCGTGGCTGGTTCCTGTACTGTTCGGAAGCGGCTGGGAGTTGTCTATTCAACTCATACCCATTATGGCGCTGCTTGGATTTTTCAAGATGCTGGGAAATCCGAGTGGTAATATTGTGTTGAGCAAAGGCCGGGCCGATATTGTTTTTTACTGGAACCTGGCCGTCGCTGTTTTGAATACGCTCTTGTTCCTGATCGGTGCGCAATACTCCGTTTTTGTGTTGTTATGGCTCTATACCGCGATCAATCTGTGCTACTTCATAACCGGACAATGGTTGATGGTCAATCGGCTCATAGAGCTGACCTGGTTCCGCTTTATGCGAACCCTTGCCCCCTTCCTTGCGGCGCTGCTGATTCCCTGGTTCGGAGGATGGCTTTTCCGAAATATGGCAAGCGGAGTATGGAAGCCCGGCAATCTTTCCGGCAGTTCCAATCCGGTTACCGCCGCCTGTCACAATCTGAAACGGGCCTGGATCGACCACAGCATCTGGTATGAGCAGGCTCTTTGGGGAGATACGGTAATGCTCATTTCCATTGCCACACTGTTTTTGATCCTGTACATTCCGGTGTTCTGGTTTTTCCAGTCCGGGTTGATACGTGAATTTTTCAAAGCACTCCGCTCCTCTTAACATTGAACCGCGATTAACGGGGAATCTACTCCAAGTCAAAATGTCTATTACTGTCGCTCACAGTTTTCCGGTATGGCTTCCGCAGACGCAAACCTGGCTTTACAATCAGGTCCGGTTTCTGCCAGATCCGGTAGACGCCCATGTTATATGCAAGGAGACACAAAATCTGCAGCAGTTCGATTTGCCCGGAATTCATGCTCTCTCAGGACCCTCATCACGAATAAGTGCATTAACCACGCGACTGTTTCGTCATCTGGATTATCACTGGTATGTCATCCGGCAATGTCGCAGCATCCGTCCCGATGTCCTCCACTCCCATTTCGGTCCGGTGGGATGGAAAAACCACCGTATGCTGCAACTCTTTAGACCGCATTCGCTTCAGAACATGAAGCATGTGGTCACCTTTTACGGGCAGGATGTGGATCACCTGCCGAAAGTCAATCCTTCCTGGAAGCGGCGATACCGTGATATGTTCCGGAAACTGGATCTGGTTCTTTGTGAGGGATCGTTTATGGCGGAGAAGGTGGCACAACTCGGATGTCCGGAAGAGCGCATCCGGATCCAGCATCTTGGAGTGGATCTGGATCAAATTGCATTTCATCCACGGGTCATGAAGCCGGGCGAACCATTCAGGATTTTGATGGCAGCCGCTTTTCGACCCAAAAAGGGATTTTTATACGGGATGAAGGCACTGGACCGTCTTGCATCAAAATACGATATCCGGCTTACGCTGGTCGGCGACACCACCGGTGATCCGGATTCGAACCGGGAAAAAGAGCGGATCATGCAGTTCCTGTCTTCCGTGCAATGGAAGGAAAAAGTAACCTTAAGAGGTTTTCTAACCCGGGATGAGCTCCGGAATACTGCTCTTGAACATCACATATACCTGGCTCCCAGTGTCACGGCAGAAGATGGCGACAGTGAAGGCGGGGCCCCCGTATCCCTGATTGAAATGGCGGCCGGTGGCATGCCGGTTATATCCACCCGTCATTGCGACATTCCCGAAGTAATCCGGCACGGAAAAAGTGGTTTGCTGGCCAACGAGGGTGATGTGGAGGGGCTGGCGGCGCACCTCGACACGCTCTTATCTGATCCGGAGTCATGGCCCGGTTTTGCCCGGGAAGCCCGGAAACACATAGAAGAGCATTATGATGCCCGGAAACAGGGAAAGCGACTTATGGAGAAGTATACAGAAGTCAGAAAACAGAATACAGAAAGCAGAATACAGAAAGCAGAAG
>SLOL01000004.1 GCA_007132495.1 Balneolales bacterium
ACAGCACCCTCGAAAGCGATCCGTCAACGTACCGCAATTTGGTTGATGAACGCGACCACAGTCACGTGGTGGAGTTTTATACGCAGTCGCGCTGGAGCCTGTCACAAAACCTGTTGCTGAATGCCGGGGTGAACACCGGATACTTTGCCCTGAATGATGCCTTCTGGATTGATCCGAGGATCGCGTTGCGTCTGGCCCTCACCGGCAGCCATTCTGTGAGCCTGGGTTACGGCAAGCACAGCCAGATGGAAGAGCTCAAGGTCTATCTGGTCAGAGCCGAAGCGAACAGATCCGATGCGCTCGCGGACACCGATATCCACTCGAACCCATCTGCACTTGCGAACGCCGATATCCAGCCGAACTCCAGCACGCTCCCGAACACGGACCTCCGTCTTTCCGGGGCGCACCATTTTGTGCTGGCCTATGACTGGCAGGTCAGCGATAACATGCGCATGAAAATCGAGCCCTATGCCCAGTTCCTTTTCGATGCACCCGGCATCGCGGACAGCTCCTACTCCATGATCAACTACAAGCAGGACTGGGCTTTTAGCGACGCCCTGGAAAACACCAGCATCGGCAGGAATGTGGGACTGGATGTGACCTTCGAGCGGTTTCTGCACAAGGGATACTACTTTTTGATCACCGGATCGGTGTTCTCCTCGCGATACAAGGGCGGCGACGGTGTGTGGCGCAACACCCGATTCAACAAGAATTTCGTGGCCAACGCGCTGGTGGGCAGAGAATTTGCCTTCAAAGACAGCCGCAGAATCCTGGGGGTGAACACCCGGATCAATGTGGTAGGCGGCGAGCGGGTCAGCCCGATATTAACGGAGAAATCCAGGGAGCGCGAACTGGTGTTTTTTGACGAGACGCGAGCGTTCAGAAACCAACTGCCTTCGACCGTGTATGCCGATCTGTCGGTGACCTGGCGCTTGAACCGCCCGGGGTACTCAAGCATCTGGGCCGTGCAGGTGAAAAACCTGCTTGGAAGAGCCATGCCCGAGGGGTATAACTACAGCTACAAAACCGAAAACGTGGAGCTGGACAAGAGTGTGGTTGTGATCCCGGGTATCAGCTACACGATCGAGTTTTAGGTCAGGGCAGCTTGTATTCGACAAGTACGCCGCAATCGCCGGGTATGCCCGAACGTTGCAGCACAGGGTCTGACGATGCTATTTCAGCTCATTGAGAGGGTTAAAGCTCCGTGTACTTTCGGGCCGTGCCTTTTGCTTTTTCTATCGGATATTTTTGATTGTTTCTTTTGATTTTCTCCAGGACGATCTCTTTTACATCAAAATCGTACTTCTCGGCCAGCAGGAAGGCATAGGCGAAGATGTCGGCAAGCTCCTCCCTGACTTTCTCTTTCGATGCATCTTCCGGTTGCTTCCACAAGAAATGCTCGAGCAGTTCGCCTGCCTCCACATTGAGGGCAATGGCCAGATCCTTGGGATTGTGAAACTGCTCCCAGTCGCGTTCGTTGCGGAATTTGATGAGAGCGTCAATGATTTCCTGCATGGGATACACAGTAATTTCTGAAGAGGGATATCGGATAAAAAGGGCTATGACATGATAAACGGGATCGTTGCAATTTTCAAGCTAACGTTTCTCATGCTGAGCTCACAGCAAAAAATCGAATGCCGTCGAAAAGTCGGCTTGCTGGGAGCTGATCGAACGGGTTCGCACGTTTATCACGGACCGTTATCACCCGTCAGGCATCAATGTGGGATTTAATTGCGGGAAAAGTGCCGGTCAGACCGTGTTTCATACCCACATTCATGTGATTCCGCGGTACGAGGGTGATAAAATAGAATAGCTTTTCTGTACTTTTCTCTCCAAGGCGGGAGTAACAGTAGATTAATTCCGGATGTCAAATAATAACCCCTGAAAAAAGAAACCCCCACGAAAACTCGCGAGGGTTGGTCCGGGGATACTCTCCCCGGGGCTGTTCCGGTTCTTTGTGTAATCTATTCAAATTGACGTAAAACTCAAATAAAGTTGTATTTCATGGAAAAAGTGAGGGTATATATCGTCAGTTCCTCCCATTAAAGCCGTTCTGAAAATTTTCCGAAAAAGAGAATTGTAGCCGCATTCCCGCCCAAAAAGAAACATAATGAGACAAAAAGGAGACAGAAAAGTCTGTTACTATCCGCATACATGAAGTATCTTTGAGCATACGAAACCGGCAGCATTTTTCAGAATTTAAAAACTTCATAATATCTATCTTCCACACTATTGCATTGCATGAGTACTTTGTATGCATCCAGATAATACCGATATCATTTTCTACTCCACACCCAATGGTAATATACGGGTGGATGTATATTATGCGGATGAGACGTTCTGGCTGAGTCAGAAGCGCATGGCAAAATTGTTCGGTGTGGAAGTCAATACGATCAATTATCATCTTAAAGAGACCTTCAAGAGTGGTGAATTGCAGGAAGATTCAGTTATTCGAAAAATTCGAATAACTGCCGATGACGGTAAGAGCTATCTCACCCGATTATACAATCTGGATGCAATCATTGCCGTAGGGTATTGTGTAAACAGCTTTCAGGCCACTCAGTTCCGCATCTGGGCAACAAAAGTATTACGCGAGTATATTATTAAAGGATTTGTATTGGATGATGAGCGGCTTAAACAGGGAACCCGCTTCGATAAAGATTATTTTTTTGAAAAACGGTTAAATTGACGATTTACGACTTTATGGAATTTCCCCGCCACGCTTCGACCAGCATCACCATCGCCAGGGTGTCGCGTTCGCAGTAACCGAGCAGGGCCCGGAATACGGCATCGCGTCGCTCCTGCGGCACGTCTTCGAACTGCATCCGCGGCCGGGCCATCATGACGCTGCCGCTAACGCTTGGCAATTTTCTGGATTTACCACCTGGAGCCGGTGTTGGACAAGACGCTGTAGCCGGATCCGGAAGTGCGCTACTCGCCACACGGCGAAGTCAAGCTGAAATGGATGAAGAGAATTTTTTTGAAATGTATTGACAAAAGGCACACAGTTTTGTAAAATCAATTATGGTTTTCTTATGGAATGAAGAGAAGAACCTGTTTCTGCAGCGAACGCGTGGCATAAGTTTTGAACGCGTTGTTGTTGCTGTTGGAGAAGGAAAGTTGCTTGCTGTGCTGGAACATCCAAACAAGAAAAAGTACACCAATCAGTTCATAATGGTTGTGAATGTTGAGGGATATGCTTTCTGTGTCCCATACGTTGAAACGGAAGATGGTGATTATTTCCTGAAGACAGTTTTCCCAAGTCGCAAGCTCACAGACAGATATTTGTCATCAAATCGATAATCAATCTTTTCCCATGAATCCAGATAAAGAAGAACAAGAATTAATAAGATCAGTTGAAAGTGATGAGTGGATAGAGAGGCCTGATTTCAGCGACTTAAAAAAGAAGCTGGAGAGGGCGTCGCATGCAACAGCACAGAAAGACTATCGGATGAACATCCGGATCTCAAAGAGGGATGTTGAATTGCTGAAATCTAAAGCAATGGAAGAAGGGGTGCCTTATCAAACCCTTGTGAGCAGTGTCCTTCACAAGTATGTCACGGGACGTTTGAAAGAAAGACCCGATAATGGTGGGTGAAGTTCCGGGAAAAAGTGCTATTGAATATGATCATGCTGAATGACATCCTTCATCCGAAAAAACATCCGTGTGGATCGTTTTTGACTTCTATTAATGCCTCTGACAGGGTCGGTGCAGCCGGCTTCGGATCATAACCATGCCACTTCAGGTCCGACATCATCCAATAGAGTTTCCAGTGATCCTGCTTCATTTACATCAGAAGCACCGATTGATCGAAACTACATAAATCTAACACGGTCTGAAAATACCTGTTCCAGTTCTTCCTTCATTGCCCGCCGGGTCGGGTACTCCTCAATCAACTTCCTTACAATCTTCCGGGCACGCTCCCGGCCGCCCCTCCATTTGCTCATTTTCCTCAATTTGTTTGCGATATCCCTGTAGTACTTACGGCCAACATTTTCAGCGGCATATGCTTCAATGGCTTCCTGCATTACATTTCCGGCTCCTTCAGGCCGCTGGTCAGCCATTTGAGGGGCATATATACAGATGCTGTTAAAATCAGAGGGATTGCAGGCCCTGTCCTTCAGCATTTCTTCCAGGCGGTCAAATAGTTTTTCTTCAACATAGATATCCGCCAGAAAATGATCGATAAAAAAATCATCTTTGCGTTTCTTTTGCCTTGCTATGATTTTTTCCCGCTCCCGCGGCCATTCCGCTTCCGGCCATGTTTTTTTGTACGCCCTGAACCATTCCATATGCCGGTAATCGTCAAAAATGAGCTTTTCAAGCCATACTCTCATGTCGGACGGACTGTTTTCGCCCTCTGCTATTTCATAGAGCAGTTTATACCAGGTTGTTGATCGCGACCCGTCATACTCCAATGATATCGTCTTGTTGTCCCCCGCATCGGCTTTCTTCAATCCCTCCAAACATAATTTCTTCGCCTCTGCGAACTGCTTTTTGTCGATGTAATGCCTGACCAGCATCAGACAGAACTCCGGATCGTCTTTCATGGCCAACATCACTTCAACGGCTTCCTTTTCCCGTCCAAGATGCTGCAGATATTCAATCTTGATTTCCAGCACCTGATGTTCGCCGATGATGGCTTTATCGCCGTTTCTGAATTCATTGATGAGACGATCCATCAGATGCAGGAGCCGCTCGCCTCTGTTCGAATCAGCAGCCGAACGCCCCATGGCACGCAACATGTGACCCGGCACGTCACCGACGTGCAGTTTTTCATCCGGAAACATGTTCCATATGGAATCAAACAGATTGCCCTGCAAGTCCTTATCCCCGGATTCCGCAATCTTGTAAAGCTCTCCGGCTGCCGGTTCCATTAATTCGTCCGCAACCGGGAGTTCATAGTAATCATTCCCGTCCTCCACCAGTTCACCCAGGCTGACCGGCACCTCCTCAAGAATCGCTTTGCAAATGAGAAGGGCTTCCTCCGGCCGGTTTTCCTCACGATGCTTCTCCGAGAGATCAATCAGCCAACCCATGTGATCCATCAGCTCACCCGGAATCCCGCCCGTATCCTCGAAATATTCATACTCCGGATATTCCGCAAATTGCCGGTTTCTGTAGGCGGTTCGAACCTCCTTCGATACAATGCGCCGGTATCTCTCCGATTTCTGATGTTCCGGGAGCCGGTACAAAAACTCACTCTCGAAAACACTTGCAAGTTGGTGGTCCTGTTCCAGCTTTTTGCGTAAAAATCCGATCAGTTCTTCCTTGTTGAGCACTTCGAACAGCTGGTCCAGCGTCTTGCGCGACTCAAAAGCCGGCAGTTTATATAAATCCCCCGAGCGGGTCACCCCCGGGTATTTATCACCGGCAGCCCTGAGCACCGCGAAACATGCAGCCACAACATGCTTACACACCGGCCCGTCATACGGACAATCGCAATGCCACTCGTCATCACCGTCGGGATTGAATGTGAGCGATACCGTATAGACCCGTCTGCCCAAAGCCCGGGTCACCCATTTGTGCTCCGAAACTCTTTCGGGAGGTTCTATGAAATTGTTTCTGAAGTAGTCCAGCCCCCGGTCGAAAACTCTCGGATTCACATATTCGGGCAGTCTTATGAGCATATCTTCGGGCATAAATACCATCCGTTATTGAAATATTATAGGGTTGAAACTACGGGCAAAAGACACAATCTATCGTTTGTGATGTATAAAAAAAAAATGTTTATAGTCTATGCCACAAAGGACAGGAAATGAGGATGTTTATACACTTCCGTTGCTTCAAAAACTCATTGCTCCATTGCTTCAAAAACTCATTGCTCCAAATACTGCTCATGACATTAAAACCCTGACCGTTCTAACCAGGATTATATTCGGTAATTGCTTTTATTACTTATAAGGACTCGTAACTGGATCTAAAACCTGCCATCTTTACCCCGCATCTCCATGAACCAATATGACCATATGCTTGCTAAAATCTACACCCAGGCCAATGAATTGCGCAAAATGGCTCCCTGGGAGAATTTGTACGAAACCGACTTGTTCGGCATTCACATTCAGGGGTCGGACATTCCCTGGTATGTCAGTGTCATGGGTTCGGAGGGTTCTTTTCCGGCGGACACGCATGATCAGGCATTTCGAACTGAGATCAGGCTTTTTTCATTGAGATCAGCTACAACACACGGTCATCAGGCATATTTAAACTGACAAAGCAGGCTCTTGCCATCGACGACGAAAAACTTGTCGGAAAGACGATCCGGCTTGAAGAATCACCGGAAGCGCTCACCACGATGGACCGGCATACCAAGACCGGCGTCACGGTGATTGACCGCTTTTGATGGAACAACACATCACCCTGATGGCATCTTCCTGGAATGAGTACTTCGGCCGCCGGAGCGGATTGTCGGACGTCCGGTTATTGCCTTTTTCAACCCCTTCTAAATCTGCCTTTCCACCTGATGGGGAAAAAAGCAAGGACTTTTCATCCGATTAGGGGTATCCCTGTTTCTCATCTGTATTACAGTTACAATAGCAACCTTAAACAAAACTGATAATACAATGAAGAAATCAATCTATACGCTGTTCAGCCTGGTGTTCATGACCGCCGCCATGTTTGCCGGATGCGATCTTGTCGAATCCGACAAAGGTCAGGAACCTGAAGTAAAGATCCAGATGAAGACGCTTAACTCTTCGGACGTCATGAATAAAAGATCGGCCATGGTTCTTGAAGAGGACCAACTGGTAATTACCGAGGTCAAGATGTTCATCGAGGAGATGGAACTGGATGGGACCAGTGGCACGAAAGATTTTGAGGTGGAAAATTTTATCATCGACCTGCCCCTTGACGGATCTCCACTGATCCTTACCAGGGGAGAACTGCCCCCCGGACTGTATGATGAATTCGAAATGGAAATTGAAAAACCCGATGATGATGTAGATGTATCGGACCCTGATTTCAGAGATGAGACAGGAAGTTATTCCATGGTGATCAAAGGTTCATACGAAGGAGAAGACTTTACTTTCCGCTCACGGGAGGATTTTGAAATTAATATTGATCTGTTCCCGCCTCTTGAAATTGAGGATTCGGAAACTTCTGTAATGGTCATAACGGTCGATGTATCCGGATGGTTCAAAGGTCAGGATGGCGAAACGCTGGACCCCAAGGATTTCAATAATACGGAGCGCATCAACGACAATATCGAGCATTCGTTCGAAGCTTTTGAAGACAAATATGATGAGGAGTATGAATTCGAAGACTATGTCCAATCCGTGGATTCTGTTGACAGCTCGTTTATCCTGGAAAATGGCCAGGTATTCTTCATAACCACCCACACCGAATTTGATGGCGATTTTGAATCCCTGGAACAGGTAGCTGAGGCCATGGACGCAGGTGCTCGCGTCGAAGCCGAAGGTGATTACTTCATCGACTCGGAAGGCAAAAACATGGTCATCGAAGTAGAATTTGAGTACGAAGACGATGAAGACGATGAGGATGACGAAGACGATGAGGACGATGAGGACGATGAGGACGACGAAGACGATGAGGATGATGAAGACGACAATGATGATGATTGATCAGCGAATGTGATCATTGCCCCATCGGGTCTGTCGGCGCAAGCCGGCGGACCTTTTTTTATGCCGAATAACCGGCACTGCCAGGCTCAGAATGAAGGGACCACACGAAATGACGGCTGAATCCCAAGGTCGAATAACCGGCACTGCCAGACTCAGAATGAAAGGGCAACACGAAATGACGGCTGAATCCCAAGGTCGAGTACATCCACCGGCACCGGCCGCAAACGGGGGATGGATCGCACTTCCTCAAAGCTGAAAGCATAATTCCGGTACCAGACATTCTCCCTGTTCAACACATTGAATATGGAAAAACCGGTCTCCAGCAGCACCGCACCGCTCAGCCGCCACTGGTAATCCAAACTGGTATCCAGCCGGTAGTAAGCATCCAGACGCTCCCGGTCATCACTCCCGAATGTGGCGAGGGAGTTGGGCGCTCCGCTCATCATGAGCCACGACAGATACCACTGGAGGTTATCTCCGATACGGACTTCCAGCACCAGGTTATAGGTGTGCTTACGGTCCCACTCAGGATTGAAACGGGCACCGTCCAGCAGGGCCGGATTGCGGAACGTCATTTCGGAAAGGGTATAACTATGCGTTAAGGTAAAGTTTTGCAACCGGTTCCGGAGTATCATCTCCAGCCCCCTGGACTCACCGCTGTTCCGGATAAACCAGGGTGTGCCGGAGAAGGTATTGACCAGCGATGGCGTATTGCGTTCATGGATCCTCATATCCTCAAATTTTTTCAGGTAGGTTTCGGCTTTGAGGTAAAGAAGGGGAGTGGGTGCATATTCGAGTCCGGCCGAATAAAGGGTGGATGTGGCCGGCGGCTGCGATTCAGTTGAGAGGATCCACACGTCAGCCGTGACAGCGTTCTTCAGGGATATCTTGTGAAGGAATTGGTGATTGACCGCGTATCCTCCGGTGACATGCACTCCGGATGCCGGCGAAAGCCGGATTTGGAGCCGCGGTGCAGGCATGAACTTGCTGCCTTCACTGAAATAGTAGAGCCGTCCACCGGCGTCCAGACTCAAAAAAGTCCATGGATTCCACTCGGTATGCAGAAAAATGTTTCCGAGATGTGCTTCGGATTGCGTGAAAAAGGAGGTCCGGTCGAATGAATCTTCGCCATACTCACCACGGTAATATCGCCAGGTTCCGCCGAACGTTGCTCCAAACCGGTCACGGCGGTAATCGAGCTTCTGGTTCACTCTCATTTCGTTGATGGCGCTGCGGTTTCGGAACGGAAACGTAAATATGGTGATATTTTCAGTGTCTTCTTCCCGTGATATCCGGGTATAGACAAAATCGTCCTTGTCAAATTCCGTTTCGTAGGAGCTGAAGCCGGCCGTTGTGGAACTGTGCAAACGCGAGAGCACCTGCCGCTGATAGGTCAGACTCATCAACGCATTACCCCAGAGATTGGATGTCTCCACTTCTTCAAATGCAAAGGTTCGGTCGATACCGGCAGCCCGGGTCCGGCGACCGGCCACCTGCGATGTACGATCGCCTCCCAGGTATCCGCTCAGGATAAAACGGCCGTTGCCGGGTGTTTCGTGGTACAGCTTGCCGTGCAGGTCGAGAAACTGAACGGATGCGGCACCCGGTTGCAAGACCATGTCGGTGAAATCGGGCACATCAGCAGCCACGCGCAGCGGCCGGTCGATATCAAGTCCCCACTGCACCAGCCTGGAATTGTTCAACCAGTTAATCTGATCCATATAGGAGGTTCGGGCGGACACCAGCCAGCTGCTCCGATTCCCAAGCGGCCCTTCAAAGCTGCCGCTGACACTGGTATTGCTGAGGGCGACCTGATGCCGGAACTCATTTCGGGAACCGGTGCGTGTGATCAGATTCAGTGCGCCGCCGGTGGGAGCGTCCATATACGCAGGTACTACCCCGAAATAGTATCCGGCCGACTGAATCGCATCGGCATTAAAACTGTCCAGCAGACCGAACAAATGGCTCTGGTTGAAAATGCGCATCCCGTCGAGCATGACCATGAAGCCGTCCGGGGTGCTCCCGCGCACGTGTATACCGTCATTGAGAGCCGTCATTTTGGCGACCGATGGATGCGATTGCAGGGCGCGTATAGAGCTGGATTCGCCGAGCGGACTGAATCGTCCGGCGTCCATCAATCCGGTCAGTATCGTATCAGATGGGTTGTATCCGGAAAAAGCGGTGATCATAATCTCGTTTCCGGCAATGGCCTCCGGTTCCAGACGCAACGTGAGATCCTCAATGTGATCGGATTCGGCAAGATCCATGCGCAGTTCCCGTTTCCGATAGCCCAGGTAGGAAGCCGTGACGGTCAGATGATCATCCCGAAGGCGTGTCCGGATGTCAAATCTCCCGGTTGCATTGGCTGTGATACCCCTCAACTCCCCATCCCGGCGCCAGATCAGGGTGGCAAAAGGCAGGCGCTCGCCGGTAGAAGCGTCCACAACCTGACCATCTATCCGGACTTCGCGGGCCACGGCCTCCCGTTCACTCACCGACATGCGGACCAGAAAGACCTGGTTTCGGTCTTCATCCACACGAAGTGAAATACCTTCTCTTGCCAGCTCGGTTTGCAGGTCCGGGATGACCTGATCTTCGGTTGTTTCGAGGGTGATGTTCACACCGGCTATCTGTGATTCCCGGTACAGAAAATAGTAGGACGTTTCACCCTGAACCTGCTGGATGACGGATTGCAATGGCTCATTCTGAAATGAAAAGCCGGCAAACAGCGGGGCAGCCGGCATCAGTGTAACGATCAACAGAAAAAATGCCTGCTTGTTCACGTGCTGCATAATGGCATGGACATCGGGTCGATGGTTGGCTTATTGTTCGGGTCTGAATTCATAGGTTTGCTCGCCGGTGCGGACGAACTCGCCACCCAGCACGATACCAAGATCATCCAGACTTTGTCCGGCGGTTTCCAGTGCGATGGAGCCGCCAAGGCGTTGGCGGCTGACGCCCGATGGTGCTTCGATAGTGATATCATAATGATGTTCCAATTCAGTAAAAATGGAGGATGCGGGCCGGTCACGGAAAGAGAGGCGGTCACGCATCCATGCGGTGACCTCTTCCGCCTGAAAGTCGAATGGCCCGCTAAGATCATCCTGCTCATCAATAACGGCGGCTGTTCCGGGAGTCAGCGTGATTCCCCGTTCGCGGTCGATGGTCTCAAACTGCACGGTTCCATCCAGCAGATAAACCCGCGTTTCCCGGCCGCGGTAATTGAGGTTGAACCTGGTGCCGGCAACAACCACCCGACCCGGTCCGGCCTCTACAGTGAACATCCGGTCCGGCGCCGGGTCCACATCGAACAATGCCTCACCCGTCAGGGCGTATGAGTGTTCGGACTCTGTCAACGCTATCTGATACAACATAGAGTGGGGGCGCAGGACCACCGTACTGCCGTCGGCAAGCTCAATGGTGGATCGCGTGTCCCC
>SLOL01000033.1 GCA_007132495.1 Balneolales bacterium
CTTGAAACAAAAATTATAAACACATGAAATTCATGAATATTCTGGTAATTGAAGACGACCGCATTGTTCGCACACTGGTCAAACATGTATTGGAAAAAGAGGGACACGAGGTATCAATTGCAGAGCGGGGTGAGACGGGTGAGGATATGGCACTCAATGAAGATTTTGATATCATTATCCTCGACCTTGGATTGCCGGACAAAAGTGGACTTGAGGTTTGCAAGGTGCTGAGGGAACATAACCGGTCTACACCCATACTGATTCTTTCAGCCTATCAGAATACCGATACCAAAGTTACAGGTCTGAATACCGGAGCAGACGACTATTTGACGAAACCTTTCGATAACAAAGAGCTGCTTGCAAGAATAGATGCCATTAACCGCCGTTCTCAAAAAAGCGGGGAATCTAACAACACGTATGAATGCGGCGAGTTGAAAATCGATCTGGTCAACCGGGAATTCTATGTGAAGGATACAAAGGTTCTGTTGACCAACAACGAATTCAACCTGATGGCGTATTTCCTGAAAAACCCCAACCGGATTCTGGACAAAGATGAACTGACGAACAATGTCTGGGATATCAATTTTGATACCAATACCAATTTTCTGAACGTTTACATCAGTTATCTGAGAAAAAAAATAGAGGATATCACTCCGGTAAACTATATACAGACGATACGGAAAAAGGGTTTTATGTTGCAGTGTGGTTCCGGGAGTGAGCAATAAACCCTGATTTTAGCGATGAAACCGATGAATCGGGGAAAACATCTTGAAGAAGAGATCGCCTTTTTCTCCGAATTTGTGAGTGAGCATAAAAAAAATCTGTTCCGGAAAACGCTGGAAACGCGGACCCGTTTCTTAACAGTCGTTCTGGAAGATATCTATCAGGCACAAAATGCCTCTGCTGTACTAAGAAGTTGCGACGGGTTCGGAATCCAGGATGTACATGTCATTGAAAACAGAAATGTTTTTGATGTGGACAAAGGCGTTACCATCGGTGCCGATAAGTGGCTGACGGTGCATCGATACAAAAAAAAGCATATCAACAATACCGAGCGTGCTTACCGGAACCTGCGGGAAAAAGGGTATCGCATAGTTGCCACCACACCACATCAAAAACAGGTTTCCCTGCACGACTACCGTCCGGATCAGCCTGCAGCCCTGGTATTTGGTGCAGAGAAGTTGGGATTGACCGACTATGCCATTCAGAATGCCGATGAATGGCTCCATATTCCGATGTACGGTTTCAGCGAAAGTTTTAATATCTCTGTAAGTGTGGCTCTGTGCCTGTACCACATACGCCGCATTATGGATCAATCAGATCTGCCCTGGAAGCTGGAGGAACCGGAGCGGCAGTATATTTATCTGCAATGGCTGCGCAAAGCAGTCAGAAATCTCAAAGCGCTTGACCGGCGCTACCATGAGTTGAACAACCGGTAGACTCTCAGTCCTTGTTACTTATCATCCACAAGCTCCAGACCGATTCTTTCTCTTTGCTTGTCAAGAGAAGCAATTCTGACCCGTATAATGTCTCCGACGGCAACCACGTCGTGGGGATTTTTTACTTTCTTGCGACTGCTCATTTTTGAAATATGCAGCAGACCATCCTGTTTGACACCGATATCGACAAAAGCTCCGAAATCCACAACATTCCGAACCGTACCTTCCAGTTCCTCATCTTCACGAAGGTCCTCCATGGATCGGATTTCCTGTTTCAAGAGGGGCCTGGGCAATGATTCACGAGGGTCTCTTCCGGGTTTTTGAAGATTCTCGATAATCAGTTCAAGGGTGGGTATTCCAATACCCATACTTTCAGCCGTTTTTTCAAGGTTCAGATTCCGGAATTTCAGAGGAAACAGGTCGGATTTTTCGGGAATCTGTTCTGTCTTTACGCCTGCGTATTTGCAAAGCTCTTCGGCGGCTTTGTAGCTTTCCGGGTGTATCGCCGTATTATCAAGCGGATGAGGGGATTCCGGAATACGCAGGAACCCTGCGGCCTGCTGAAAACGGAACTCACCGACTCCGGCTACTTCCTTCAGTTCTTCACGTTTCCGGAACGGTCCCGTCTGATCCCGGTAGGAGACGATTTTTTCAGCAATAGTGCGGCTCAATCCGGAAACATAGGATAAAAGCGCTGAACTGGCTGTATTGAGATTGATGCCCACATTATTGACGCAGCTTTCTACAACATCATCCAGTTTTTTGGAGAGCCGGGGCTGACTTACATCGTGTTGATACAGGCCCACTCCGATCGATTTCGGATCTATTTTGACCAGTTCGGCCAGCGGGTCCTGAACACGCCGTGCAATGGAAATATTGCCGCGCATGGCGGCATCCAGGTCGGGAAACTCCTGTTTGGCAAGGGGCGAAGCGGAATAGACCGAGGCACCCGCCTCGTTGACAATCAGATAGTGCAGCTCCTCCCCGGGATGTTTTTCTTTCCTTTCCGCAATCAGGTCGGCTACGACCATCTCGGTTTCCCTGCTTCCGGTGCCGTTTCCGATAGCAATCAGGGTGACATTGAATTGCGCTATCATGTCGTCAAGCGTTTTGATGGATTCCCTGATCTTCTTCTGTGGTGGCGTGGGGTAAATGGTTGTTCCGCCGAGATATTTTCCGGTGGGGTCGACTACCGCCACCTTACATCCGGTCCGGTATCCCGGGTCTATGCCCATAACGGTCCGGGCAGCCAACGGTGGCTGCAGCAGCAGGTTTTTCAGATTTTCGGCGAATGTCTGGATAGCATGTTCTTCCGCTTTTTCGGTAAGCTCTTTACGGGTTTCACGTTCCAGAGCCGGAAAAAGCAGTCGACGATAGCTGTCTTTCACGGCCTGTGCAAGTTGCTTTGTGAAAATGGAATCATGATTCGTAATGACATGATGCTCAATTCGTTGTATGGCTTTATCTTCCAATATTTCAAGATCTGCCGAAAGTATACCTTCCCGTTCGCCCCGATTGACGGCCAATACCTGATAGGGTTTAATCCAGGTGAGTTTGGCGCTAAACGCATAGTACTCCCGGAAAACTTCACGTTCATCAGGTTTATCGGTTTTGGTGACGTTCAGGATGCCGTTACGTTCTATTTGGGCGCGCAGGTTGTTGCGTACCTCGATTTCTTCATTAATCCACTCCGCACAGATATCCCGGGCACCCTGAAGAGCCTCGTCAGAGCTGTTGACGTCCTTGTCAGGGTCAATATACTTTGAAGCAATCCGTCCGGGATCCCCCTGTTCGATCTCCTCCTCCCAAATCAGTTCGGCCAATGGCTCAAGCCCTTTCTCTTTGGCAACAGAGGCACGTGTTTTCCGTTTGGGTTTATAAGGCAGATAAAGGTCTTCAAGCTCCTTGAGTGAGGTGCATTGCCGGATTTCCGATTCCAGCTCTTCGGTCAGCTTGCCCTGTTCACGAATCGAGCCGAGAATAGTGACTTTGCGTTCACCAAGCAGGGTCAGGTATTCGAGTTGATCCCGAACGGCCCGAAGCTGCTCTTCATCCAGCCCTCCCGTGCGTTCCTGACGGTAACGGGCGATAAAAGGGATGGTAGCTCCCTCATTGATCATTTCAGAAACCGAGGCAACCTGTTTTGGAGCCAGCTGCAATTGTCGGGCGATGTCAGAAATAATTCTTTCAGAAGACATGTTTTTACTATTTTAGAAATTCATATGGCCGGTAAATATACGACTCTTGGAGGAATGACAAACCATACCCGATGGAGTTTCGTTATAAAAATAAATCAGGGACCGGCGGTTTCTGAAGCCCGGTGACATGCCCGTATTTTGATACTGAAATTTATTTGAAATGCAACGAACAAAAAAAGAAGAGCTGTTACAATTTGCCATTTATATTGCAAGATCTGCCGGTAAAAATACCCTTTCCCATTTCCGGAACGGAGTTCAGGTCGACCGGAAAGCGGACGATTCCCCGGTTACTATTGCCGACCGGGAGGCCGAAAAATGGATGAGAGACCGGATCACAGAAACCTACCCTGAACATGGTATCATCGGGGAAGAGTTCGGGATTCAGGGTGAAAACAGGTCGGTACAATGGATACTTGATCCTGTTGACGGAACCCACTCCTTCATTCATGGTGTACCGCTGTACACGACATTGGTAGGTGTGACGATTGATGGTGAACCCGAGATCGGGGTGATCTACGCACCTGTAACCGATGAACTTTGTGAAGCGGCACTGGAGCTTGGAGCCCGGTATAACGGACAGGACTGCCGGGTTGCCGATGTCCGGTCGCTATCGCGTGCAACACTTCTCAGCACCGATGTGACTACCATTCGTGAGCAAGGCTTGTTCGGAAAATTTGAAAACTTGCTGGATAGTTGCCGGCTCCATCGCACCTGGGGTGACGCGTACGGACATATGATGGTAGCTACCGGCCGCGCGGATATCATGTTTGATCCTGTTCTTAACCTGTGGGACGCCGCACCACTGCTGCCCATACTTCAGGAGTCGGGAGGGGTGTTTCTGGACTTGAAGGGCAGAGCTAGCATTGATGGCGGTAACGGTTTTTCTTCCAATGAAGTTCTGGCAGGTAATGTCATATCTGCCATGGAACCTTCCGGAAAATAGCAAGCTGTCGAAGTGATTAGTAGCGAATAACACACCTGTATCATCCGGATCCCGGCCGGTTTGTGCTGTCGATCCGGCAGGGATACCGGCATCATGACCAAATTTAGCAGAGTTGTCAAGACATGTATTTTAACATTATGAGAATCATAGGATTAGCTTTTATATTAAAGTTTATTACCGTTCTTTCGGCAGGAGCAGAAGAAAATGGTTATGCTCTGATAACATCCGACGGGGACTATTCACAGCGTCCGAGAATGGAAGTTTCCTATTCCGGACTGGAAGCCGAACTTGAAATCGGATTTGAGACGGGACTCATTCGCGGAGTGGCTTCCTATCATTTTACACCGCGGCATTCATCCGTAAACCGTTTGACATGGTCAGCGCCGAATATTGAAATCGAAAATATAACGCTGGATAATGGCGATGTGACCTGGGATAATATTCAAGACACCCTGCAGATCCGGTTCGATGATAACCTGGAATCAGACACCCGGACATCGCTGCAAATAGAATATGAAGCCCGTCCGGAGTTCGGAGTACATTACACTCCCAACGGGACCATTTTTTCATCAAATCTTCCCGGCGGGGTTGCACACTGGCTTCCGGGGCCCATTCATCCCAGAGCGGTCATGCCGGTACAATTGACATTCGAGGTGCCGGATGGGCAAAGGGCTGTGGCCAGTGGCGAATTGGACGGCCGGTGGGATTCGGACCGGGGAAACTATTACCGCTGGGTAACAGAACATGCCATTCCTGTCTCCGATCTGGCCTTCTCTGTGGGTGATTTTGAGCTTTATGAGTCGTTCACCGGTACAAAAAATGTACGGATCTATCATGAACAGGAGATCATGGAGGAATCAGACAGTCGTGAAATGCTGGAGCATACCGTAAGCCGGATACGTGATCTTGAACGATTGATGCGCCGCGAACTGCCATTCACTTCTTTTCAGATTGTCGTACTCTCCGATGACCGGTGGGAGACCCGGCCATATGCCTCCGGCAAAACCTATGTCTTTCAACGTCATGATAATCAGGAACTGCAAGTTACCCGATCGCTTATAGCTCAATGGTTTGGGATTTCACTCAGGACGGAACAATGGGCCCATTCTGCATTTATTACATTGCTTCAGGCGCTGGTCGCTGAACAGGCCGGGCTGCCCGACTGGTTGGAATACGATGATCCGTTGAAAGAGGCGTTTAACATTCCTGAAACGTTATATCAAACAGGCAGCATGGAGTATTGGCAATGGGCAAGAAGATATATCCGGGACCGTGATACGTCCCTGCTTGGGGCTACGCTATCATCCGGGCTTCGAGAATTTTCCGGCATGGAGGGGACCTGGACCTCCGGGGATTTTTCCCGTCACCTGTATGATCTAACCGGAAAATGGATTCCGGAGCAGGATATTACCGCACCTGTTCGGGTGCCCGAGTACCAATTTCAGGTGCTGGTACAGGAGAACGGTGGTTCCGGGAACCTCCGGTTGGAGATTTCACCCCTTGCCGATATCACAGATGACATGTTTGAAGTGATCGCCGAATGGGAACGTGACGGGAGGATATTTCAAAATGAATTCACCTTCCACGGAGAAGGAGAAACCATTCAGATCGACACCGGCGGACAGGTCAACAATCTCCGTGTTAAAGAAGCGGATGTTGAGCATGTATCATTTGTCGTCGAAAAGCCGTTCTCTTTCTGGCTTCATCAGCTTCGCAGGGGGGAGGAGCCTGAACAGCGAAGGAAAGCTGCGGAAGCCCTGATCGCGTATTCATCCGATCCCGACTTGCAACTTGCCATTCAGGACGTTATGGCGCGGGAAGAGAACCCGGAAGTTAGAGCGGGATTATTTAAACTATTGGCTGCCATAACTTCAGGGGCCAGTGGTACCGAACGTCGTTTCCTGGAGGGATTGACCAGCAACCACTCCGGGATACGGATGGTATCCATGCGGGCACTTCAGGCTTACAGCGGCAACGCTCAGGTGGAGGAGGAGGTTCTATCCATTATTCAAACTTCAGATGACCTGGATCTGGTCAATGAGGCTATCCGGACCTACCGGGAGATCATTGATGATGAAGCATTCCGGAGTTTTGCACTGCGTTTCCTGGATGAGGACCGCGGCGATCTGCTGTTCACCGAAACGCTGCTGGAAGAGTTGTTTGAAGTGCCGGTGAACGAAGGATCCGTTGACGCTGCTATCGAGTACCTGCACGAAGGGTACCCATTTGACTTACGCTGGTTAAGCTATCGGCAACTTCGCCTTCACGCCGCCGGCAGCGACTGGGAGTATGACTTTTTGAACAACTATCATGATGACCGGGATCCCCGGATTCGGTTTTTAACCCTTTTCTCGCTTTCGGAACTGGAACAGGAAGAAAGAGGACCTTTTTTGGAAGAAATGATGTTGATGGAGTATGATATTCGTATATTAAAGCGAATAGAAGATCTGCATCCTATCGAATGACACCTGTAAGTTTCTCCTGTTATGAATTATATCATTAAATTACCGCCAAAATCAAAACGGGACGACATTATTGAAGCGTGGGTCAATGATGTCCTGAATGATCACGACTATCGCAAATTCCATTCAACGATGAACGATCTCATCGAGAGTGGATTTAACAGGGACGGTGTCATGTTCATGTTTCTGCATCGTACAACACATGAAATCGCCCGAAAGCGAATTGTACAGCAATCGCACTACGAACTTGCGGATATTGCATTCAGCAATCCCATCAGCCTCAACTGACAGACGTTAGATAGGCCTTCACCGGGTAATCACTTCAGTCCTGACGCACCCACCTGTAGAGTTCGGCAAAGCTCGCCTTTTTCCCGTACATCAATATGCCGATGCGATAGATCCGTGAACTGAGCCACATCAGTACGACGAAAGTGAGCACCATCAAAAGGATGGTGCCACCGAGCTGCCAGAAGGGGACTGATATCACCGACATCCGGACCGGCATCAAAATGGGGGCAAAGAAAGGGATCATGGACAAACTCACCGACAAGGTGGAAGCGGGATTGTCGGATACGGTCATCAGGAATAGCAATGGAACAATAATGAGCATGATTATCGGCATTTGCAGCTGCTGACTGTCCGATTCCTGTTCAATGGCCGATCCGACAGCGGCAAACAGGGAGCTGTAGATCAGGAATCCGAGGAGGAAGAAAAGTACAAAGCCGACCCAAACCACAGGTCCGATAACCGGCATGGTGACGGCTGTTTCAGCACCAGCCGCCGCAGGCTCAGCACCACCACCGGCCAAAATGGTAAGAACAGGACCGGCAGCAAAAAGGAGCAGTGCCCCTGCCACCGCCCATATAATGAACTGGGTAAGTCCGAGCATGGCCACTCCGATCACCTTCCCCATGAGGAGTTCAAAAGGTCGAACCGAAGAGGCGATGATTTCAACAACCCGTGTTGTTTTTTCCTCCATAACACTTCTCATGATAATCGCTCCGTAGCCGAACATGGCTCCGTAGATGATGAAACCCATGATAAAGCCGACCAGGGCAGAATAACCGGAGTCGGCCGCCTCCGCGCCATCATCGGATATAATGAAGTTGTCTACACTGATTTCCTCGTTCATGACCGCCTTCATCTCCTCGCTGATTTCAAGCCTCTCCAGCCTTATTTGTTGTACATGCTGTCGAATGTCGGAACGTATTCGGGATGAGACGGACATACCGGCACTTCCGTCATGGTAAAATGCCGAACTTCCCAATCCATCCAGCAATTCGTGCGGAATAACAATAAAACCATGGATCTCGCCATTTTGGAGCTGCGTCCGCAACCGGGTAGGATCCGACTCCGACAGCCGGTAGGACGAGGAGTCGCCTTGTACCATTTTTTCACCGACAACACCTGTTTCATCATATATGGGGAACTGACGTGTGGTATCACCGGACAGGGTATGGATCAGAGCCGGAAGAATCACCAGTGCAATCATGATAATGGGTGCAAGAACGGTGGTAACAATGAAGATTTTACTTTTAAAGCGAACCCAGAATTCACGTTGGACAATCAGCAGCAGTTTTTCTTTATGGATCATGCAATCTACCTTTTATTTTGAAACAGCATCAATGAATATTTCCTGTAACCCGGGCTCTGTCAATTCAAATGCCTGAATGCGGCAATGCTTCTGGGCCTCCCTGAGTATGGCCTGATCGTCGGAGCCTTCAAGCAGGCGTATTTCGGCATAATGCACCGACCTGTTATTGATCCGCACATGCTTGAGATTATCCAGAAACGAATTGTCACCGGTAAATCGGAGGGTGACGGTATTTTTACCATAGGACGAGCGAATTTGAGAAAGGTCGCCGCTTAAAACAAGCTTTCCGTTATTAAACAGGGCGATGTCGTCACACAGTTGCTCAACCTGCTCCATACGGTGTGTGGCAAAAAAGATGGTTTTTCCCTTATCCCGGAGCTCGAGAATGATCTCTTTGAGTGTTTCGCTGTTGATCGGATCCAGCCCGCTGAACGGTTCATCAAATATGAGACACGGCGGATTGTGAGCAAGCGTTGCTACGAATTGTATTTTCTGTTGCATGCCCTTGGAAAGCTCACCGACCTCTTTATGGATCCAGCTTTCGGCTTCAAAACGTGCCAGCCAATACCGGATGCTTTCAATGGCGGCCGGTTTGGAAAGTCCATGCAGGCGACTCAGGTAGATGAGCTGTTCACCAACTTTCATTTTTTTATACAGTCCCCGTTCCTCGGGCAGATATCCAAGCAATTTCTGTGTTTCGGATCCGACAGGCTGACCGAACAGTTGAATAGATCCGGAATCGGGAACCAGGATGTGTGTAAGCATGCGAATGCTCGTCGTCTTGCCTGCTCCATTGGGGCCCAGAAGCCCGAAAATACGTCCTTTTTTAACTTCAAATGAGACCTCATCCACAGCTCTCTGATCACCAAAGATCTTGGTCACATTTTCAAAGCTCACGATGGAATCATTCATACGGGCCATCCGGTTTTATATATATGGTTCAAAAATTTTCAAACTGAAAAAAAGGGGTTGTAAGATAGGTTTCTAAATCCTTATATACCTGTACAAGTTTATCGTTATTGTTGATATCCATGACAGGCAAAAAACATCGCATTACACCCCCGAACGCAGAGATTTCAAAATACTTACGAAAATAGCGCAGGATAGTTACAAATGCAGGTAATTCATATCAGTTTTGAGTGTTACCCGGTCGCAAAAGCCGGAGGTCTGGCAGACGTCGTCGGTGCGCTGCCCAAATATATGCAACGGTTTGATGTAAATTCCCGGGTGGTCATACCCCACTTTGATATTCAGTGGGTAAGGAATCATCAACTTGAACAGGTTCATGAAGGTATTGCCCGCCTGGGTAACGAGCGTTTTAAATATCGCATCATGCATGAGCAGGGGGATGTTCTTGGCTTTCCGGTCTATCTGGTGGATATTCCGGGGAGACTGGACCGGCCCGGGATCTATATCGACCCGAACAGTGATTTTCCATACTGGGACGAATACGAGCGATTTGTATCGTTTCAGATAGCTGTACTTGACTGGATGAAGTCATTCAGCAGCAAACCCGACATAATTCACTGTCATGATCACCATACGGCCCTGATTCCGTTTTTGATGACCAGTTCACCGGTTTTTCACGAGTTTGCCGATATTCCCACCGTCCTTACGATTCACAATGGCCATTATCAGGGGTGGTATGATCCTGAAAAAAAATCCCTGCTTCCGAAAATAAATCCGGAGCGGGAGGGATTTTTATACTGGAACGGCCGGCTCAATGCTCTTTCGGCCGGATTACGCACCGCCTGGCGTATTACAACCGTATCCAACAGCTATCTGGAGGAGCTGCAATCTGCAAGCAAGGGCCTGGAGCCTCTGTTGAGTTTTGAAAGCGGAAAGTCATTGGGAATTCTGAACGGAATAGACAGTGATGTCTGGAATCCATCAACGGATCCGCTGATAGCAAAGAATTATACCCCGGACACTTTTATCGAGGGGAAAAAGAAAAACAAGGAGTGGCTTTGCAAAAAATTTAATCTGAATCCGGATCTGCCTCTGTTTATCTTTATCGGCAGGTTGGTCGCTGAAAAGGGAGCCGACCTGCTACCGGATCTGATCACCCGGTTTCTCGAGACCGGCCTGAAGGGCAACTTTCTGATCCTGGGTACCGGAGACCCCTTTCTGCATCAGCGTTTTAATGAACTGAAAGGGCGGTATGTGGACTATTTTGATGCATCTCTCAGTTACAATGAAGAGCTCGCCCATCGAATGTATGCGGGCAGCGACTTCCTATTGATGCCGTCACGTGTGGAACCCTGCGGACTCAATCAGCTGTATGCATTGCGCTACGGTTCATTGCCCATTGTCCGGAATATCGGGGGTCTGCGTGATACTGTTGTGGATTATTCCCGGCCGGAAGGATACGGTATTCTGTTCGATCTATTTAATTTGGACGACGCCTACATAGCGCTTCAGCGGGCCACTACCATATTTTCAGACGAGCATCTGAAGACAGCGTTACAAAAGAGGGCAATGTCGAAGGATTTTTCCTGGTATAATTCAGCAAAACAGTATAAGACGATGTACCAATCACTAATCAAGATGGAGGGGGCATAATGGATTCAACTGTAGCGGTTATTTTAGGCGGCGGCGCCGGCACCCGGCTGTATCCTCTAACCAAAAGCAGATCCAAACCGGCTGTGCCGGTGGGAGGCAAGTACCGGCTTGTGGATATTCCCATATCCAACTGTCTGCACTCTGATCTTCGGCAAATATATGTATTGACCCAGTTCAATTCGGCTTCGCTGAACACGCATATTAAAAATACATTCAGCTTTGACGCCTTTTCTACCGGGTTCGTGGATATCCTGGCCGCCGAACAAACACCGAGTTCACAGCAGTGGTTTCAGGGAACCGCTGATGCGGTGAGGCAGACCTTCGGCTATCTGCAGAATCACAGGGCAGAACACATTCTCATTCTCTCCGGTGATCAATTGTATCAAATGGATTACCGGGAAATGATGAAGGTACACAGGGCGTCTAATGCCCAACTGACGATTGCCACCATTCCGGTAACGGCCGAGGACGCCACCGGCTTTGGCATCATGAAAACCGACCCTGATGGTCTCATCACCGATTTCATCGAGAAACCGTCAATGGAAGAACTCCCGAACTGGAAATCCGAGGTATCCGATGAGCTCAAGGCGCAAGGAAAAGAGTATCTGGCCTCCATGGGGATCTATATCTTTGAGAATGATGAGCTGAAAAATATGATCGACAGCATTCCGGAAGCGCTGGATTTCGGCAAGGAGATCATCCCCAGGGCCATTGATTCTGATGTCACGGTGGCAAGCTATGAATACACGGGCTACTGGACGGATATCGGTACCATTCGATCCTTTTTTGACGCCAATCTGGAGCTCACCGAACCGCTGCCCGAGTTCGATCTCTATGCTGCAGGCAAACGCATATTCACCCGGCCGCGTCTGTTGCCTCCGACAAAGGTCTCCGGAAGCAGACTCGACAGGGTGCTCGTTGCTGAAGGGGCTTTTGTGGAAGCGGGAAGCATAGAACATTCGGTGATCGGGATACGCTCCCGAATCGGCCGGGAGTCGGTTATCAAGGATGCCATTGTGATGGGGAACGATTTTTATCCCACACTCTCCGAAATGGAGGAGGACTCCGAAAGGAATGTACCTTCACCCGGTATCGGAGATCATTGCCATATCGAAAGGGCCATCATTGATAAAAATGCCCGGATCGGTAACAATGTCCGGATCACCGGTGGGGATCACCTTGAAAACGGACATTACGACAATTATTCCATTATTGACGGTATCGTAGTGGTCGAAAAGAATAGTATCATCGAGGATGGGACGGTGATATGACCACATTGCAATTTCGTAATGCAGATAACAGGATTTTTGCGGTGTTACTGTTCTTCATTTCGGTTTTTGCGATCAGCTGTACCGGATCTGTCCCGATCGGTGACGAGAAGGAGGCCCATGTTGCCGCTCAAGATACACTGGAGGTGGTTATTATGGCAACAACCGATGTCCATGGCAGAGTACGGGCATGGGACTATTACCGGGACCGTGAGCAGTCCGGGTATGCGTTGTCCAAGGTGGCTACACTGGTTGACTCCATCCGGTCGGTGCATGACCATCATCTGCTTTTGGATGCCGGTGACTGGTTGCAGGGCAACCCGTTTGCTGAATATTTCGCGCTTCATGATACAAAGGAGCGTCAATACCCTTTTCTGACCGTAGTTGACCACATGGAATACGACGCAGTGGTGATCGGGAACCATGAATTCAACTTCGGTCTGGCGTATCTGAACCGGCAGATCGATATGACCGATACACCCATTATTGGTGCAAATATCTATCATCACGGTACCCGGGATCCTGCCTATCCTCCCTATATCATGGTTGAGGTAGCCGATATGAATATCGCGGTGGTCGGTTTAACCACCCCGGGTTCGGCCGTGTGGGACCGATCGCGGGTAGAGGGGGTACTGGATTTTGGAGACGGTGTGGAGGCCGCAGCCCGGTTTGTCCGCAAAGTGAAGGAACGTGAAAATGCTGATGTTGTCATCATCCTGGCCCATACCGGTCTGGATGGCGGATCCGGCTATGAACGCGATGACCTCGGAGAAGAGAATTTCGGGCGGGCGGTCGTCGAACAGGTATCCGGTGTCGATCTGATGGTACTTGGTCATACCCACCGGACGGTTGACGGTATGGTACTGAAGGGGGTGGATGGTCAGCCTGTTGGAGTGGTACAGCCCGGTCGGTGGGCATCCCATCTGGGTGTGGCAACACTGCATATTGCAAGGGAGGACGATGGTGAGGTGAGCGTAGTAGGTCAAAACACCAGGAATCTGTCGGTTTCCGGGGTGGATGAAGATCCCGAAATACTGGAAATGACCGACAAGGTCCATAACAGGGTGGTGGAATTTGTTACCGAACCTGTGGCTCATACCGATGACCACTGGTCAGCTGAAATGGCCCGGATTCAGGACACTCCCATCACAGACCTTATTCAGACCGTTCAGAAAAAGGCCACGGGGGCACAACTGTCGGCAGCGTCCGCTTTCAATACCTCTGTATCATTCGGTCCCGGATCCATAACAAGAGGGGATATCGCCCGGCTCTATCCCTATCACAATACATTGTACAAACTTGAGGTCACAGGACTGCAGCTTCGGGAATATCTGGAATACGGCTCACGATATTTTCTCACCGGTGCTGATGAACACGGAATGCCGAGGATTAACCGGGAATGGCCCGGTTTCAATTTTGACATGTTGGCGGGCGTTGAATATGTACTGGATATCAGGCGTCCGGTCGGGGAACGTGTGACACGCCTCATGTATGAGGGACGGCCGGTTGCCGATGATGACCGGTTTTCGCTTGCCGTCAACTCCTACAGGGCTGAAGGCGGCGGAGGTTTTGACATGCTGGAGAATGCGCCGGTACTGGAGAACATCGACCGGTCGGTTTCCGACATGATCCTTGAATATCTCCGTGAACAAGCGGAAATAGAGCATAATGATGTTTTTGAAGAAAACTGGCACCTTGTTTATTGAGTTTTCATGAATATTCTTCTGGTAGAGCCATTTCTGGGCGGATCCCACCGTGTTTTTATAAACGGCTTGCAGCGTTATTCCAGGCACCGCGTCTTTTCAGTGACCATGAAAGGGAGCCACTGGAAATGGAGAATGAGTGGGGGTTCTGTCACGCTGGCCGAAAAAACAAAGCAAATTGAAGAGCCGATCGACCTGGTACTGGCCAGCAGTATGACCAATCTCCCTGCATTTATCGCTTTGACCAATCCCCGTTTTGCCAATGTTCCGATTGTTCTCTACATGCATGAAAACCAGCTTACACAGCCGGTCCCGGGTGATGAAGAGCGTGACATTACCTATTGCTATATCAACTACCTCAGCATACTGGCCGCCGATGTGGTTTATTTCAACTCAGCTTTTCATAAAAAAAATTTCCTGGATGCATTACCCGGCTTTCTGGCAAAGTTTCCTGATTATCAGCAGTCGGAGTCGATCGCAAGAATAGCTGACCGTTCCAAAATACTTTACCCGGGCCTGGATTTGAAAGTGCTTGACCCGGCGGTGGAAAAACGAAAAACGAGAACAGCTAACGAAAAACCGGTTGTGGTATGGAACCAGCGCTGGTCTTTTGACAAGGATCCGGATAAATTTTTCCGCGTCATTGAGAAACTGGATGATGCCGAATGCCGGTTCGATCTGATATTGGCCGGTGATCAGGAACATGATCAGTCTGAGCTGTTTGAAGAGGCGTGGAAGCGATATGGAAGCCGTATTCTGCACTATGGATTTGTTGAAAACAGTGAACAGTATGGCAACCTGCTTCAGCGGGGGGATTTCGTGGTATCCACGGCCAAGCATGAATTCTTTTGCACCGCCATTATGGAAGCCATCTACTGCGGCTGTCATCCGGTATTGCCCAGAAGTCTGACCTACCCGGAACTGATCCCGAAATCGCTGCAGGAACCGCTTTTACATGGACCCGTTTTTTACGATGATGAGACCGATCTTTTCCGGAAGATGAAAAAACTGCTCGACGGGACCCATAAAAAGCTGCCATTGTCCACGCTTCAGGCGGTCAATCGGCATCTGGACTGGAGTGCCATCATCCAGGAGTACGATGACACGCTTGAACAGATTAAAACGGACTATCCTCATCTTCGGGGGGAGGCGTAAAACCGGTCTTGCGCGCACGTTTTTCACTGGTTTCTGTCGATTTGATGTTGTCATCCGACAGCGATTCGACAGGCGGTTCCTGCCCGGGGGGCAGGTAACTGCTGTCCTGATATGATTTGGCCAGATTTTCAAACCGGGCGTAATTTTTCACAAAGTGTAGACTCACGGTACCCACGGGACCGTTTCGCTGCTTGCCGACAATCAGTTCCGCAACACCTTCGGTAGAGTTCCCCTGTTCATCGGTAGTAATTTTGTAGTACTCCGGCCGGTAGAGAAAGCAGACGACATCGGCATCCTGCTCAATAGAGCCTGATTCCCGCAAGTCACTGAGTTGTGGACGTTTATCGCCGCCACGCTGTTCTACGGCCCTGCTCAGCTGGGAGAGGGCTATCACCGGGACATCCAGCTCTTTGGCCAGGGCTTTCAAGCCACGAGAGATACCTGCAATCTCCTGTTCCCTGTTTTGCCGGTCGTTCTGCATGCCTGTCATAAGCTGCAGATAATCGATTATTACCAGGCCGATTCCGTGTTCGTTCTTTAGTCGACGACATTTTGAGCGCATCTCCATGATACTGATCGAAGGAGTATCGTCAATATATATGGGTGCGGTATGCAGTCTTCCTGCTCCTTCGATCAGATTCTTGAACTCACTGTCCTCGAGTTTCCCGGTTCGCGCTTTTTGTGCATCCACCCGGGCCTCCATGGTCAGCAGCCGCTGAACGAGCGCCTGATCCGACATCTCCAGACTGAATACCGCGACCGGGGTCCGTTTTTCGGAATCGGGATTCAACGCCGCGTTACGGGCTACGGTAAGGGTAAAGGCTGTTTTCCCCATAGAGGGGCGTGCGGCTATAATGACCAAATCCCCTTTCTGCCATCCGGCCGTAAGATTATCGACATCCAGACCGGTGGGAATACCGGTTATTCCCTGTTTCTTGCCGCGAATCTCCTCGAGATAGGAAAGAGTATGCTTCAGGATTTCACTCAGTGACTGGCTGCCGCCCAGGGCTTTGGCATTCGTGATTTCATAAATGCGTTGTTCGGCCTGATCAAGTACTTCAAAGGAGTCTGTTGTGGTGTCGTAAGCTTCCTGGATAATATCCGAACAACTTAGGATCAGGTTCCTTTTAAGTGCTTTCTCGGCAACAATCTGGCAATGGTACTCAATATTGGCCGCAGAACTCACGGCACGTGTGAGATCCGACAGGTAACCGCTGCCACCTACGGCTTCCAGCAGTTCCTGATCCCGCAGTTCACTCTCTACCGTGAGCAGATCAAGCGGATTGTTTCGTTCAAACAACTTACTTAATACTTCAAAAATATGGCGATGGGCCGGTTTGTAGAAATCATCCACCTGGAGCATCTCGAGAGCTGTTGATGCGGCCTGCTCCTCGATGAGCATGCTTCCCAGAATGGCCTCTTCAATTTCGATGGCCTGGGGGGGGATGCGGCCCTGCGATTCAAGCAGCGCATAGGGATCTGTCTTTTTTTCTTTGCTTTGTGATGATTTCGCCATATGATCAACAGTAGTCGTTATAAGCATTCTTAATGGTGCAAGTTGCAACCTCCGGGATCATGAACAACCGGTCTTCCAGCAACTCCCCTGCCTGCTCAAAAGGTAAAAAATAATCAAACAGTTCGCTTCCGATATATTGTGAAAATCAGCGGTTCTCACCGTTCTTTTCATCGTATCGCTTGCGAAGCATTTTCACATCCTCCCAGGTATCCCGTTTCCAGGCCGGATTTCTGAGAAGGGCGGCAGGATGGAAGGTGACCATTAGATCAATATCATTCCGGAATGGATGGAAACGGCCTCTCAGCGCTTTCATGGGTTGATTGGTGTCGAGGAGTGTCTGTGCCGAAACCCTGCCGAGGCAGACGATGAATTGCGGGCGAATCAAATCAATCTGCCGGTACAGGTAGGGGAGGCTTCGCCGGCGCTCCTCTGGCAAGGGATCGCGATTATTGGGTGGCCTGTGCTTGAGTATATTGGCGATATAAACCTCTTCACGGCGGAAAGAAATGGCCTCCAGGATCTTGTTCAACAACTGTCCGGCACGCCCCACAAAAGGTTCTCCCTGCTTGTCTTCTTGTGACCCGGGAGCCTCACCGATCAACATCACCTTTGCATCAGGGTTGCCGATCCCGAATACCAGATTGGTGTTTTCCAGATCGGTATGCAGTTCACTGGCGTTAAGACAAAGCTCGCGCAACTCCTCCAGTGTTTTTGCCTGTTCGACTCTCTTCACGTTATCAAGGCCGGCATCCGCCGGTTCTGCATGCCCTGAACCTTCCAGCTTGCCGATGTTCGTTTTGGTTTGCCCTGAACTTTCCGGCTTGCCGATGTCCGGGAGTTGAAACGGGCCATAGGTGTCCTCTTCCTGTTTGAGAAAATCCCGAACGGTCTGAAGGATCTTGTGGCTTTCCTTATCAGGCATAGACTACCTCCGGGGATAGTATATGAGAGACAATAGTACCGGTGATTTTGCCGGGTTCGGCGTGCGACTCCAGCCGGCAGTTGGCGATCTGATTAGTCAGACGGGCATCATAAGGGACTGTCACCCTGATATAATTATCGGTCCATCCGGCCATTTGCTGGTTTTGCATGTCTTTTTCAAACAGAACCGGTCTTTCAGAACCGATAAAGCGGGTGTCATAATCGTACCGTTTCATGTCGGAGAGGCGTCTCAGTTTGTGCGTTCTGACTTTCCGCTCCTCTTTCGGGATGGTGTCGGCAATGTCCGGTGCAGCCGTATTGGGCCGTTCGGAATAGGTAAACACATGGAGGTAGCTGACATCCAGATCCTGAATGAACTTAAGCGTTTCCAGGAAATGGACATCGGTCTCTCCGGGATGGCCTGTGATTACATCCACACCGATACAGGCATCCGGCATGAGAGCACGAATGGAATCCACCCGGCTTCTGTACAGGTCGGTCCGGTAGCGGCGTTTCATCAACTGAAGCATCTCGTCAGAACCGCTCTGAAGCGGTATATGAAAGTGGGGCTGGATGCACCGGGAGCCGGCAACGAATGCTATGATCTCTTCGGTGAGCAGGTTGGGCTCGATGGATGAAATGCGAATGCGCTGAAGCCCGGAGAGGCGGTCGAGAGATCTCAACAGATTCAAAAACGACTCACCGGTCTGTTTGCCGAAATCACCGACATTAACTCCGGTGAGAACAATTTCACGGTAGCCCTGATCTATGACTTTCCGTGCCTTTTCCACGACCTGATCAACCGATGGACTGCGGCTTTTTCCCCTGGCCAGCGGGATGGTGCAAAAACTGCATTTGTAGTCACATCCGTCCTGGACTTTCAGGAAAGCACGGGTTCGGTCATTGGAAGAGAAGGCGTGATGAAAATCAACAGCTTCGTTGACATCGGTACGATGGACAATGGTCTCATCGGGTTTCTCGAAGCTACCGGCCAAATCCAGAATATCGAACTTGTCTCTGGCGCCGACTACAAGGTCCACACCGTCAATGGCGGCAATCTGTTCCGGTTCGAGCTGTGCGTAGCAACCGGTGACCACGATAAAGGCCTGCGGATTCCGGCGCCGGGCACGCCGGACCACTTTACGGCAGTCGCGATTGGCATCCCGGGTAACCGAACAAGTGTTGATTACATAGACATCCGCCGTAGACTGAAACGGTCTGATCTCAAATTGTTCGCCCATGAAATGACGCTTCAGTGTGGACGTTTCGGCAAAATTCAGTTTGCAGCCGAGGGTATAGAAAGCAACACGTTTAGGCGGTGTTTTTGAGGACGAAGTGATATCGAAGCCGTTTGGATGTTTGGACATAGTCATGGTGAGACGGAAAAGAAAATGGCATCTGAAATAATTCGGCCGTTACGCCTGTCAGGCAATCAGAGGTTATACACCGGAAAGATGTTACAGATAATAGAGAATGACAGCGAGTACGGCAAAATTCAGAATGGCAATCGGAAGCATCCTGGTCCAGCCGAGACGCATGAGCTGATTGTATTTGAATCGGGGAATCGTCCAGCGCACCCAGATAAATACAAAAACCCAGAATACGGTTTTAGCTATGAAAACGAAGATATCCAGGATTGATTTTGCCAGAACACTCATTTCAGGGAGCCAGTACCCTGCAAAGGGGAGGTGGTATCCGCCGAAGAAGAAGGTGGTGATGAGCATGCTTCCGATGACCACGTGCATGTATTCAGCCAGGAAAAAGGTCCCGAATTTCATGGAGCTGTACTCGGTATGGAAACCGCCGACCAGCTCCTGTTCAGCTTCGACAAGATCGAAGGGGGTGCGGTTGGCTTCAGCGAAGACCGCAACCGTAAAAATGACAAAGCCAATCGGATTCCGGAAGATATTCCACCAAATGTCCTGGGAGTTGACGATGTCCAGGACACTCAGGGATCCGGCAAACAGAATGACCGAGGCGAGTGCGACACCCATGGGCAGTTCATAACTGATCATCTGGGCTGCGGCGCGCAGGCCTCCGAGCAGTGAGTATTTGCTGTTGGATGCCCATCCTGCCAGTGTGACCCCGTAAACGGACAGTGAGGCTACTGCAAGCAGGTAGAGGACGCCGATGTTAAGATCGGCGATATAGACATGTTCGCTGAACGGGATGACCCCGACGGTGATGACGGCTGTGGTAACCGGTATCATGGGGGCCAGTGTATACAGAAACCGATTGGCTCCGGTCGGTATGATATCCTCTTTCAGGAACAGCTTGATAACATCGGCAAATGGTTGGAAAAGTCCCATCGGTCCAACACGGTTGGGACCATACCTGTTCTGGATAAATGCCGAGACACGCCGCTCTGCATAGACTGTGACAGCTGCCGATGGCATGAGAAAAAGGAGTACGACCGCCAGCATGACCAGCGTGGAAAAAAGTGTTGGATCCATTTATACCGTATTAACTTCCGTATTTTGTTTCAATTCCAGTTGAATGCCGTTTTCATCATCCATCCGGTCATACGAAACCTCTTTGAAGCGGGAGATGCGGCCGGCGATTTCCTCCATGATTTCACGGGAGGAGTGGTATGCAGGTGTCGTCTGTTCATCACCGAGTCGCGTAAAAAACTCCCATGCAGGGATGCAGTCGACTCTGTTGGCATCGGTCACCCAGTTATCGAACTTGGTTCCGTAATGATCCAGCCGGCTCATGGACATCTCAAGGTTCAGGCGACGGTTGGTGTAGAGGGTCTCCTTGGCCGGGATTGTCCGCTGGATACGGCCGTCGACATTGACGTAAGATGCGGCATGTTCAGCGGCGCAGGTGATGGGTATGACAAGATTCGCACTGAGACTGGTTTCATTGTGATTTGTACCCAGAACTACCGTAAACGATCCGGAGAACTCTTTTGCGGTCAGGCCGGTACGTTCGAGGATATCGTCATCCAGGATGGCAATGATGGATGTTTTTTTCGATTTGATCAGTTTCTTCAGGCCGGCTTCATCCGTTTCCCGGAAACCAAGGGCATTAACCCCGTTGGTATTGGGGGCCTGGTCGTCAGAGAGCAGCAAGTCATCACCGGATCCCGGAATGATATGCGGCAGGTAGAAAAACTCGTTGACCCCCTTTTCCTCAAAGAATTTCCGGAACGAATAATTATCCTCCACCGAGGCGTGCGGACTGCCAAGAACCAGAATTTGGGATGGTGATACTTTGTCGAGTTCTTCACGGAAGGTGAGTTCGGCGTTATTCCATGAAGTAGGAACCTGTTCATCTCTATCCAGACGGATCTGTGGCCGGGATATGCGGTTCTCGTTAAACCGGCTGTAGGAGAGGCGCGCTTCGTCCGGCATCCAGTGATCGTTCACCGATTCGTTAAACCGGGGTGTAATACGCAATATGAGATTATCACGGGTCCATAGCCAGGTATTGCAACCTTTTCCGTTACTCATATCGATACCCGGTGTCTGGTTCATCTCCCATACACGTGCCTTGAAACGGAAATCGGCTGAAGTGAGAGCACCCACCGGACAGATATCCACGGTATTGAGAGAGTAGGGGTCATCAAACTCCTCACCATCGGCGGTCATCGGATAGTTTTTATCACCGCGGGAGACGATGGTAAGCTGATGGGTTTTGCTGATCTCATCGGTAAAACGCACACATCGCGTGCAGTTGATGCAACGCTCCGCGTCAAGAATTACCCGGGGGCCGAGCTGGACCGCTTTCGGCTTATGTACTTTTTTGTGCTCAAAACGACTTCCTTCCGGACCGTATTTGTAGGTGAGAATCTGGAGCGGACACTCACCGGCCTGATCACATATCGGACAGTCAAGCGGGTGATTGATGAGAATAAATTCCAGATTATCGGCCTGGGCCTGTTTGACCAGTTCATCAGAGTGGTGTGTATGTATAACCATGCCGTCCGCCAAATCGAGACTGCATGCCGTCATCAATTTCGGGAAATAGCGGATTTTCCGATTGCCCTCTTCGTCAATTTCATAGGTCCCTTTATCTCTGTTGAAGATCGGCATGCCGGCCTTGACCATGCATTGACGGCAGTTGGCCGGTATTGACAGAGAAGGGTGATAACAGAAAAAGGGGAGGTCCAGTCCGTTATCCAGCATGAACTGGAGCACCTTACCCGGTGTTTCGTATTCGTATCGGATATTATCAATAAAAATTTCTGGCATAACTGATTTTATGGTTATTCATCAGGCCACGGCATATACCGTTTTCTTGCATTTCTTTTCAAATTCATCCCGGAAGCGATCTATGGAGTAACGCACCGGCCATGCGGCTGCATCAGCCAGTGCACAGATGGTCCGTCCTTCCATACGGTTGCAGATGGCCAGCAGCAAATCCAGGTCACGTATTTCACCATCGCCGCTGTTGATTTTGTGCAATGTTTTTTCCAGCCATCCGGTCCCTTCCCGGCAGGGGGTGCATTGTCCACAGGATTCGTGGTGGTAGAAGACCGAAATTCGCCAGATCAGGTCCACCATGTCGGTATCTTCATCAAGCACCACCATTCCGGCGGTTCCCATCATGGAACCGACCTCTCTGAGTGAGTCGGCATCCATGGTTACACCGTCCAGCATGTCGGCCCGCAGCGGTGGAGTGGATGATCCGCCCGGAATCAGGGCTTTGAGTTTCTTGCCGTTGCGAATGCCGCCGGTCACTTCGTTGATCAGCGTCATGATATTCATACCGGCGGGGTATTCATAGACACCCGGCCGGTTCACATGCCCGGAGATTCCGTAAAGAACAGGGCCGGGGTGAGTGTCAGGGCCGATCGTCTTAAACCATGAGGCCCCGTTTTTGATAACCATCGGAACATTGGCCAGGGTCTCGATATTGTTGATCGTGGTTGGTCGGCCCCACAAACCCCGTTGAGCCGGAAACGGCGGTTTGACTCGTGGGTAGCCCCGCTTGCCTTCGAGGGATTCCATCAGTGATGATTCCTCCCCGCAAATATAGGCGCCGGCCCCCATGTGGGTGTACATCTCCACACTGAAATCCGATCCCTGGATATTCTTGCCCAGGTAATTTTTTTCGTAAGCCTGATCTATGGCCTGTTGTAGTTTATGCACCCAGGGCCGGTATTCACCGCGAATATAGACATAGATGGCATCAACCTGCATGGCATAAGCCGCAATGATGGCTCCTTCAATAAACAGATGCGGGTTATATTCGAAAATTTTCCGGTCTTTGAATGTTCCCGGTTCCGATTCATCTCCATTGCAGGCCAGATACCGGGGTTTACCGTCCGGTTCCGGCATGAAAGACCACTTAAGGCCGGCGTTGAAACCGGCCCCGCCGCGCCCCCGGATATTTGCATCCTTGACTTCTTCAATTACATTTTCGGGACTCCATTTCTTGCGGTCGGAAAGAATGCTCTTTAAGGCCTGGTACCCGTCGTTCTTTTCGTATACGGATATTTCGTGCAGATCCCTGATTGCAGGAATAAGGAGAGGTTGGTATGATTTCCAGTCGTTTGACATGTTATTTGTCAGATCCGTTAACGTGTTGAGGCATTTTCATGGATTCAAACTCCGGTTTTTTGCCGGCTTTGAGATCCTCGATCAATTTGTCCACTTTTTCGCGTGTCAGGTGATTGACATATTTGTCATTGGTGACCTGCAGCATGGGGGCATACCCGCAGGCACCCAGACATTCGACCGACTGTATGGAAAACTGTCCGTCTGGAGTGGTTTCACCGGCCTTGATCCCCAGTTTCTCCTCCATGTAGTGAAGCATGTCATACCCGCCGCAAACCTGGCAGCTCAGGCAGGTGCAGACATCCAGCACATGCTTGCCCATCGGTTTCTCGTAAAACTGAGTGTAAAAGGTGACGACTCCATGGATATGCGCTTCGGGGATGTCCATGGTTTCGGCGACCAGCTTCTGCACAGAGGAATCGGTATGGCCGAATTTATCCTGTGCGTACCAGAGCACAGGCAGTACAGCGGCCTGTTTCTCCGGGTATTTGGCAATAATGTTCTCGATCTCTTTAAGATCTTTTGTATCAAAAGTGTAGGTATCTGACATAATTACTTATCCGAATCTCCCATTACCGGATCCATGCCGCCGATAATGACTACGGTATCGGCAACCATTTCCCCGTCAAGTACGGTTTCCAGTCCCTGAAGATTACTGAATGATGGTGATTTGATTTTCAAACGCCACGGGTGACCTGTTCCGTCGCTCTGGATGTAGAAGCCGAGTTCACCCTTCGGTGCCTCGACGGCATGATAGGCTTCCGCTCCTTCCGGCGGACAGACCCCGGTGTCGGTCATTAAGAAATCGTGGATGAGTCCTTCCATGGAGTAGTAGACTTCGTCCTTGGAGGGGTAGGCCTTTTTCGCATCATCAACGCGGACGGGGCCGCTTTTGGGCATTTTATCGAAACATTGTTCGATGATGCGGATGGATTCTGCCATCTCCTCCATCCGGCAGTAGTAGCGGGCCAGGTTGTCGCCCTCGGTACGGGTCGGCACTTCAAAGTCGATTTGGTCGTAGTGCAGATAAGGCTCGAATTTCCGGATGTCGTAGGCGATGCCCGTAGCCCTGAGAGCGGGTCCGGTCAGTCCGATATCAATAGCATCTTCATGGCCGATGGCACCGACTCCGTCGTTGCGGTCTACAAATATTCTGTTGCGATCGAGTAACTTGTGCCACCCTTTCAGTTCATCCGGAAACTCACGGATGAACTTGCGGATCTTTTCAACGGCAACAGGTGTCAGATCATTGTTAATACCGCCTATACGGGAGTGGGAGACGGTGAAACGGTGCCCTGCCACCTCGTCGAAGATATCGTAGATCTTCTCACGCTCCCGGAAGGTCCAAATAAAGAAGGATATCGCACCGGCGTCCATAATCATGGTCCCGAGCCATAAAAGATGTGAAGATATGCGGGATAACTCACTGCATATCATGCGAATATAGTTGGCTCGCTCCGGACTTTCAATTTTTGCGATACGTTCTACCGCCAGACAAAGAGCCACATTGTTGCTGTACGGGGAGAGGTAGTCCATGCGATCGGTGTAAGGCATGAACTCCTGATAGGTTTTGTTTTCAGCCATTTTTTCAATACCGCGATGCAGATAGCCGGTATCGAGGCGGCACTTGGTGATAGACTCACCGTCTAATTCCATCAATACACGTAGAACGCCGTGAGTGGCGGGGTGCTGCGGACCCATATTCAGGGTCATGCGAGTGGAGAGCGGGTCGGATTTGTCGACCTCGACCGTTGCGTGTTTATCTTCCAGGCTTTTATAGATCGCCTCCTGGTGATCCGGGAAGAATGATGGCCTTTTCTTGGAAATAAAATGTTCAGTGTCCATAAAAATCAGTCATGATCAGGTATAGAGCTTGGCAATTCAAGGGAGCCTGGAACCCCGAGCAGCGGGAATTCTTTTCTGAGAGGATAGTATTTGAAATCTTCCGGCAGGAATATGCGCCTTGGATCCGGATGCCCTTCAAATTGAATTCCGAACATGTCAAAAACCTCCCGTTCGTTCCAGTTGGCACTTTTCCAGATATCACTTACGGTGGGCAATACCGGATTTTCCTCATCGACATAGACTTTCAGGAACAATCTCTGCTGTTCCCGAAGTGACAACATGTGATAGATCACTTCAAACCGGTCAACAGAGGTAAAACGATCGGTGCCGAAGACATCATTCAGATAAATAAAGTGCAGTTCATCCTTCAGGAACCGGCAGGTTTCATGAAGACGTTCCCGGTTGATCCGTAACAGGGGATAGGCGTATTCTTCATAAACCGAGTGCAGGTCATCGCCAAGCTTCTCCCGGATTTTTTGCAATATCGTATTTCTAATTTCAGAATCCATATTCAGATGGTTGTTAACCGTCGAGTTTAATCGACTGCTCTTCGTTATTTTTGTCCTGGATCTTCAATATGGCATTGATGACCGATTCGGGGCGGGGCGGACAGCCGGATATATAGGCATCCACAGGCAGAAAATTGTCAACACCCTGGACAACTCCGTAACAACGGTGCATCCCTCCGGTAGAGGCACAGGCTCCCATGGCGATACACCATTTGGGATCCGGCATCTGATCCCAAATGCGGCGAATGGCGTGAGACATCTTGTAGGTGCACCAACCGGCAACGATCATGACATCACTCTGCCTCGGGGAAAACCGAAGTACCTCTGAGCCGAACCGGGCGGCATCATATTTCGGACCGGCAAAAGCCATCATTTCAATGGCGCAGCAGGCCAGACCCATCGGCATCGGCCATATGGAATTGGATCGCCCCCATTTTGTAAGTGCATCTATTGATGTGGTGAAGAACCCTTCACCCATAACACGATCTAAACTCATATTTCAGAAGGGATTATAAACGTGGTTTCCTGGTTGCGGTATGTTCGGTGTCCCAGTCAAAGGAACCCTTTTTCAGGGTATAGATCAGTCCAAGGAACAGTATGAAAATAAATAACATCATTGCCCATAGCGTTCCTTCTCCGAACTCCTGATATCGTACAGCCCAGGGATATATAAATATCACCTCAAGGTCGAAAACGATAAATTCCATGGCAATGATATAGAAACTGACCGAGTAACGGTCTCTGGCCTGTCCAATGGGATCCATTCCGCTTTCATAGGCACCCAGTTTATTGGATGCGGGACGATTCGGGCCAAGCAGCCGGGAGAGCAGGATAAATGCGATAGCCAGTATGATGGCCAGTTCTACAAGAATTAAAACCGGTAAGTATTGTTCTAGCATTTCTGGATATTTATGAGGGCTTTCATTCGGGTCTAAAATTACTTCCGTTACAGGCTAATGTCAATCGAAACAGCCTGTCTGAATTTTGAATACCTGAAAAAAAATAAACAATTAGAAAACAGGGATCCGTCATGAATGGCACGCATGCAAGAATTGTTTACCAAGAGGTGAAAAAATGGTTACCTTTAATATTTAAGTAACAAGCGACTTTTTATCTGCGTTGTCCATAGTACATGGGGTCAGCGCATCTTTGGCGGGTAACATATTAACTAAAAAAGGCAGAAGCGGTTTTGAACAAGATTCAAATGGACATATTAGGACTGTCTACCAGTCCCAGCAGCGGAGGGGCATATGCCCTTATTCTCAACGAAACGGATGGAAAACGCAGGCTTCCGATAATCATCGGTACGTTCGAGGCACAGGCCATTGCCCTGGAACTGGAAAATATCAAGCCGCCGCGTCCGATGACCCATGACCTGATGCGCAATATCATCCAGAGTTTTAATACCGTGGTCAAGGAAGTCTACATCAACGAACTGAAGGAGGGAACGTTTTATGCTCAAATAGCATACGATAATAACGGAGAATCTCTCACGCAGGATTCAAGACCCAGTGACGCCATTGCACTGGCCATTCGATTCAATGCACCCATTTTCGTGTCGGATCATATTATTGAAGAAGCGGGCATAGAATCCGACCCGCAAACCGAAGAGGAGTCTGAAGAACAGGAAACGCCGATTTCCAGTCCTCAAAGTTCACCCGAATCTTCGGAGGAGACGCCTCCCGCCTCCAGTAAAGAAAGTCGTATCAAGATGCTTGAGAAAAATCTTACGTCGGCTATAGCGGAAGAGGATTATGAAAAAGCAGCGAAAATCAGAGATGAACTGAATCGCCTGAAAGGATAATTATTTTGGATATTATAAAAGAGGATTTTCGGAAATTGCCGTTCTCCCGGCTCTTTTGCGATTATATTGAAAAGTCGGAACAGACCATCCCTTTCTATAATGGATACCACTCCTATGAGGTGCTAAGGGAGGTCGTTTCCGGATATCGATTCCAGGGCGATCGCAAAGCTGCCGCAGAGATTCTTGCCGGATTCAATGCCTCTTTCAGTCTGGATGCCAAAGCCAGGGAGAACCTGACGGCACTCGCCGATGACGATACGGTCACGATTACAACGGGACAGCAGGTCAATCTCGTTGGGGGACCGCTCTATACGGTTTTCAAAACACTTAGCGTCATCCAACTGGCCAAAGTCCTCTCCCGGGATACCGGTAGAAATGTCGTTCCTGTTTTCTGGCTGGCCGACGAAGATCATGATTACGATGAAATAGCTGTTGCCACACTTCCGGGAAAGAAAAAACCATTAAAGGTAACATTGCCGTGTGATGATTGCGCCCGCCACGCCGCCGGCAGTTTACAGGTGGATGATAAGCGGTTTGAGACATTCCGGAAAGAGGTATATGAACTCCTGCCGGACACCGACTTCCATCATGAGCTCACGAAGCTTCTGAATGACTGCTATCGCGTCGGTAACAGTTTCCGAGACGCTTTCGGACAGATGCTGGCTCATCTATTTTCCGGACACGGGTTGATTTTTGCGGGGAGCAACTTTCCTGAAGCCAAAAAACTGACCACAGGCAAGATCCGAACGGCGATTGTGAAGGCGGATGCCGTCAAAGAGGAGTTGACCAAGCAATCGGAACAGATTGCGGCTAACTACCACCAGCAGGCGCATGTATCCGACAGCCTGCTTTTCTGGCACGATGATACGCATGGGCGGGTTCGACTTAAACATGATGACGGAGTATGGAGCCGTGAACCGAACGTCACACTGACAACTGATGAGCTACTCGAAAAGCTGCAGGCAGAGCCCGAGCGGTTTTCGCCTAATGTGTATTTGAGACCCGTTATTCAGGATGCCCTGCTGCCCAATGCGGCCTATGTGGGTGGTCCGGCTGAAATCGCCTATTACGGTCAAATGAAGGGGTTGTACAGACTGTTTGAACAGGAGATGCCGTTTTTGGCGGCCCGCCTGTCGGCCACCCTGGTCGAGCCGTCGGTGTACCGTCTGCTGAAAGACCTTCCTTACGAATACTCCGACTATGTACGGCGATTTGAAGATCTTGAGCAGCACTATCTGCGCAACTATGGCGATCCCGAACTGGATGCTCACTTTGAGAAATGGAAGCAGGAAGTGGAGGAGCTGACCAGACAGAAGACGACAGAAATCGGTATCGAGGATCCCGGTTTGAAAAAGCACAGCCAGGCCATTACAAAAGAGCATATCAAAGCTATTGACAAGCTGCGAAAAAAGGTTGTCAACGCCGTACGCCAGAAGGAAGAGGTGCAGATCAACCGCCTGAAAAAAGTTAAATCAGCGCTGTTCCCGGATGATCGCCTCCAGGAGCGGGAAATTTCATTTATCTATTTCATGAACAAATACGGACCGGATATCTGGAACCAGATTCTGGAGCAGCTGGATACCGATTCACCGTCACTGTTTACCCGGCACTTATATATTCACCTTTAGCAATATAATCCAATCGGGAACCATGGATCGGGAGTCGTTACGAAATCGGATGCTCAGCGAGCGCAGGCAGTACACCCGCACCAGGCTCGAGGAGATCGGCATGTGGATTACTCGTCGAATTGTCCAATCCGACGCTTACCGTCATGCGAACGTTATTCACTGTTTTTCAGGGGCCACGGGGAAAGGGGAGATATCCACCAGACCGATCCTGCTGGACATTATCGACTCCGGCAAGAAACTTGTCATGCCCAGGGTCGGAGAGGATCCAGGAATGCTTGAACACTATCCGGTTACCGATATTACCACCCTGAGAACCAATGCATGGGGGATCCATGAACCGATGAATGGAGTCCAGGTTTCGCCGCAAGATCTTGACCTTGTACTGGTGCCGGGGCTGGCGGTAGACCGGGAGGGAAACAGAATCGGATATGGTAAAGGGTATTATGACCGGTTTCTTGCCCGGACATCGGCGATTAAGCTCATACTTGTCCCTGATGCTTTTCTGCTGGACCGGATTTCGGCACTTCCACATGACATTCCCATGGATGCAGCAGCCACGGAAAAACGGTGGCTTAATTTTCATGGAAACATTTGATTCCACTTTCCGTAAAAGTCAAATAGCAGACTTCTCCTTTGGGGAATGCAATTGAAAAGACCTGGAACAGGCGGTTTTTCAGAATCGGATATCGTTAAATTCAAATACCATGGCACCGAAAGAACCCGGACACCGAAACCTCCGAAACAATCTGAATGACTTCGATCTCAGTGATGACGAGTTCGAAGATTTGCGCTCGGAATACGAATACGAGTACAGCGGTAAACGCAAACCCGGTAAAGCGGCACGTATCGCTAAAATTGCGGGAATAGTGTTTCTGACACTGGCATCCTTGTTCATCATCCAGCAGTTTTTCTTTCCATACGGTCCGGATATCACCACGATATTGAGATTTGTTCCGGCCAGTGGAACCATACTTGTAATTCTGATCGGTCTCGGACTGCTGACAAGAGCCCGCAGCAGAAAAAGCCGGAAAGAGAACAGTCATTACACACAAGACAGCTATTCACAAGACTCCTGCACACAGGAAAACAAGTCCCGGTCAGATACATCAGAACCCGGTCCGAACCCGGCACATTCCGGCCCCGCCGATGCTTCGGAGTTTGATTCTTTTGCCTATGCGAATCGGAAACGTTGGTACCGGTCACGAAGAGAGAAGATGATATTCGGAGTTTGCGGAGGCATAGGGGAGCGTTTTCAGATCGATCCGACGATAATACGCGCCCTGTTCGTACTGGCATTTTTCAGCTATGGTTTCAGCTTATTTATTTATATTGTAATGGCTATTGTGATGCCGAAAGTGCCTGTACAATCGATGACCTGACTCATTAACGCTGAAATTGATATTGTGCCGTGCTGATTTCATTTGAAGGAATTGACGGATGCGGGAAATCGACCCAAATCCGGATGCTGAAAGAGCATTTATCCAATCATGGTTACCATGTGCGAATTTTCCGGGAGCCGGGTGGAACCCCGGTTTCCGAGCAGATCAGAGAGATACTTCTGAACAGCGGGGAGGATATCCACCCACTGGCCGAAACACTGCTCTTTTCCGCTGCCCGGGCCCAGCTGGTTGCCGCTGAAATCCAGCCCCTGCTTGCGACCGGAAACGTGGTGATCCTGGACCGGTTTTATGATTCGACAACAGCTTATCAGGGATACGGTCGCGGGGTGATGCCGGTGTATGACATTGAAAAACTCAATGCCCTGGCAACCTCCGGATTGCAACCTGATATAACATTCTACCTGAAAATTGATCCGGATAAAGCGTATCGGCGGCGCAGAAAAAACGAAGTGGAGGACCGGATGGAACGTTCGGGCCGGGAGTTTTATCTACGGGTGAGCGAGGGCTTTGACAAGATGGCCGCCCGGATGGAGCGCATGGTGACACTGGATGCTTCACAGGATCCGGAGACGATTTTCCACTCATTAATCGCGCATCTCCGCCATAAATTAACGCGATTGTAACGGATCGGACCCTCTTTTCGGCTCATTTTTGATATAATAATACGGTCCGTTGAAGATTTGACCTGCAAAAATCCCAAACAAAAAACCGTGTGACCGGCAGTAACGCCGACACCGGATGCGCACTGAAGACAGAAAGGAATACCGCTATTGATTGAAAAAAACGCTTTTTTACATTTCTCCTGCTGAAGATTATTCTTTCATATGTAAATTTTCAATTGCTGAATTCGAGAAATATGCTTATTTTGGGAATATTGTATGAATCTTACCATCTCGGTATTCACACAATATAAATGGTGATACCAGCCACAAATCACACGAACCATTCAACTTTAGGAAGTATAAAAGTATATTATGGCGCATCAAAGAATCGAAGTTGACCTGCCTCTTGCCAAAGTTTACGAATTGATGAGTTGTCCGACCGATTTTCCGAAATTCATCTCCTCTCTGAAGGAAGTGAATAAAATCAATTCGCAAACTTTTGAATATGTAACTGAAATTGGTGGAGAAGAATATCGTTGGACCACCAACATCATCGATGATCTGAGGAATACCCGCTTTGCCTGGATCACCATTAATGGCAATCTGAACCAAACCGGAACCATTCGTTTTACACCGCTGAACAATGGCACCCGGACAAGAGTGGATTTCAGTCTGGATTATCGCACGTTTTTTGGTGAACCTTCCCAGGAAATGGCAAAATTCATCGAAGAGCTTCCGGATCAGCTTGCCGGGGATTTGGAGAAGTTCAAGAACCTGGCGGAAAGTGGCAACTTCAAGGATGATGAAGAAAAAGAGGAAGCAACTTCCGACAAAAAAGAAGAAGTCACAGCCTGATCACTAATACCATGAATCTAAAAAGGGGCTATCAAGCCCCTTTTTTTTTGTCGATACCATATGGGAATGCCCGAATGAGAATCACCGAGTTTCTGAAATCATTCCAAACGCATCGGCCATTTGTTGTGGTTCTCGGGCATCCGGTGGGCCACAGTCTTTCGCCACAGATACATAATCTGGCGGCTCGTCACCACAATCTCAATGTCATCTATCATGCCGTGGACTGCCATCCGGATGATTGGGGTTATATTCCCGACCTTCTTGCCCATTCCCATTTTCGGGGAGGCAATGTCACTATTCCGCTGAAAAAGAAGATCATCGATAATCTGGATGCTATTGATGAATCAGCTCTTGAAATAGGAGCGGTTAATACCATTGTTCCTGAACCAGGCGGTTCATCCGGTACCCGCCGTTTGTTGAAGGGGTATAATACCGATGCATTTGGATTTATGAAGCCGTTGGAGGGAATATCAGACATTAAAAATGTAACGGTGCTTGGCTCCGGTGGAGCCTTCAATGCTGTGCGATATGTCTTGAACCGTATCGGTGCCGAAAAGATTTTTTTGATCCGTCGCACCCTCCGTAATGGCAAAGAGTCCGGGAAAAGAGATTATGGAATTCCAGTTGAAACGCTAACCTATGCTGATATTGAAAAAGCGGTCACCGCATCGGATCTGATCGTGAATACGACACCGGTTGGAATGTATCCCGATACTGATGGCAATCCGCTCCCGGAAGCTGTACACGAACACCTAAAGGGGAAAATATGTTATGATATCATATATAACCCATTGGTTACCAATTTTTTAAAAGTCGCAAAAGAAAACGGAGCTAAAACCATTGGTGGTCTGGATATGTTTGTTCACCAGGCAGCACGGGCGTTTGAACTTTGGTTTTCACTTCCCATGCCGGTCGATAAGGTACGGAAGCTTGTTGTTGATACAATCCATTCCGGTAAGCAATCGGAATAAACGGTTCCCTTATGTCTGAAATATGGTACGAAAATAAAAGTATCCGAGCCGCTTTTCTGACTCGCGAAGCTGAACGGGAGGGATACCGGGTGTGTTCGGTCACTGATTTGCCGGCTCAATATGATCTAATGCAAGCACTTGAGCATAATAGGACGGTCCTGTCTGAATTTTTTAACTGGCCGGATCTCCAGCTGAGTATGGGGAAACAGGTCCACGAAACCCGGGTGTCATATTGTTCGGGGCCCGGAATCCATGATAATACAGATGCGCTGGTAACCGACAAGCCCGGTTTGGCTCTGGCCGTCCTGGTCGCCGATTGTGCAGCTGTATTGATCGCCGATCCGGTGCACAAAGTGGTCTCCGCTATACATGCAGGTTGGAGAGGAGCTGTGGGAGGAATTCTACCCGGCGCCGTCAGTACCATGATGCGGTTCGGTGCCGAACCCGATGTAATGCAGGCCTATATCAGTTCTTGCATATCCCGTGAATCATTTGAGGTGGGCGAGGAGGTTGCAAACCGGTTTCCCGAAAAGTTCGTGGATCGGACAAAGGAGAAACCGCATGTAGATCTCGGCGCGTTTGTTCAACAGGAACTGCGCAAATCCGGTATTCCTGCTGACAGTATCATGATGGATGACCGGTGCACTGTCCGACATCCCCGGAGTCTGCACTCGTACCGGAGAGATGGGGAAGTAAGCGGGCGGATGATGGCGGCCATTGCTTTAACCTGACTACAGAATACAGAAGACAGAACCCGGATTACAGAAATCAGAATACAGAGTGAAGAAGCAACAGCTGTTTATACTTGGATCAACCGGTTCTATCGGAACACAGACACTCGACATTGTTCGGTGCCAGCCCGGTGAGCTTCATATCATCGGTTTGAGTGCGAACAGTAATTGGGTATTGCTGGCTGAGCAGGTTAACGAATTCAAACCGAAATACGCGGTTATACGTGAAAGTGGCAACTTCAGTGAATTCAAAAAGGCCGTCACCCACCGGGAAACCACATTACTGTGTGGCGATGAACATGTTGAGGAGCTGATTTGCCTGGATGAGGTTGACACGGTGGTGAACAGTCTTGTCGGATTTTCGGGTTTTCGTCCAACTGCTGCAGCTCTGGCAAGCGGCAAGAAAGTGGCTCTTGCCAACAAGGAGTCGCTTGTGGTTGGGGGGGCGCTGCTCCAACCTTATCTGAACGGCAATTATGACCGTCTGATTCCAATCGATTCCGAACACAGCGCCATTTTGCAATGCCTGACCGGAGAAGATATTGCGAATATTAAGAAATTGATCATTACAGCCAGTGGCGGTCCGTTTCGAACCTGGCCGGTCGAAAAAATCGAAAGGGTGACGGTCCGGGATGCCCTGAGACATCCTAACTGGGAGATGGGGGCAAAAATCACCATCGATTCCGCCACCATGATGAACAAGGGGCTGGAGATGATCGAAGCACACTGGCTGTTCGGTCTGCCCATAGAACAGATCGAAGCGGTGGTGCATCCTCAGAGTGTTATCCATTCCATGGTATTATTCCGGGATGGATCCATTAAATCACAGATGGGTTTGCCGGACATGCGTCTGCCCATTCAGTATGCATTGTCATATCCTGATCGCTGGACGCTCGAATCGAAGCAAATTGACTGGATGCAGCGACAGCAATTAACCTTTGAACCGGTAGACAACCGAAAATTTCCGTGCTTTGATCTGGCTATCGAGGCTATTAAATCGGGAAATTATGCACCGGCGGTTCTCAACGCTTCAAATGAGGTTGCAGTAGAGCGATTTCTGAATGAAGAAATTTCTTATATTCAGATCTTCGAGATTGTCGCTAAAAGCATATCTCATATTACAAGTTTCGATACGTTATCAGTGGAGTCGCTGGAAGCGGTCGACCGGGAGGCGCGAGCCTTTGCCCGTACCATTTGATATAAAACAATGTTTACATGGAAGTTATACTGGGTATACTGCAGACCATTCTCATTTTCGTCGCAGCGATTTTTATCCTTGTGTTGGTTCATGAGCTGGGTCATTTTTTAGCTGCCAAGCTTTTTGGCATGCGTGTTGAACGTTTTTCGATCGGTTTTCCGCCCCGCCTGTTAGGTATAAAAAGGGGGGATACCGATTACTGTGTTTCGGCACTGCCTTTGGGAGGATATGTCAAGATTTCGGGCATGGTGGACGAAAGTATGGATGACAGTTTTACGGCGACCGAGCCCAAACCGTACGAATATCGCAGTAAACCCGTTTGGCAACGGATGATTGTGATATCGGCAGGGGTCATCTTCAATATGTTTTTGGCATATGCCATTTTTACGGCTATTACCTATTCACACGGGGTCAACCAGATACCGGCGGAGAACATCAGCGGGATGTATATACCCGAAAGTTCCACTGCCGCGGAAATCGGTTTTCAGACGGGTGACCGGCTTGTTGCCGTAAATGACGAAGAGATCGAATTTATTCGCAGAGGTCAGTTCTTTTCGATGAGCGAGATTACCAGTCAAGAACTCAGCTTTACTGTTGAAAGGAATGGAGAGATGGTTACAATCATACCACCAACCGATTTTCTCGACCATCTTGCCCGGAACCCGGAATTCATTGAACTGCAGAATACTCTGCCGAGCCGCGTTGGAAGGGTGGCGGAAGGAACACCGGCAGAAGAGGCGGGTCTGCAACAGGGCGACGAGATCGTTGCAATTGATGGTGAACCGGTCGGTTACTGGCTCCAAATGGTCAATAAAATTCAGGCAGGTGGCGATGAAATGGAGTTTAGCATACAGCGCGATGGCCAAACCATGGATGTTACGATACAACCGGATCCGGAACGCAGGATTATCGGTATTACCATAGTCGATCCGCAGGAATATTTTGGATATGAAACCATCCATTACGGATTACTGGGATCATTTCGGGAGGGAGTCCGGCAATCGCATGACACGCTGCGGGGCATTATTAACGGGTTCAGGCAGCTGCTGACCGGTGCCATTTCGGTACGGGAAAATCTCGGAGGACCTGTTGCCATTGCTTCGGTAACAGCAGAGGTCACTGAACGGGGAGGAGCGCTCGGGTTCTGGAACTTCACGGCTTTTTTAAGTATTACACTCGCGCTGATGAACATTCTTCCCATACCGATGCTTGACGGTGGACATCTGATGTTTTTGATTTACGAAGCTGTTACCAGAAGAGAACCATCGGTGAAAGTACGGATGGCGCTGCAACAGATCGGATTCATTCTTCTGATCTCCCTGATGGTATTTGTAACATTCAATGATATTCTCCGACACGTAGTCAACTAACCCATGAGATTTGCCAAAGACGGTGTTCCGATCATTATTGCCGTACTGTTTCTTTCGTTGATCATTATCGTTGTCGGATGGATAATGAACAACTCCTTTTCCTACCTTTTGTACCTTGTCGCTATCGGGATGGGGGGATTTACGCTCTTTTTCTTCCGGGATCCGGAGCGGGTAACACCGCCCCTGGAGGCCGTTATTGCTCCCGCTGACGGTAAAGTGATATCTGTGGATACGGTTCGTGAGGATACCTATCTGGGGGAAAGTGCCACACAGGTGAGTATTTTTTTATCACTCTGGGACGTTCATGTCAACCGGTACCCTGTTTCCGGTGAGGTGGAACATGTATCCTATTTTCCGGGCAAGTATCTGGTGGCCTGGCATCCGAAAGCTTCGGAATTAAACGAACGTGCGGAGTTTGGCATAAAACACACTTCGGGTGTTCGACTCTTTTACAGGCAAATAACCGGTTTTGTCGCCCGGCGCATTGTATTTTACACCAAAGTCGGCGACAGGGTTTCTGCAGGTGAGCGTTTCGGTATGATGAAGTTCGGATCCCGGATGGATGTCCTGGTTCCGGGGAACAGGGAACTCCTGGTTAAAAAAGGGGATCGTACGGTGGCCGGGGAAACGGTCATTGCGCGTCTGGAGCAGCCGAGTACATAATTGTTATGAACCCTGATAACCGAAAATTACGCCGCCAGCTACGCAACGATCACCTCCGGAGGAAGTTTAACAAACCGATCCCGAGAACCGTAGTACCCAGTTTTTTCACATTGATGAATCTGTTCTGTGGCTTGATAGCTCTGATGCAGGTATATGAAGGAAAGCTTGAGTTTGGCGCCTGGCTCATTGTCTTTGCAGCCGTATTCGACATGATGGACGGTTTTATGGCAAGAATTGCCAATGCGAATACGGAATTTGGCATTGAACTGGATTCATTGAGCGATATCGTCTCTTTTGGTGTGGCCCCGGCCTTTCTCTTATACAGCCACTCGCTGCATGAGATGATGATCATTGGAATCATTATTACGGCATTTCCGGCGCTTTGCGGTGCGGTGCGACTTGCCCGGTTCAATGTGGATGCCAGAGTCGAAGACCGGGATTACTTCAAGGGACTTCCCATACCGGCCCTTGCCATGATGCTGGTTGCCCTGTTTCTTATTTTTCACCAAAGTCCTGAGTTGTTTGAAAGTTTCAAATACGGATTCAACAGCATTCTGATTCCCGTTATCCTGTTGTTGTCGTTGTTGATGGTCAGTACCGTACCATTTGACAAAATCCCACGGTTTAAGAAGGAGCATTTACGCAAAAACCGTGGCAGGGTCTATCTTTTCCTGTTCTATTTTGTTGCTGTCGTGACTTTACAGGAATACGGACTGATTCTTGTCTTCAGTATATTCATCGCCAAAGGGGTGTTAATGGCACTGATCCGGTTTTGGAGAGAGATCCACCAGGAGCCGTTATCGTAAAACCGCCTGTTATGGTCAGGCGATCCTTATAGCCATCAAAATTCTTGAAGGCCGGTTCAGAAGTAGTATTGTAAACTGACAGCATGGGCTGTGCCGAAACCGGTTTGAAAGGGCATAAAAGCGTAGTTGAAGTAGAACTCGTTGACCAACAGTCCGGCGCCGAAACCGAATCTTCGCTGCGTATCACCGGTGCGATATCCCGCCCGCAGATCGATGATTTCAGAAATATTGAGTTCCAGGCCGATATTGGCATAACCGTCGCTCTGTGGATCGATGGTCTCGTCAGCGACGTCGACTTCGTTCAGGGGTACATTGTAATCGGCAACCAGAGACAACAGCAGTGGAATTTCATCTTCAATGGCTGTTGTGGAAAACTGAAGCAGCCGGATGTCGGTGCCGACACTCACGAGTGTGGGCAGATTGGTGGATGTTTCGGCAAGATCATCCATAGCCCCTATGTTTCTGAGGGAAGCCCCCAGCCGCATCCGGTTTTCCAATAAATTCAATGCGGCACCGGCATTGAGTCCATATCCTGAGGCGTTGTGCTGAAAGAACTGTTCATAAAGATACATGCCTGTCAATCCAAACGAAAGCGGACCGGCACTCCGGGAGTAGGAGGCCGCCAGAGAGAAATAGCGAATGGCAAAAAGTCCGTCCGGGTCGGGTGTAGGCCCGCTTCGAAAGGGGATATCATCAACGAGCGACGAGAGAAGGGCGATCCCGAATGCATCATTGTCACGATGAAAAACAGCTCCCGCAAAGCTGTTCCGGGTATCGGTGGCCGGCCAATACATAAAAGATGCGGTGGCGCTGCTCTGTTCTTCCATCGATAACAATGCCGGATTGATGTAGATGGCACTGGAGCCGGTCAACGATGCCGTATGGCCATCGGAAATGCCCATATTATGGGCTGATGGCCCCATGAGCAGAAATTGCATTCCTGCTGATTGGCCGTTGTCAGCTGAAACCTGATTCCATAACGGCAAAATAATCAGGAGGGTTGATATGGCTAATGTTTTTTTCATCTGTATTATAAGATATCAGATTCTCGCTAAAGTTTTAACCTGATGGCAAGTACATGTATGCCCGAAATACCCATCGGTTCCCGGACATAGGTGTAGTCAATTGATGGACTCATGGCATCGTAGGGCAAGTGGACCGAAACACCTGCACTGATTTTTTGGGTTTCTTCCACAAACTCCAGATCCATTATCTCCCAACCACCCCGCAGTGTCAGACGTTCATGTGCGGACCAGGAGACTCCTGCCCGATAGAGCAGACTGCTGGTTAGTACGTCCTCACTGCTCGTGATGCTTTCTGGGGGTAACGCTCCGTCGGACACCTGCCTGCGCTGGTACTCGGCGCTCTGTCGTTGTATTTCGAATTCCGAGCTGAGCAGAAGTCCCTGTTCCGGGAAGACGTAGGATGTACTGAACCGGAACCGGGTCGGTATAGGATCATTTCGGGAGCGCCCACCCTGGGTACCGTACATATCCGTGGTGTTCCACGAGTACTGGGAGATCATGTCCTGGGCCGTAAAACCCAGCCGCCAGTTGGGGGTGGCCCGGTAGATGATTCCAGCATCAAAGCCGGCGCCTGTGGCGTTCCCTGTATCCTCGTGAAAATTGGCCAGGTGCAGTTTTACCGAAGCCCCGATTCTGATCTTAGGATTTATGCGAATTCCGAAGGCTGCAAAAAACTGAAATTCATGGGTGGACAGATATTCCGTATGGTATCCGCTCGAGGTTCTGCCATCGATATCGACAACATTGGCATTGAGGAGCCCTATGTTGAGTCCGGCATTGGGTGGCAGGGGGAATGTAGCATTGATCGAATGGAGGCTTCGGTCGAATGACATCAGGGCGGTGCTCATATCTACCTGGTTGCCATCTATGAAACCGGCCAGCGCCGGGTTATAGTGTGCGTAAACCCCTTCCTGTGTAACGGTGCCCATTGCATTGCCCATGGCCATGCCACGCGGACCGAATCCCATTCTTGTAAAAGCACCGCTAAAACCACCACTTTGTGCCACGGCATCCGTGACCGGAATCATGATCATCAGCGCTACAATCCAGAATGAATGGACTTTCATAAGCTTGCCGGTGCGTCGACACCAATTTTTGTGCGTTTTCAAGACTTTACAATGTTTTCAGATAACATACATGTGTCCGTTGTTCAATGAATCATTCAGATTGCCACTATTCAAGCAGAAGGATCTTGCCGATAGTGCGTTTGCTGCCGGTATCCACTTCGTAAAAAACCGTACCGTTTGCCACTTTGCGGCCTTGCTGATCGGTTCCATCCCAGACCGCTTCATAGGTGCCGGCCTCCAGTGCCTGTTGCTGATCCAGTATACGGATCAGATTCATTGCAAAGTCATACAGCCGTATTGTTACATCGGAGTGCTCTTCGTTTCTGAATTTGATACGTACGATATCATGCTGACGTGGTGAATAGGGGTTCGGATATGCGTATGTGTCCACATTCGGGGCGTCGGCTTGATGCTGGTTTTGACCATCCAGCGGGAAATTAACCCTTGTAATATCCCAGGTTGCTCCGTCATCAACGGTGGAGGCCAGTCCGTCACTGGTTCCAATCCAAACCCGTTCATGGGCTGTAGCGACCGAGTAGTAGGTGGTATTGGGTTTGGTAGCGGTGTTGGCGCTGTGAATTCTTTTTTGCTGTTCCCAGGTTACTCCGTTGTCCGGGCTGATAAACACACCATTATTGCCCACAGCAAAGATGGTACTGCCACGGAACCCGATGTCATAAATACGCTCGCCCACCAGGTGGTGCTCAAAACTGTCGCCGCCATCCCGGGTAACAACGATTCCTTCCCGATCTTCACCGCTGATCGCTACCCAGTTGGTCATCCAAACCGCCCGGTCGGAGGGGTTTTTCCGTATGGAGGTGATCCAGTTGCCCAGAAGGCCGCGCGGCGCGGAAGCCCGGCGGATATGACGCCAGCGAATACTGTCTGCCGGAGCGTAAAGGGCATTGTCGGAGATATTCAGTCCGCCGGCGGTCCCGGCATATACGGTGCCGTCATGGCCAATCAGAACAGAAAACCCCATGAAATTGAGATAGTCGTTGGACTCACCATCACCCCGCGGATCAATAGTGAACTCGTAATTCTGTTCAGGATCCAGCTCATCCAGACGGAATGGCGGGAGGACAATTCGCTCCCATGATTGCCCGAAATCGCTGCTTCGCCGGATTCCGGATGCCCAACCGGCAAAAAACATAACATCGCCTTTGAAGTCAACCATAAACGGCGGCGACTGTTGAGGTACAATAACGGGAACCGTTTCGAGGTCCTGTCCGCCATAGCGGATGGTAGTGTCTGCTGGTTGATCCAAAGTACGGGAGGTATCGCTCATCTCCCAGGTCAAACCGCCGTCGGTGGAAATATAAATACCCATCTGGGCCTGAACCGATTCATCACCCATGGTATCGTTATATCCGATTCCGGCTACTATGGTATCCTGCGCAAGCGCGATGGAAAACATTCTTCCTCGCCCGTCAACCACAGAATCGGCTTGTTCCGGAATATGCCAGTCCAGTTCATTGGCCACATTGTAATTCATTCCGGGCCCGATCCACAGCGTGTCGCCATACGCCCCCATATTGGAGACGGAGTTTTGCTGTATGGATTGGTATGGTGACGGCACCTGACCGGGATAGATTTGACCGATCAGGGGCTGAACAAAAAAAGACAGGCCCGCACAGAAGACAGCAATGGTGGTTATGAAAATTTTCATCTGACAAATTCAAAGGTTGACTGCAGGGTGTCGCTGGAAGTACCGGCGATATCGACAGCGTGAATTCTTACGGTATAAGTGCCGGGGGAATTTCCGGAATTTACACTGAAACCCTGAACATACAGATCATCATCCGGAGTGGTTCCGTAGCCCTCATGTTCATCGGTCATTATATAAGGAAGATCGTTGATCCGGTTTTCTTCTTCATCATACAGATTCAGATTGACATTATCGATCAGGTCGATTGAGACAGAGTGCCCGACTCTGGCAGCAACAAAAAACTGCTCTTCCGGCTCACCGGAAGCGGGGATGGTGATTTGATCAGGATTCATGATTTCCACGATTTCCGGGTTACCGGTATCTGACCAGATGACCGAAATGACCGTTTCTGCCCGGCCTCCCGTTCGGTTTTGCGTTCCGACCGGAGTGACATAGAGAACCATGTTTGCGAAACGGGTAGTCGATTGTGCGACGGTAATACTGGCATGGTATTTATCAGCTTCCTCCTCAACAGGATTGAGCGTGACCGATGCGATTGGCTCCCCGTCCCGGGCGTTGGCCATTTGTGCTTCCAGGGAGTAGTTTTCGGTCAGATCACTGCGGGCGGCGATCTCAAAAGTGATCACGGTATCTTTAACACCATCGGCACCGGTAAAGTGTATTTCTGACGGTTCAATGGACAGTTGGCGGACACGCGGCTCTTCATGAATAATGTTGAAGGGTCCATCTGCATTGTCACAGGCTGAGATAATCAGAAAAGCTGACAGCAGGAGAAGGGGAGAACAGCGTTGCTTGTGTATCAAGGATTTAAAATGAAATATTGATAGCATCGGTGACACGGTAGCAAAGATAGCGCAAATTGTGTAATAACGCTAACCCGAAAACATTTGGTACCCTGTTAAATTTATAAATTTGTTTATTGCATGAAGCTGTTCATATGTGTAAATTATCATCTTATGATACATGGTAACGCACATATCAACAACTGGTGGTGGCACATCTGCTGAAAGCGGAGTGATGCCGGTATGTGCCGTACCATTTGAAGAGTATACAACCCGCTTTCAGACAATCTGGAAGCGGGTTTTTTTTGTGCGCCCGGCAGGGCGCATCCGCTTGGGTAACAGGGTCTATTCACCCGGAAGTGACGAAATCCTCCCGCAACAAAATTATGTATGAAACGAAGTACCTTTAAGGAGCTGGCAGAAACCTATACGGCGATTCCGGTACATCGCGTATTAATGGCCGATACGGTGACACCTGTTTCGCTTTTTCTGAAAATCAGGAAGCATGGTGAGTTACCGTTTTTATTGGAATCCGTTGAGGGTGGAGAACATATGGCCAGATACTCTTTTCTGGGAAGGAATCCGTATCAGATCCTGACGTTTCAGGATGGCCGGGTGACCCTCACGGAAAAGCGGAAGCTTAATACAATGGGGACAAACGGTTCCGGTGACAAGTCGGCTACTCCTGAGAATGTGCGGGTACTGGAAGAGCCCTATTTTGATGCACTGAACCGATTGTGCATGACCTATAAGGAGCCACAAATACCGGATATGCCCCGGCTTACCGGTGGGGCTGTTGGATATTCGGCCTATGATACCGTCAGGCAGGTTGAAGAACTTCCCGACGTGCCGGATGATGACCTGCACCTTCCGGAAGCGATCTGGGCTTTTTATGATGAAATCTTTGCCTTTGACCATGTGAAACATCGTGTCATTCTGATTAAAACGGTATTCACGGATCCGGATGCCGGTCACGATCAGCAATATGATGAGGCGCTACACACCCTGGATCGAATGGAAAGGGTCTTTTATGATCAGGTGACCGCCCCTGATGGTTACCGGAAAACCACCGAATTTCTTCAGAGTAACACAGAAAGGTCGGAGTTTCATGCCCATGTTGAGAAGGCGAAGAAGTATGTACATGCCGGTGACATTTTTCAGGTGGTATTGTCCCAGCGTTTCCGCAGCTCATTCGAAGGTGACCGGTTCATGCTTTACAGAGCTTTGCGGATGGTAAATCCCTCACCATATCTGTTTTATCTGGATTTCGGATCATTTGCCCTGGTAGGGTCTTCACCGGAAGTTCTGGTGCAGGTTCAGGAGGAAAAGGTGCGGCTGCTGCCTATAGCCGGAACCCGTCCCCGGGGAAGCACAACAGAGGAGGATGTTGCTTTTGAAAACGATCTTATGGCCGATCCGAAAGAGCTGGCGGAACACATCATGCTTGTGGATCTGGGACGGAATGACCTTTCGCGGGTTTGTGATCCCGATACCGTTACCCTGACCCGCGACCGTGTTGTTGAGAGATACTCTCATGTTATGCATATCGTGTCAGATATCACCGGTACGCTGATGAAGGGGAAGTCGGCCGTAGATGCTTTGAAAAACTGTTTTCCGGCCGGTACGGTTTCGGGCGCACCCAAAGTGAGGGCGATGGAGATCATCGATGAGATGGAGCCCACGAAAAGAGGACCTTATGCCGGAGCAGTCGGGTATTTTGATTTTTCGGGAAATATGGATACCTGTATTGCCATCCGGACCATGGTAGTATCCGGCAATGATATCTATATACAGGCGGGAGCCGGCATTGTAGCCGACAGCAACCCCGACCACGAATATGATGAAACGGTTAACAAAGCCAGGGCGTTGGTTGAGGCGCTTGACATCGCCCTGAAACTGGATTAAAAACAGACGATTAACGCGATATACGAACAACAGACGAATGAACAATCAGAAAAAAACCATTCTTTCCGGAATTCAACCTTCCGGCAGGCTGCATCTGGGAAATTATTTTGGGGCTATACACCAGCATCTCGATTTTCAGCACAAAGGTGACGCGTTCTATTTCATTGCAAATTACCATTCACTAACCTCACTGCAGGATGGTGAGAAGTTGAGGCAATACACCTATGAAGTGGCCCTGGACTATCTGGCTCTGGGTATGGATCCGAATAAATGCACCTTTTTTGCACAAAGTGATGTGCCCCAGGTTCTGGAACTCACCTGGATTCTGGGTACGCTGACTCCCGTCAGTCTGATGGAAAAGGGAGTCTCTTATAAAGACAAGGTGGCTCAGGGGATGCAGCCCAACATTGGTCTGTTCACCTATCCGGTCCTGCAGGCGGCCGATATTCTGATCTATCACTCCGATATTGTTCCGGTTGGAGCCGACCAGAAACAGAATATTGAGATTTCGCGGGATCTGGCCGCCCGTTTCAACTACACCTACAAAGGGGATTATCTGCGAATTCCGGAGCCCCATATTGTAGAATCGGTGGCTACGGTTCCGGGTGTTGATGGCCGGAAAATGAGCAAATCGTATGATAATACCATTGATATTTTCGACAAAGGTAAGGCTTTGAAGAAGAAAGTGATGTCGATCAAAACAAATTCCACCCCCATGGAGGATCCCAAAGATCCCGATGCCTGCAATGTGTTTGCACTGATCCGTCTGTTTGCTTCAAAAGACAAAGTTGAAGAGATAGCTGATAAGTACAATAAAGGAGGGTATGGTTACGGCCATGCAAAAAAGGAGTTGCTGGCATTGATCCAGGATTATTTCGGAGAAGCCCATGAACGGAGACAGGAGCTCTCCGGAAATCCCGATATGGTTTGGGACATGCTGCGGGACGGGGGCAGAAAAGCCCGGGAAAGGGCAGAGTCGGTTATGGCCGATATTCGTGATGTTACCGGCATTGTTAAAAATCATACAACCCGAATTTAAATTTTAGACAGTAAATCCAATACCGGCATTCCCTCCGGTTATTCAATATGGTACTGATCATTGACAACTACGACTCCTTCACATATAACCTGGTCCATCTGGTTGCCAGGCACAGTGATGAGTACACGGTTATACGTAATGACAAAATTACCGTGCAGGAGATCCGTCGGCTTGATCCGGACAGGATTATGATCTCGCCGGGACCGGGTCGACCTGAAAACGCCGGTATTACCGAGGAGGTTATACGGGAACTGGGTGCCGACATACCTATTCTTGGAGTGTGTCTGGGACATCAGGCAATAGGGCATGTACATGGTGCCACCGTTATATCCGCACCTTCATTAATGCACGGAAAGACGTCTTTGATTCTGCACGACTCCTCATCTCTGTATAAAGGAGTACCACAGTCATTTACAGCAACCCGCTATCATTCGCTGGTGCTGGATGAAGAGACAATTCCGGATGATTTCACCATTACCTCCCGGTCGCAGGACGGGATTGTGATGGGCATCCGGCATAAAAGCTTACCGCTGGAAGGTATTCAGTTTCACCCGGAAAGCATTCTGACGGTTGAAGGTCCGCGAATCATTGAAAACTGGATGAATCAACAATTGTAAATAGACAACAGCTGGGATACTGACACTATGAATGATTTTTTACAAATACTGGATCTGGTAAACCGGCGCAGGGATCTGACATTGGAACAGGCGCGGTACGCCATGCAGGAGATCATCGCCGGCAAAGTTAATTTGTCCCGTACAGCTGCGTTTTTATTCGGGATGAGCTGCAAGAATGAGACGGTTGAAGAGTTGACTGCTCTTGTGGAAGTGATGCGTGAAGCTTCCATTAAAATGGAGGTCGAAACCGATCATGCCGTTGATTTGTGCGGTACGGGCGGGGACAAATCCAACACTTTCAATATTTCGACAGCATCCATGTTCGTTGTGGCTGGTGCAGAGGTGCCTGTGCTGAAACATGGCAACTCCGGAGTTTCCAGTAAAAGCGGCAGTTTTGATGTTTTAAAAAGTTTGGGTGTGCAGCCGGATCTGGAGAAAGAGCATGCCGAAACCTGTTTCCGGGAGACCGGGATGGCCTTTATGTACGCTCCGCGTTTCCATCCCGCCATGGCCTACGTGATGCCGGCCCGCAAGGAGCTGGGAATCAGGACGTTTTTCAATATCATGGGTCCCATGCTGAATCCGGCAGGTGTGAAACGGCAGGTAATTGGTGCCTACAATAGTGAGACCGCACGAAACATCATTCAAATACTTGCCAATCTCGGGACGGATTTTGCATATACGGTACATGCAGACGACGGCCTTGATGAATTATCCACGACAACATATACCCGTGTTTTCCAGTTAATGGATGGTGACATATCGGAGAATGACCGGTTTGATCCGAGACATCTGGGGCTTTCCCTGACCAGTCCGGAGCTGCTGAAAGGAGGCGATCCTGATGTCAACGCCGAAATCATACGGGGTGTTCTGGATGATCATGCCACCGAGGCACAGCGTGAAATTGTTCTGCTGAACGCAACGTTTGCAATACATGCATCGGGTTTGTATACCGATATCCAGGAGGCTTATCTGGAGGCACAGGAGAGCCTCGAATCGGGTGCCGCCCGCAGTGCGCTGGAACAATTTGCAGAATGTACCTCGGATCTGAAATCGTCCGGAGTTTGAGACGAAGGTATGGGTACAGTCATGTCGGCATAACATGGAAATCAAACATGAGGTAACTTACCGGTGAGCAGTATACTTGAAAAGATTGTAGAACAGACCCGCGAGGATATTTCCAGAAAACGCAGGAAGATTGCAATTGATGATTTTAATGGCTTCGGGGAATATCACCGAACGAGAAGGGATTTTGCCAAAGCCCTGGTCTCCCGTAACGGAATCTCGGTCATTGCAGAGCTGAAAAAGGCTTCTCCGTCCAAAGGTGTGATCAGGGACTCTTTCAATCCGGGGGGAATTGCACAGTCCTATGAAAATAATGGGGCGGCAGCATTGTCGGTGCTGACCGACGAGCCCTTTTTCAAGGGTGCACTTACGTATCTTCAGGAAGCATCCTCCATCGTCTCAATCCCGGTATTGCGAAAGGATTTTATCATCGACTTCTACCAGATTGAAGAGGCTCGGGCCTGGGGCGCTGATGCCGTGCTTCTTATCGTAAAAATTACCGATGGCCAGCAATTATATGAACTGCATGATGCAGCAAAAGAAGCCGGACTGCAGACATTGGTAGAATGTTACGACGAGGATGACTGGGAGCGTCTTGATTTCAATCGATTTTCCATTGTCGGGGTGAATAATCGGAACCTCGACACTTTTGAAACGGATCTGCACCGGGGAGTTCATTTACTCCGGCAGGCTCCCAAAGGGGTCATCAGGGTTTCGGAAAGCGGACTGAATCAACCCGAAGATCTGGTCATGCTTTCGGAAAACGGCATCCCGTGCTGCCTGATCGGTGAGCATCTTATGCGAGCCGAAGACCCCGGAGCGGAACTGGCTCGTTTAATAGCCCCTTTTTCATCAGATGGCAACCATTCTTGATGCTAAAATCACATGTATAAAAAATTTTGTTTCACAATGTCACATGTATAATACCATGACCGAATTTAATTATGCGCCTGTGTGTCCGGCGTCAGCCCGGTCATGGGTGTTTCATTATTGATAACGCAGCAGGTAATCAGGAAAACATGACACAACAACAAACGCGATTGAAAATATGTGGAATCACCAACCTGGAAGACGCCCGTTATGCGGCAGGAGCCATGGTTGACTATCTTGGTTTCATCTTTTATCCCGGCAGCTCCAGATATGTGCGGCCGCGTGAAGCCGCTGAGATAATTGGGTGGATTGAAGGGATTGAGAAAGTGGGGGTATTTGTCAATCAATCCTCTGATGAGATCAACCGGGTTATCGAACGTACCGGAATCGACCTGGTGCAGCTTCATGGTGATGAGGAGCCCGGAGATGCCGTTAAGATCGCCAAACCCGTAATAAAGTCATTCCGGATTTCAGAAAATGAAGATACCGGACAACTGATCGAAAAAATCAGGCTATGGGATAGCGTCGCGGCTTACTTTCTTTTTGACGCCTTTGATGAAAACAGGTATGGAGGAACCGGCAAATCATGGGACTGGTCGATTCTTTCAGATATCCCGTCTGACGCACCGGTATTTCTGGCAGGTGGAATTTCCAGTAAGAATGTCGAACAGGCCGTATCCCGGGTCCGTCCATTTGCCGTTGACCTTTCAAGCAGCATCGAAAGTGAACCCGGAATCAAGGACTTCGACAAGATGCAGGTCTTTCTGGATCGCTGGAACGAAGTTCTGGAAATCAATTCGTAGTTAATTGTAATTATCATTCTCATTCAATGAACTCCATGACAACGCAACAAAAAAAGGCGTCACTTCCCGATCAAAGGGGTTTTTTCGGTCAATATGGCGGGCGGTTTGTTCCGGAAATACTTGTTCCGGCTCTTGATAACCTGAATAACGCCTTTGAAAAAGCCCTGCAAGATGAAAATTTCCGACAGGAGTACGACACCCTGTTAAAAGAATATGTAGGCAGAGAGACTCCACTTACCTATGCAGGTCGGCTGACTGCCCACTACGGCAAAGCGAAAATCTATCTGAAAAGGGAGGATCTTTGTCACACCGGCGCCCATAAAATCAATAATGCCATCGGGCAGGTGCTTTTGGCCCGAAAGATGGGCAAAACCCGTATTATAGCCGAAACCGGCGCGGGTCAGCACGGTGTTGCAACCGCCACGGTCTGTGCTTATTTCGGGATGAAATGCATTATATATATGGGGGCTGAAGATATAAGGCGCCAAAAACTTAATGTCGATCGTATCAGCCTCCTCGGTGCTGAAGTACGGCCGGTGGAATCCGGTGCAAAGACCCTTAGCAACGCCATAAACGAGGCTATTCGGGATTGGGTCAGCAATGTGGAAGACACCTTTTACATTATCGGATCCGCCGTGGGACCGCATCCTTATCCACGGATGGTCAGGGAGTTTCAGTCGGTAATAGGTAAGGAGACCATTGATCAGTGCCTGGAGGCCGAAGCTTGTCTTCCGCATCATGTTGTGGCATGTGTCGGCGGCGGATCCAATGCCATCGGAATGTTTTCTCCCATGCTGGAATTTGAGGATGTTAAACTGTACGGCGTCGAAGCGGCCGGAGAAGGGATCCAAACCAGTCGCCATGCAGCTACACTTACAGGGGGAGATCCCGGTGTGCTGCATGGCTCGTTGAGCTATCTGCTGCAGACAGCGCACGGCCAGATCGCGGAAGCTCATTCGATAAGTGCCGGACTCGATTACCCGGGAGTCGGCCCCGAACACTCCTGGCTGCGGGATACCGGGCGGGTGGCCTATTCTTCGATTACCGACCAGGAGGCCATAGACGGGGTCAAACTGCTGTCAGCATTGGAGGGTATTATTCCGGCCCTGGAGACGGCACACACGATCGCTTATCTCGAAAAACTGATGCCTGAAACCGACACCGATGAAATTGTAGTCGTCAACTGTTCCGGGCGGGGAGACAAGGACATGGAGACCATTTCTAAATATATGCCGTCATGAGCAAAAACAACCGTATTCAGCAGCTTTTTCAACAACGCGATCCGGATCACAAGATCATGAGCCTGTTTATAACGGCAGGGTATCCGGACCCGGCTCAAACCGTTGCATTGATCCGGGAGCTCGAATCATCGGGCGCCGATATGATTGAACTTGGAATGCCGTTCAGTGACCCCCTCGCTGACGGTCCGACCATACAGAATGCCAGCAAGGTAGCCCTGGAACAGGGAGTACACATGGATAGTATCTTCGGGATGGTCCGGGAATTGCGCCGATATTCAGAAATTCCGATTGTACTGATGGGGTACATCAATCCGGTTTTGCGGTATGGTCTTGAAAAATTCTTTCAGACCGCTTCTGAGTCAGGGGTGGATGGGGTCATTATACCCGATGTGCCGCCCGGAGAGCTTCCCGAGCTTACCGGATTGACCGATACCTGCGGGATCGATCCGATCTACCTGGTGGCACCCAACACTTCTGATGAGCGAATGAAAACCATTGACGAATACAGCAGGGGTTTTATTTACTGCGTCTCTGTTACCGGTGTAACCGGTGCCAGGGACGGAGAGGAAGTTGACCGATCTGTACGAAAATTCATCCAACGGGTGCGCACCAATGTTACGAAAAATCCGGTTCTGATCGGTTTCGGTATTCGATCCCATAAAGATGCCATGAACATATCAAAAGAAGTGGAGGGTTTTATTGTCGGAAGCGCCCTCATTGATGTCATTGATAAGTACTACCCGCATGAGGACTGGATCGCTCGGGCCGGCTCCTTTGTGAAGGCATTGCGATCCGGAGAAAAGACGGAAATAGCTGAATAACATTGGCTATCACAAAATTGTTTTTTTATCGTTATTACAGATCATATGTTGCTCAAGGTTCCTTTGTAAAATACTAACCGAACACCCATGCGTACATGAGCCGATATACTATATTCATTTTAATAATTTCCGGACTCTTTGTCTGGGCTTCCTGCGATGGTGATTACCGCAGATCCGCTCAAGGGGGATTTTCTGAAGTGTTGGTTGTTATGGATTCCACAGAGTGGGACAGTCCGACTGCCGATGCCATCAGGGAGACTTTTGGCCGGGAAATCATGACATTCCCCAGGCCGGAGCCCAAATATGATCTGCGGTTCAGAGATCTGCGCACAAACCGGGACCTCGAATTCGCAAAAAACTTTAAAAACACCATATTTGCGGCACCCATTGATGAGCAATCCAATGTCGGATCATTCATTCGGGCTGTCATGAGCGAAGATATCAGACAGCGGATAATAGAAGACAGGAACTTTGCTTTTCCATTGAAAGACCGTTGGTATCAGGATCAATGGACGCTGTTTTTGTCAGGACCGGATCATGAGACGCTGGCTCAAAGGATCCGGAATTCGGAAGAGTCACTGGTGGGTTACCTTGACGAGGTGGAGCGGGATCGATGGACCCGGGAGATATACCGAAGGGGAGAGCAGAAAAATCTGGCCGACAGTCTGATGGAGAATCACGGATTCAGTATTCGGGTTCAGCATGATTACCGGATTGGTGTAGATACCACAGAATTTGTCTCCCTGCGCCGCTATTTGAACGACAATGACCGATGGATCTGGTTGTCCTATGAAGATGATGTCGATTTCGAAAGTATTGACGAAATCGAAACTCAGTGGATCCATGCGGTTCGTGACAGTCTGAATGAAAAATTCATTCGCGGGACTCGTGATGAATCCTATGTCACCACAGACTATCGCAGGCCGCATAATACAAAACAAATCACATTGAACGGTATGCCGGCCCTGGAGACAAGAGGATTATGGCAAATGACCGGTGATATCATGGGTGGGCCGTTTCTGCACTATACCATTTATGATGAGCGAACCGGCCGGCTCTATATGATGGAATTCGGCCAGTTTGCCCCGAGACACAATAAACGCCGTTTTATGAATCAGTTTGAGGCGATGGCACATACTTTTCAAACACGAGCCGGGGAGGAGGAGTCCGATGTGATCGCCAGGTCCGATCAATAAACAGAATTCGGGAGAGCGAATGCGGCAGCGCCGGGCGGCTGTTTATTCATGCTGTATATGGGAGATCTACGGTAATATTGATTTCTTTATATAATATTCAAACTCAAGTGATTATTTCTTATATATAGCATGATATTATACCCATTATTCCGTATTTCACTCTTTCGCTTATGGAAGCTCTGGAACTGGCCCGGTGGCAATTCGGGATCACCACTGTTTACCACTTCATTTTTGTTCCACTGACACTTGGACTATCTGTCCTGGTTGCTATACTGCAGACCTTTTATTACCGGACCGGTGATCTTCACTACAAAAGACTTACCAAATATTTCGGCAAGCTTTTTGTAATCGTTTTTACGCTTGGTATCGTTACCGGTATCGTCCAGGAGTTCCAGTTCGGAATGAACTGGTCGGAATATTCGCGGTTTGTAGGGGATATTTTCGGTATTCCGCTGGCCATTGAAGCGTTGATGGCCTTTTTTATTGAATCGACTTTTCTCGGTCTCTGGATTTTCGGCTGGACCCGCCTTCCCAAAGCGGTTCATCTGGCCTGTATCTGGCTTGTTGCCATTGCATCCAACCTTTCGGCGATATGGATCCTGATGGCTAATGCATGGATGCAGGTACCGGTGGGATACGAACTGGTCGGGGGCCGGGCCGAACTTACCGATTTTATCGCCATTCTTTTGAACGAACGTCTGCTGGTACAGATGCCCCACACTATACTGGGCGGATTCATCACCGGCGGTATGTTTGTCCTCGGTATGAGCGGATGGATGATTCTGCGTAACAAACAACCGGAAATCTTTCTGAAATCGGCAAAAATTGCACTGGTCTTCACAGCCGTCGCAAGTCTGTTGACCGCCACGACCGGCCATGATCAAGCCCAGGACACCGTTCAGTTCCAGCCCATGAAAATGGCTGCCATGGAGGGACTTTGGGAGACAGAGCAACCGGCAGGCTTTTCTCTTTTTGCCTTGATTGATCAGGATGAGCGAACCAGCGTGCGTGAAGTGCGGCTGCCATACATGCTTTCAGTGCTGTCGCACAACAACCTGACCAGCGAAGTCCGGGGACTGAACGATCTCCAGGCTGAAATGGAGGAGAAGCACGGGCCGGGCGACTACATGCCACCGGTGATGGTTATATACTGGAGTTTCCGCATTATGGTCGGACTCGGATTTCTGTTCATCATTGTGGCTTTCTGGGGTTTGTGGCTCTGGTGGAAAGACAAATTGCAAAAACATGCCCTGTATCTAAAAACAGCGATCGTTATGATGTTTCTGACCTTTGTTGCAAATACAGCCGGATGGATTGTGGCCGAAATGGGACGGCAGCCCTGGGTGGTGTATGAGCTGCTGCTGACAGCCGACGGTGTCTCACCATCCGTTTTAGAGAGCTCTGTCTGGATCAGTATTACCGCATTTACACTGGTCTATGGCATACTGGCGGTTGCCGCTTTCTATCTTGTATGGTATTTCGGAAAACAGGGTGCCCCTGAAGAAGAGGAAGGGGTGGAGACCAACCTTCATACCTACTAATACTCCCTGCGGATTATGGATTTACAAACACTATGGTTTATTCTCATTGCCGTTCTTTTTATCGGCTATTTCTTTCTCGAAGGCTTTGATTTCGGGGTAGGTATTCTGATGCCCTTCGTAAGCAGGGACGAGATCGATCGACGCGTAACGATCAATACCATCGGCCCTTTCTGGGATGCCAATGAAGTCTGGCTCATTACTGCCGGCGGTGCCATGTTTGCCGCTTTTCCTCACTGGTACGCAACGCTTTTCAGTGGCTTTTATCTGCCGTTGCTGCTCATACTGCTGGCATTAATTGTCAGGGCCGCAGGCTTTGAGTTCCGAAGCAAGTTGAAAGAGACGTGGTGGCGCAAGACCGCCGACCATTTTATTTTTTGGGGCAGCGTACTGCCGGCCTTTTTGTGGGGAGTTGCATTGACCAACATCGTTATTGGAATGCCGATCGGTCAGGATATGAATTTTACAGGTACTCCCGGGGTTTTGCTCCAGCCCTATGCATTGCTGGGTGGACTGGCGTCCCTGCTCATGTTTACCTTGCACGGGGCGATTTTTCTGAGTCTGCGAACCACCGGAGAGTTGCGACAACGTGTCGAGCGGCTTGCACGGTTGATGTGGGTGCCGGCCGGTGCACTTCTGCTTGCATTTGCACTTCTGGGATACCGCCATACCATTTTATTTGAAGAGCTCGGACTTGTACCCGGTACACTGCCCATGATTGCCATAGTGGCATTCATGGCAGTCATTGTTTTCATGAAAATTGACAGATACGGATGGGCTTTTGTCGCTACCGGTACGACCATAATCTTCGGTACAGTGGTCGTATTTCAGGGTATGTTTCCGGTGGTGATGCCGTCGAGCCTGTCAGATGAGTTTCATCTGACCGTTTACAGCGCCTCCTCCAGTGATCTGACCCTGACGATCATGTCTGTGGTAGCACTGATATTTGTACCTGTCATCCTCGCTTATCAGGGATGGAGCTACTGGGTGTTCCGTGAACGCGTAACGCGGGAAGCGATACCCCGAAACTGATTCCGAGGCACTGTTTTATCCAATGACCGAATACAACAGGAATCATAAGCGCTTATTCCGGTTTGCACTGACGGTGCGCGCGTCCTGGCTGATCATCGGTATTCTCAGTCTGCTGTCGGCCGGATCGATTATCGTGTTGATGTACGGGCTCAGCACGGCCGTAGACCGGGTATTCATGCAGAAAATATCGCTATCAGATAGTACATCGGTACTATTAGTGATCATTTCAGCCATGATGATCCGCAGCATGCTGTTCTGGTTTACTGAAGTCACCGGACAACGAGCGGCATCAACATTGAAAGAGCGTCTCAGGAACCGGCTTTTTCGCCGTATTCAACAATTGGGACCGGCCTGGGCCGAGCGTCAAAGCAGCGGAGAGTTGTCCACCACGGCATCCGGGGGGATTGATAAATTAAATGCCTATTATGCGAAGTTCCTGCCTTCTGCCATACAGATGGCCGTGGTTCCGGCTGTGTTGGCACTCTTTGTTCTGTGGCTTGACTGGCTCAGCGGCCTTATTCTGATCATAACAGGTCCGCTTATACCGGTATTTATGTCATTGATCGGCATGCGTGCACAGACGCAAACCCAAAAACAGTGGAAAACCCTCAGATACTTAAGCAGTCATTTTCTGGACACGGTACAAGGACTGCGGACGCTGAAAATTTTCAACCGGACCCGTGACAAGCAGCGTGAGGTGGAACTGATAAGCAACCGGTTTCGGAAAACTACCATGGGAGTACTTAAAATTGCATTCCTGTCCGGTCTTATACTCGAATTATTTGCTTCCATAGCAACGGCGCTGGTAGCCGTCCAAATAGGCGTCCGTTTAATCGAAGGATATATCGGATTTCAGGCCGGACTGTTTATTCTGTTACTGGCCCCCGAATATTATCTGCCGTTTCGTTCTTTCGGTGCACAGCATCACTCCGGCATGGAAGCAACGGAGGCAGCCGGACGACTGTTCGAGATACTGGACACTCCGCATGCCAATCAGGCATCCCGTGTAACTGCAACCGTAGTGGCTCCCGAACCCCCTTACGGACTCCGGTTTGAGAACGTCGGTTTCACATACACCGGAAATACTTCGCCCGCACTGGAACATTGTACGTTTACCATTGAACCGGGTCACATAACAGCGATGGTGGGTCGAAGCGGATCGGGTAAATCCACAGTGACTCGTTTAATTTCCCGGCAGATTCTTCCGGACTCGGGGCAGATAACCGTCAACGGCATCTCCTGGGATATGCTGGATGAAACACAATGGCTTGAGCAAATTGCGATAGTGAATCAACATGTCTGGCTGTTTGATGATACCATTCTGGCCAACATCCGGGCAGCCGGACATAACGCCCCCTTTGAAAAAGTCGTTGATGCAGCTAAACGTGCCGAGGCCCATGACTTTATTTCTCAAATGCCCAACGGATATCAGACCGGTGTCGGTGAAATGGGAGCAAGGCTCAGTGGAGGAGAGCGTCAACGGATCGCACTGGCAAGGGCGTTTCTCAGAGATGCTCCATTGGTAATTCTCGATGAGCCGTCTTCAGCGTTAGATCCGGAAAGTGAGCAGAAGATATCCAAAGCAATACACCGGCTTTTACAAACCCCCAGAACCGTACTCATCATTGCCCATCGTCTGTCAACCGTACGTGAAGCTGACCGGATCCTGGTAATGAAAGAGGGGAGCGTTACATGTGAGGGGACGCACAACGATCTTGTGAGAACCGACAATCTGTATCGCGAGATGGTAGAACCGTTTAATACCGGCATTAGATGAACACCATTCTGCAACTTAGCGGATATCTGAAGCCTCACCTGTGGCGGGCAACAGGTGCGGTAATACTGGCGGTCGGCACTATACTAACCGGTGTGGGATTGCTTGCAAGCTCGGGCTACCTTATATCCGCGGCAGCACTCCAACCCCCGATACTGGATCTGATGGTCGTTATTGTGGCAGTCCGGTTTTTCGGTATTAGCCGTGCTGTTATACGTTACAGTGAACGGTTGTTATCGCACGATGTCACATTTCGTCTGTTGATGCATCTTCGCAGCCGTTTTTTTTACCTTGTACGTTCCCTGCCCGCTTCAAAACTTTCGGGCTATCGGTCCGGTTCACTACTGTCGTCGATAACTACTGATGTGGACGAGTTGCAGAACTACTACATCCGTGTATTCATACCGGTAATTACCGCATTTCTGGCGTCTGCGGCCGCTGTGATTTTTCTGTACGGATACAGCCCGGCGGCAGCTCTGATCACCCTGTTACTGCTATTGGTCAACGGTTTCGGGGTTCCCGTTATAGTACGGCGACTATCACGCGGATTGGGGAACAGACAAATCACATTACGCAGCAAGGTGCATCAACTTTTTGTGGAACAATCCCAGGGCATGGCAGAAATCCGCCTGTTTGGCCTGCAAGATCGTAAATATCTGTATACACGCCGCCTTAACAAAGAGATAGCCCGGCTTGAACGGCGTCAATCCCGCATCACCGGACTGCAGGATACCCTTTTTTACCTTTTTATGTATACTGCCGTCGTTATGGCTTTGCTGACAACAGTACCACTGATCCTGGAAGGGGATTTGTCAGGGGTGTTTCTGGCACTTGTGCTTCTGTCGATTATGGCTTCGTTTGAATCCGTACAAAATCTGGGGACGGCATTTCAATACCTCGAGTCCAGTGAAAAGGCAGCCGATCACATTCAAAATCTGGAGGATCAACAAGAGAGCACCAAAGGTCAGAGTGTCAGGATGAGTACAACCGGAGATGATTTGCAGATAGCCTTAGGTTCCGGTAATGATATCGTATTCAGTGATGTCGTATTTGGGTATGAGCAAGAGCCGGTGCTGGATGGGTTTAGTGCTGTTTTCAAATCAGGCGAACACACGGCAGTCACAGGGCCCACCGGATGTGGAAAAAGTACACTGGTCCATTTACTGCTGAAGTTTTACCAACCGGATAAGGGGGCCATCCATATTGGCAACCACAACCTGGCCGATATAGACGATGAAGAGCTTCGATCTAACATTTCGGTGGTTGACCAGTACACCTATATATTCAATGACACACTTCGGAACAATCTCAAGATTGCTTCACCGGTGGCGGATGACTCCGAACTCATACAATCTCTTGAAAACGTCAATTTGCAGCACTGGTATCATAAATTGCCTCAAGGTCTTGATACCGTTATTGGTGAACACGGAAAGACGATGAGCGGTGGCGAGCGTCAACGTCTGGCCCTTGCCCGCGGACTCCTGAAAAATACAGGCCTTTGGATTCTGGATGAACCTACGGCCAACCTGGATACGATAACAGAGAAGGAATTGACCGGAACGATCCGGAATCAGACACAGGCCAGCACCGTTTTGTGGATTACGCACAGACTCATAGATATGGACCAATTTGACCAGATCCTGGTCATGCAACAAGGGCAAGTGACAGAGCGAGGTACCCATCACACCCTGTCAGATAGGGATGGATGGTACGCGGCGATGGTTGGATTGCAGAATGATCTGCTGCCGTATAGCGGCAATCAATCCATGGAATAGGGATTGCTGTCCGCGATACGCTGGTATTCAATGTACTCGTCAGGAGTCAAATCGGCAAACATATAATTGAGCGGATCTACAGCCCTGCCGTTCTGGCGGACTTCATAGTGCAAGTGGGGGCCGCTTGTCACACCGGAATTTCCGCTTTTGGCTATGAGCTGTCCACGTTTCACTTCTACTCCCGGTTCTATACCATCTTCAAATTCCGACAAATGCGCATAGCGTGTTTCATAACCGTGTCCGTGGTCAATAATGAGCATGAGTCCGTAGGTACTCTGTCTTCTGGCCGATTTGACTACACCATCCCCCGTAGCATAAACCGGTGAACCAATTCTTGCCCGGAAATCCACGCCTTCATGCATTCGGTTGTACCTGAGGACAGGGTGACGCCGCATTCCGAATCCACTCAGAATAATACCGGAAAGGGGACGGATAGCCGGAATATTGCTCATCAACTCCTGGTTTTCGTTATAATGCGCTTTTATCTCTTCAAAGCTCACCCTTTGAATATTGATGCGACGCTCCATGCTTTCCAGATTACTGGTCGTCCATCTGAGGAGTTCCGAGGCTTCGGCGCTGTAGGCATCATATTCAGCATACATATCGGCGCCACCGACACCGGCCTGCCGCTCATCTTCCGGAATGGGTTCAATACCGAGAACGGTTCGGTACATTTCGTTGTCGGTCTCGGCGATAGCGGAAATTTGCTGATCAAGCTGCTCAATAGTGGACCTGGTCTCATGCAGTTTGTCATAAAGTGCTTTGTTTTCCGCTTTTAGCGCCATTTCGGCAGGAGATCCCACCACAAATGCAAGCACGGAAAGTGACAGAGCGCTTATCACAGTGCCGCACAGAACCCATAAGCTGAGAGTATAAATGACTTTTTCCGGAGTGCGATATTCAATCGGAACAAATTCACACTCCCTGTCATCGTAAAAATAATAATTATTCAAAACACACGATTTTTATTCCTTTTTTCTGCAATGACTGTAATCAGATCATCTGCATTTTTAAAGTATTTCAAATTCTGTTACAGGAACACCTCATGAAAAAAAAATGAATTATGTAAAAATTTACAAATTATTTAATATAAAAGCCATTTACTCAAGGTCACCTTCAAAGTAGTCCACAGCCCGTTGGATGACAGGGCTTTGTGTCTTTTTATCGGCAATTTTTTTCTGAATTTTATTTTGAAAAGCTTTTGCCGAATCATAGCCATAGTGTGACAACAAATGGTTCATGGCAATTACTTCGGCTATAACCGTGATATTTTTCCCGGGTGTGATTGGCAGATTGATAGTAGGGATATCGATGCCCAGAACCGATACGTTTTCCCGGTTGAGACCGGTTCGGTCTATGTGCTGGGAGTCGTCCCACAGGTTCAGTTCCATGATAACTTCAACCCTTTTTTGGTATCGTATTGAACGTATACCGAACATGGAAAGGACATCAATAATTCCAAGTCCCCGGATTTCCATAAAATGCTTATTCATTTCCGTAGGAGAGGCGATGAGAATATTATTCTTCTTTGTCAAAATGATGACATCATCAGAGACCACCCGGTGCCCGCGCTCCACAAGATCCAGGGCCACTTCGCTTTTTCCGATTCCTGATTTTCCCGAGATCATAATTCCCACGCCATAAACATCAACCATGGAGCCGTGCACCATAGTCTGTATCGCAAACTGATCTTCCAGGTAATCCCTGACCAGAAACATGAATTTGGTGGTTTCCATGGGCGTCTGAAAAACCGGAATGGCGGCTTCTTCGGCCATTTTCAAATATGATTCCGGCAGTTCGTTGTTATCGGTCAGGAAGATAGCCGGGATGGGGAATTTTGTGATTTCCCGGAAAGAATCCTTGCAGGCTTCTTCGCCGCAATGTTCGATATACTGGCTCTCACTATTTCCTATTACCTGAAGTCTGTGGTGCGTAAAAAGATCCACATATCCAGCCAATGCCAATCCCGGACGATGGAGATCGGTATCGGTCACCAACCTGTCATCGCAGGCCGATTCTGACGCACAGGATTGGATTTCAAGTTTAAGATGGCTTTTCAGGTGGCTCACCAAATAGGAAACGGTGATATACTCCTTTCTGGGTATTGTTTCTATATCTTTAAACGGCATAGTGTTATATGAAAAGAATAACCCCGGCAATAAAAAGTACCGGGGTTACAATGGATTAATTGCGTGAAAAACGTTTGTCCTTGTATTTGATAAGCTGACGTCTCATGTTGTCCACAGCCGATCGAATGGCCTGCTCGTATGCGGGACCGGCTTCTGTCGCATTCAACAGATCCTGTTTCACCTTGACCATCAATTCGGCTCTGGCGGGTTCGTCGTTGTCGGGAGTGGGTTCCAGCAGGATATCGCACGATATAATGTCGTCATAAAACCGGGTCAACTTTTTGACTTCTTCAATTGCAAAGTCCTGGAGCTGTTGGCTGGCATCAAATTTTCTAGCGGTGAAATTGGTGTTCATTATTACCTTTGTTTGGGTTCATAATTATCAGAAATGCGGAAAAAGTAAAAGTTAAGCTTTTTACTCATCTTCTCCCGTGGCAGACGCTCTGGGATGTGCTTTTTTATATGCATCACGCAAATGTTCGATGCTGGTACCGGCATATATCTGGGTTGCAGACAAATCGGCATGTCCGAGCAGATCCTTTATCACCCGGATACCGGCACCTCTGTCAAGTAAATGGGTTGCAAAACTGTGCCGCAGCACATGAGGGCTCTTTTGTGTTACTTCACTGACTCTGGTCAAATAATGGGCCACTTTTCTTTGTACGAGACGGGGGTAGATACGTTTGCCCTTGTCTGTGAGAAACAGTGCACTGCGATCATTCATTCCGCTATCCGGAGTTATCAAAGTAATTCGTTCAGAGAGATATCGGGATAAAGCATCTTTGGCACGTGATCCAAAGGGTATAATTCGCTCTTTGGACCCTTTACCCTGAACTTTGACCCGGTTGTGCTGCAGGTCAACATCAGCACAGTTCAAAGATGTCAATTCGGATAACCGCATTCCGGTGCTGTATAACAACTCCAACAAGGCGAGATCGCGAATGCCCTCGACGGTGTCGGTTTCCACCGACTCCATCATTACATCCAGATGTGCTGCCTGAACTGTTTGAGGAAGTCTGTGATCCTTTTTGGGAATCATCAATAACACAGCCGGATTGTGATAAATAATCCCCCGTTTGTAGCAGAACTTCAGAAAAGAACGCACCGATGCCGTTTTTCGTGCGAGGGTGGATTTGGCAAGTTTGGATTGCATTAGTGAGCCAAGCCACATACGAATCGTAAGACGGTCAATTCGTTTATAATCTATCCCATCATCGCAATCCAATTCCCAATGCTTACAACAGAAGTTCAGAAACTGAGTAATATCACGTTGATAGGCCTCGAGCGTTCTGGGAGAGGCATTGCGCTCGATTTCAAGATACCGGATAAACCGATGTAACAAGGATAACTCGGTCATATATGATAAAATTTCATTGCTAAGGGTAATATAGTAAAGCCGCAGCTGCCAATACAACATCCGGATTCTATAAAATGCCGGAATATTTTTTTTTAATTAATTATGTAAGGATTGTACGGGTTCCTGATCTTATTAAGTGCTTAATCTTGTATGACTTATTGAAAACAAAATTTAGTGAGGACTGAGATATGAGTTCAATACACGATCCAAAATCTTCATTCAACTATCGTCAATTGGATTTGGCCGTTGATACCCTTTTAAAAAACATCATCCAGATCCGCAGCGTGAATGACTGGGCACAACATGTTGGTTATTCACGTGCTCATTTCTGCAGGAAGTTTACAGAGAAGTTTGGAGAGAATCCCAAAACAGTTCTTCGCAGAATGAAATACCGCAAGATATGCCGGGTTATACAATCAGACTGGTCGGCAACGGCCTACAAGGTGGCACTGGACTCCGGGCTTCACAATGAGAAAGCCCTGCACAAGTTCCTGAACAGAAACTTTCAAACAGGATTTGTTACACTCAAGGATACTCTGAAACGGGATGCGTTCAGAGCAAGGAACTATCTGTCAAAAGTAGCAGAAGAACCGTTGATGTATCTGCAGAACCCGAAGGATCAACAACCGTCAAAGGGCTCTTCCTTTCCAGGTAACACGGGTACCGACTAGATAGTCGTATATGACCACAGCCGCAAGCATCTGAAACCACAAGATGCCGGGAAGGTGAAGTAATGCGGTGATCCATGGCCATTTCAAAAACCGGCAAACCCATAGGCGCTGTAGAAAGGGGAGAACTGTTGCTGCAACGGCTAAACCCGTATACATGGACCGGTCGGCAACATCTGCTATACCGGCCATCAATAGTACAAGCAGGACGGGCGGAACAAGATAAACCAGAATATGCAGCACCCATGCTGCAATAAACGGCAGAAATCGATTCCCGAATCCTGCAAAAAAGTTTTTCCGTAAACCTGAAAATATTTCGGTGTGGGAGTGGTACATCCGGCACCACAATTGATCGGTTCCATGGAACATACGCATGGTTAATCCTGCTCCCGCGATTTTTCGGGATAACATAACATCTTCCACGATCTCTTTCTTTACGGATTCATGCCCGCCGATAACAGAGTAGGCATGGCTTGTAAAGGCCAGGCACTGCCCGCATGCGCCGGCAAACATCGGCCTGGTTTTCTCTCTCAGTGAACGAAAAGGGATCCATCGGGGTGCACGGTAGCTGTATTCTGTCGGGAGATAGGTAACTATGGTAGCGTATACGACCGGGAGTACCGTTCTTTCAGATATGGATTCCATGATCTGATGGGGCCAAACGGTTGTAAAATGAAGATTGTACTGTTGCATCCTGCCAACGGTGCTGCTAATACAACTATCTGTCATCCAGGTATCTGCATCCAGAAATATGAGAACTTTTCCATTGGCGCGTATCGATAACTGATGACACGCCCAGTTTTTTCCCAGCCAGTCGTCCGGTTTCTTTTTACCGGTATGGACACAAACCGGATGAACCGAACCGCGGCCATGCCATTCTGCAATTTCCCGGGTACGGTCTTCGGAACCGTCATCCAGGATAAAAATCTCCATATTTGGATAATCCTGCCGTTTCAGGCTGTCAAGCAGTTTGCCAATATTGTCCTCTTCATTTCTTGCAGGTATCAGAATTGATACGAGGGGAGTAGTTGAGAGGTCCGGAACAGGTAGCAAGCCCTGAAAATACTTTCGGTTATGAAGAATAATCAGAGTTGTTACAAAAAAGAAAAAAAGGGCAATCAGCAGGGGGACAAGTACCGGGTACATTCCATTCAGTTGATTGTTTCATTGCCTTTCAGCGACATGGAGACATTGTTTTGTGCTTGTTCACTATCAAAAATGACGGCAGCGACCCAGTCCTTGATATCCGAGGTATCGGTAACCCCTTCAGACCGAAACACGGAATACTCGATCAAGCGCTCCATGTGTGAAGCATCGATGATTCCGAGATAGTAGAGTTCCAACAGGTATCCATACACATCCGGTGCTATCAGGTTTTTTTCGGAAGGGTGGAGTACACGGGGTGCTGGTCTGTTAAGGACCGACCTTTTTTCCTCCGGATATTCATCTGCATCGTACCGCTGTATCAGCCATGAATACGCGGCACTGATTTCCGATTTGTTGTATCCCCGGAATTTTTCCAGATTAATGTCTTTAAGACGCACACCAATGTGCATGCTTTTTACCAGATAGATAATCAGATCAATTACATTATTTCTCATTCAGCTGTCCCGATATAGTCTGAGATATTTGTTTTCCCGATTCCTCATGGTGGTACGATCTGCTTCGTTTTGGTCATCGTAACCAACCAAATGCAATAATCCGTGAATCAATACGCGTAGCGTTTCATTTTCATAGGTTACACCATATTCTATCGATTGCTGCCTGATTTGTGTTGCACAACAAAAAAGTGTTCCTTCAATTTGTTCATTTGACTCCTCGTAGGGAAAAGTGATGATATCTGTGACATAATCATGACCCAGGTAGGTGTTGTTGATCCGCAGGATTTCATCATTGTCCACATATACGACTTCCACCAGGTGAAAGCGGCAGGATTCTCCTTCTTCCAGGTGGCCAATGACTGTTTTTAAACCGGCTTTATCAACAGGTACGGATACACCGCTTTCATTGAAGATTTGATATGAGGATTTGTCATTCAAATAACGTTCGGCTCCCTTTCGACACGAAAAGTGGATTATAACTCATCATCAAAATTAAAACCCTCGAAATCAACGGATTCGGTAAGGGATAGCGCCACACTGCACATCATTACTTCCGGAGGAAGTTCGGTGAAATCACCCTTCAACACAGACTCCTTCACATTGGCATACAAGCTGCAACCGGCCTCTTTCTCCACAATCAGCCCGGAAATTTTATCACCATCCTTACCGAAAAAGGTAACTTGATTCAGCAGTTCACTGGCAATAAATGCTGTACAATTGTGCAGTTGAAGAAAGGTATCCCGGGTATATACGGAAATCAGATTTGTTTTATCATCATTTATCGCCAATCCAATGTGAATCTCAAGTGCGATTTTACGTGCCGTTTCATTGTCGGATATTTCAAACCGGAAGACATTGCCGCTCTGTTTGGGTTTGCAATCAAGCACCCGGGCTATGGATTGAATATTTTCTTCAGAGAAATTGTGGATCATCGGATTTATCTGTTTCGTACCGGCAAGAAGTTACTTTCTAACAATATAATGCAACTGCCGGAATATTGGAACAGCGATTAATCGGGAACGAGTTAATTCAACTGCCGTAGATCTGCCGGACGCGTTCCCGGTTTTCCTCCCGGCTTTGCGGAAATGGTAAACGTTGATTGGACGCTTCATTGACGAATTCAGCAATATCCTGAGCCCGGTCATCCATATCGTTCATGTAATAAATACGCTGAATGATCATATACCGGCTGGAGTCAAATGACAATTCCCGGACGGTCTGCTCGCGTTGCCGATTCAATAAATTGACCCGGTTTTGAAGCTCCCTGCGTCTGGCACTGCCTGCCTGGTTGAGTCGCTGTTCCGTTCGTTCAATTTCCCGCTCCAGTTGATTGAGTTCCCTCATATAAGATCTAAACGAACGATCCAGGTCCGGTCTGGCAAGGTCTACAAGATTCAGGGCCCGGTCCGATTCATCGAGCTGGGCATATCGATATGCATAATTCAGGATGGAAGTCGGATCTCCTTCAATCGTGGTAAACGGGATGCGATCTTCACCCCATTTAAGCCAGTAGGCGGCGCTGTCGGGTTGGTCGGCATTCATGAATGCCGTTGCCTGTCGATTAATCACCGTCCTGTAGTTATCCATCATTCGTCTGATACTCTCATCGAAATAGGCTTTTTCGTTATCTATTTCTCTCAGCCGGAAGGTTTTCAGTCTCTGCCCGTGAATTTCGGTATCTGTCCGGTTGTTTGTGCGGAAGGGCATTACCCGAAACGCTTTTCCCTCCAGGCGGAAATAGTTTTGAAGATTCATCTGGGCATCCCGGGCAACAGTCGTAGAAAAGTAAACAGGCCGGACCCAGCGGTTGGTTCTGAGAATTTCGAGGACCATATCATCCTGGACCCGGGTGTAATGCATATCATTTCCCTGGCGATCCGTTCCGAGATAGGTTCCCTCAAAGTGCCAGGTTACCTCATCATCCAGTTCTTCGAGGGGAACACCAAAGCCCATTTCTTCGGGAATGTCACCGGAAGGCGCCCACGGGAAGTCCGATTCTCCGGCATAAACCTGCTGAAGAAACTCCCGGTCAACCGGAATGGTGATATCACCCGGTTCATGAAAGTCTTCGGCCCTGCGGAACTGGAATTTTTCATCCAGCCGTTCCACTTCGGTATCCGTCAGGTCAATAGGGACAGGCGGAGAGTCGTAATTCCAATCGTTTTTCATTTGCTTGATGTACCAATCGGTATTCAGCAAACTGAGATTAACTACACGGACATCGGTCCGGATTCCCTCAACTTCCTGGAGATACCAGAGCGGGAAGGTGTCGTTGTCGCCATTGGTAAAGAGGATGGAATAGGGTGCCGTGCTGTTCAGCAGATTATACGCGTAGTCGGGCGCTACATATCTCAAACTTCGGTCGTTGTTACTGTATGTCTGACTACCGACCAGAACCGGAACAGCAAGGGCGGTAACAGCCAGTGTTCCGTAGGCGATAATTTGGTTGGATTTGAGATAGTGTTTGACCAATTCAATAAGGCCGGTCGTTCCCAGTCCGATCCAGATGGAATAAGCGAAAAACGATCCGGTATAGGAGTAGTCCCTTTCTCTCGGCTGGAACGGGGTTTGATTGAGATAGGCAACTATGGCCAGACCGGTTGCAAGGAACAACACAAGTACCCCGGTAGCCCGTTTCCAGTCCCTGCGGAAATGGTACAGCATTCCAAACAACCCCAGCAGGAACGGAAGATAGAAAAAGCGATTGTGGGCGGGGTTGTCGCTGAAGTCACTGTCGCCCTCCAAACCGGAGATCCAGGAAGCATCCTGCAGGTCGCTGTCGCGACCTATAAAATTCCAGGCAAAATAGCGAAGATACATATGGTTGACCTGGTAGGCGAGAAAAAAGTGCAGATCGTTGCGATACTGCCCGTACTTCTGCATGTGTCGCTGATCGGGCGAATGACGCCGGGGGAGCAGTTTGGGATTCTCCCGGTCGATGGTGCCCTGTTCATTGCTGTAGCTTGCCCCGTGAAGCAGCGGCTGCTGTCCATACTGTTCCCGTTTGAGGTAGCTGATAAATGAATCAACATTGTCAGGGGAGTTCTGGTCAATACCGGGATTCACCTGAGACCGGATATAGAGCATGGAATAGCTGGAGTAACCGATCAGAATAAGCATGTATCCCAGGAGGATAATGTTGGCGGTACGATGGTTGTTATTATGTGTGTAATAGATACCGTAACTCAGAAGTCCCACAAAAAAAGCAAGGAAAATCAGCGGTCCGAACATTCCGCCGGTTGCCGTTGAGAAGCTTCCGGCCAGAGCAGGCAGCTGAATGATCGTCAACGGATAAATGATAAAGAAGATTCCTATAGTAATGGCTGAAAAGAGCAGAAAAGATTTAATTTCAAACTCGAATTTCCGGAAATAGATGATCAATCCGACAAAAAATATCGCCAGCAGACTGAGCAGATGTACTCCAAAGGCTAAACCGAAAATAAATGTTATTAACAGCAGCCAGCGCTCATTGCGCAGGTTTTCATGATTTTCCGACCATTTGAGCACCAGCCAGACCACCAGTGCGGTGAATGTCAGTGAGAGGGCATACGTTTCGGCCTCTATAGAGGTAAACCAGTGACTGTCGGTCACCGCAAAAGTCAACGCCCCGATCAAACCTCCGCCATAGATCCCGATGCGATCGATGAGCGGGTATTGATCCACGTCATAACCGCGAAAATCCCGGACAAAACGGATTATTATCAGGTAAAGTAAAGCGATGGTGGTTGCCGAGGCCAGTGCACTCATCATGTTGATCATGAATGCTGCTGATCCGGGACCGGCAAACATTGAAAACACTCTTCCAAGAAGCAAATAGAACGGAGTACCGGGAGGGTGGGGAATCTGAAGCCCGTAGGAACATGCTATCCGTTCGCTGCAATCCCAAAAACTGGCCGTGGGAGGTAGCGTTAAAAAGTAGAGAATCAGTGCTGTCAGAAAGGCAAAGGCCGCAAATACCTTATTAAGCGTTTTATGGTCCGTCGGCATCTTTTAGTTAGTTTGAAAAGATTTGGGAAATTACCAAATTGGTGTTTCAATGATAACTTGTGATAATAGGAAGAGATGGCTCATTAGTCAAAGTGTATTTGCTGTAATGCTGATTTATGCCTGTCGAAGCACCCCGCTGCTGAAAGCATGGAATAGACATCACCGGGTAAGTTCCCGGACACACAGACATATCATCAAATATGGCGACACCGATCCGCTTGACGTAACAAACAGAGAATATAAACACATAAAATGCACATGACCGGGCATCCGCCCGGACACACATTCGTATGATTAAATACGGTCATGTCATTACATGTGACATTGTAATACATATAACATAAACACATGAAAAAAAACAGTCATAGTACCTTGCTGAATGGATGTAACGGATTTTGCATAATACTTATTTTCATGTTATTCCTTACAACCTCCTGTGCCGGAATTCGTCAAATAGACGATCACATTCCTGTTTTTGTTGATGAAGAGTGGATTATTCCGGACGGTCCTGTTCAGGAACTCCGGGACCGGACCTGGGATTTGCAGCATCAGAAATTATGGGTCCGGTTTGATTTTGAACATGAAGAGGTATTGGGACGCACCGAATTGCTGCTTACTGCGATGGAGGATCAGTCAGAGCTTGTTCTGGATGCAAAAACCATGGAGTTTGACTCCATATATGATGTTTCATCCCATCGACACTTTACATATGAGCAGGATTCGGCCATTGTGACCATAGATCTGGATGCGTCCTATTCGGTTGATGATACACTACTGTTAGGCATTGATTTTATCTCACGACCACCTCAGCGTGGCCTCTATTTTGTAAACCCGAGAGGAGAGGACCCCGTAAAACCGACTCAGATATGGACCCTGGGGCAACCGGAGGACAACAGTTTCTGGTTTCCGACCATAGATCACCCCTCTGAACGAACAACTCAGGAGACGTGGATATCGGTTCCACCTGAATACACAACCTTATCGAACGGATTGTTGTTAGAGAGCCGGGTTCACTCCGGTGATTCGCTGCGTACCGATTATTGGAGGCTGAATCAACCTCATGCGCCCTATTTGTTTGCTCTTGCCGTAGGAAAGTATGAGGTTACCGAAGAGGTCCACGGTGACATCCTGTATCGTTACTACACCGAGCCTGAGTTTGCCGGAACCGTTGACCTGATCTATGAAAATACGGTTGATATGTTGCAATATGCCGAAGAGAAGACCGGTATGGCATATCCGTGGGATCCGGTCTATTCTCAGGCACCTGTCCATGATTTTATAGCAAGAGGCATGGAAAATACCACGGCAACCCTGCTTTATGATGCGGTGCAATTCGACCGGAGAGCTTCACAGGATCTTTCCAATCAAGGGCTTGTCATGCATGAGATTATCCATCAATGGCTGGGGAACGTTGTAACGGCAAAAGATTGGGCCAATCTGCCTTTGAATGAGGGTTTTGCCAACTATTTTGAGTCATCATACAGGCGTCACAACGATGGGGAAGATCCCTATTTATGGAAAGTGCAGAACGATAGGATCAGCTATTTTAATGAAGCCGGGCAATACAGAAGGCCCGTCATATTCAATCGCTATCGCATTCCTGAAGATATGTATGACCGCCACACCTACCAGAAATCGGGACAGATATTGCGGATGCTTCACCATTACATGGGTGACGAGCAATGGTGGGAAGGCGTTCGTTTATGGTTAGAAAAATTCTCATATGATGCTGTTGATATTAATGATTTGCAAGGTGTTTACGAAGGAGTACACGGTGAGGATTTGGATTGGTTTTTTCAGCAGTGGTTTTTGGAGCCAGGTCATCCTTATCTGGATATTTCCCGGGAAATCGAGAATAACAGGGCGCGCCTGACGGTTGCCCAGGTACAGGACACAACCCGTCAACCGGTATTCCGGCTGCATCCCGAAGTATTAATCAGGTTTGCGGATGGTGAACAAAAGCGGGAACAAGTCAGGGTGGATGAAATGGTGCATGAGTTCTTGTTTGAATATGAAAAGACGATTTCGGATGTAATCGTTGATCCCGACCGGGTTCAACTGGCAGAATACTATTTGGATATAGACTCTTCGGCAGTGATGACACGTTTGGAGAGTGAGCACTTGCTGATTCGATCCGAGACGTTATCCATTCTTGCAGATGAACTGGATGATCCCGGTAATTTCGATATCGTGACCGATCTGGCTTTAAATGATCCGTTTTGGGGAATCCGCAAACAGGCGCTGGAGCTCATTGGAAATAATACAGAAGTATTGCCCGCAAGCCGTATACTTGATATCGTGCGGGCGATGACCCACGAACGGGAAAAAAACCATGAGGTTCGGAGAGAGGCGCTTTATGTTATTGGTAACATGGAGCTTACCGATAATGTGATAAAAGCGGAAGTACGCGAACATTTGGAAGAAATGCGAATGGATACCAGCTATTTTGTTACAGCAGAGGCGATATTGCTTAGTGGTGAAAAATTCCCCGATGAGATATCCGGGTTGGCCGGACCATTTATTACAATCGATTCCTATCAGGATGTCATCAAAAATGCTGTTAGTGAAGCGCTCACATATTCAGAAAGTACTGGTTCCCGAGAATTATTGATGCAATTGGCGGAAGATCCCGGAGAAAAAGAGTACACTTACATAGCGTTGGAACATTTATCCGGTCTGATTCAGCGGAGTGATTCCGAAACAAGAGATGCGATCAAATCGCTGTTTGTCCGCCGACTTGATGATCCATACGCACAATACAGGATACAGGCTTATGATGCGATGGCTGTTTTGGGGGCATCGGATCAGCTCGATAAACTTCAGCGCATCAAAGAACGCAACAATCTGAGTGAAGACGAACGTGATGTTTTAAGACGCACGATTCGGTCATTGGAGTATGAACTGGAGCTTAATTAAGAAGATGATGTTTGGCTTTTTATATCAGAAGACATCAATCACGATGTGCAAGGTGCGGAAGAGTTTCAAAAAACATCGGTA
>SLOL01000146.1 GCA_007132495.1 Balneolales bacterium
CGGTAACGATATGGTCTCTATCCGGGTGTTGAGTTTATTCTCGATGTAACGGATGTTACGGCTCTTGCGACCGGATGAAAAGGTGTAGGCCACCCCGGTTTTTCCTGCCCGGCCGGTGCGGCCGATACGGTGCACATAGTATTCGGGATCCATCGGAATATCGTAGTTGAAGACAACATCGACATCATCCACATCCAGTCCGCGTGCGGCGACATCGGTGGCCACCAGCACTTCAATCCTGCGCTGCCGGAATTTCTTCATCACCTTGTCGCGCACACCCTGAGTCATATCCCCGTGCAGAGCGTCGGCGGAGTAGCCGCGCGACTGCATTTCACCGATCAGCGTGTCACAGGTCCGTTTGGTATTGCAAAAAATGAGCGAGAGACCATAGTTGTTCACGTCCAGCAGCCGGCAGATGCCTTCGGTCCGCATCGAGTCGCGCGCTTCGACGATATACTGCTGAATACCGTCGGCCGAAGGTGCCTTGCCCTTCACCGAGATCATTTCCGGATTATGGAAGAACCGGCTCATGATCTTCTTGATCTCTGTTGACATGGTGGCCGAGAACATAACAGTCTGCTTCGGAGTGTCTGTGGCAGAGAAGCCGAGAATCTCTTCAATATCCTCACGAAAGCCCATATTGAGCATTTCGTCGGCTTCATCAAGCACAACCATTTTCAGATGATTCAGTTTGAGCGTTCCGCGCTTCAGATGATCGATCACCCGTCCGGGGGTGCCCACCACGATCTGCGCGCCGTCCCTGATCTGCTTGATCTGCCGCTGGATCGGCTGTCCGCCATAGACCGGCGTCACATTGACCCCGCCCATGTATTTCGAAAGTTTGATAAATTCGCCGGTGACCTGAACGGCCAGTTCACGGGTCGGGCACATGACAATGGCCTGCACCTGTTTTGCGCCGAGGTCGATCCGCTGCAGGACCGGAACGGCGAATGCGGCGGTTTTACCGGTTCCGGTCTGAGCCTGTCCGGCAACATCCCTCCCTTCCAGGATCATCGGGATGGCGGCGGATTGGATTTTTGTGGGTGCTTCGAAGCCCATTTCCTGGATGGCTTTGAAAACAGGCGCACTGATTCCAAGATCAGTAAATTGATTGGTATTCACGATAGTTCTGTTAGATTGTCATCATCTCGCTGTGTGTTACACAGACGACGATCCCCGCATTTCGGGGACAAATATCTCCCTCAACTGTATTGCCATTGTATACTCTTCAACTGTGAGAGGGACGATATGAGCAATCTTGCTATTCAAGGAAGGCTTGTTATACGTTTTTGCATAACATGATCATAAATATACGGACAAATAATGCGGATTCCCAGTTTTAATTCCGGCAGCGCTTTTTTAATATAGCGCTGAGAATGCTGCTACGCGATTTATAATGCTGCTGTATCCGTCTTCAGAGTGTATCACCAAATAAAATTTGCCGTTATATTAAGCGGATGGCTCTCTTGCAATTCACAATCTTTCACCAAAACCTTCAGCTATGCATCCACGCCGATCCTTCCTGAAAAAAGCAGCTGCCGGTGCGGCAGGTGGCTCTTTGCTTCCCTTTTCCGGTTTTGCCCATCCTGAAACCACCAATGAACATGCAATTCAGGTAAATAGCTCCGATACATTGTGCCATGTTAAGCTGGGTATCTCCAGTTACTCCTACTGGCATTTCGACCCGGAACGCACGCCTGTCCGCTATGTTATCGAAGAAGCGTCACGTCTTGGGGTTTATGGTGTGGATATTCTTCACAGGCAGATGAAAAACGAGGAGCCCTCATACATTCGCGCCCTTAAACGCCATGCATTGATACACGGTGTGGATCTGAACTGCCTCTCCACACACCAGGACTTTGTAAATCCGGATGTCGATGAACGGCAGAAGAGTGTGGACGACACCATTCGCTTTATCCGCCTGGCCCACGATCTGGGTATTCCCTGCATCCGGATCAGTGCCGGCCGCTGGGGCACCACCGACACGTTTGCCGAACTGATGGACCGGCGCGGCGAAGAACCCCCCATTGAGGGATACACGGAAGATGACGCTTTTGAATGGTGCATCGATGCCATTGAAAAATGTGTGCCCTACGCCGAAGAACACGGCGTAGTACTCGGTCTCGAAAACCACTGGGGTATGACACGTACCGCCGAGGGGGTGCTCCGTATCATGCATGCCATCGATTCCCCGTGGCTGCGGGTGTTGATGGACACCGGCAATTTTCTGGACCGAACCTATGAACAGCTTGAAATGCTGGCACCCTACACGGTATTTGTACAGGCCAAAACCTATTATGGAGGTGGGCGGTTTTACACACTGGACCTGGATTACGACCGGATTGCCCGAATCCTGCACGATGTCGGTTACAAGGGCTACATTTCCATCGAATTCGAAGGACACGAAGAGTCGGAAACCGCTGTGGACAAAAGTATCACCATGCTGAGACAAGCCTTTTCGGCCGGGTTGTGATAACAACGGTATCCACCATTCGCTACACGTTCCACCAATATGTCAGCTTCAGCATGAGCGCGCGGTTCTTAACCTCAAATGAGCCGGGCAGATAGTTATCGGTATAGACGATAAACAGATCGGAGGCGGGCTGAAAACGCCATTGAAACCGGCTGTTGATGTTTATATTGTCCAGCTGCTCGTTGTACTGGGTAAAGGTGGTGAAATAGATATTGTTGGTAAAGGTAATATCAATACGGGTGCCGGTCAGCCAAAACCCGGATGGACCCCAGGGCTGAGGCAAATCGAGTTTATTGTAGCTTGCTGCAGCCGATATATTTACGTATGGCTGAAATCGGTATCCCAATTCGCTGGAAACCATAAGACGGCTTCCATCCGCATAGAAACCCCCTCGCTGTATTGTAAATTCATAGGTAAATGATCTTTGAGGTCTGGAATCAAACCTCAGCCCCACGCTGTTCCATTCATGACGGCTGCCCTCCTCGAGATAATGCCCGGAAATATTGATGGGATCAAACGGGTCGGTCAGCTCCACAAATGAATTGGAAGCCCACCCTCTGAGGGAGCTACCATCCCGGAAATTAACACGGTAAGAGAAGCGATTTTCATAATCGGTGGATTGAAACGATTCATCGAAATAGTGTGAGGGAAGAATAGAAGGACCATGACTCAGTACCGGTCCGCTACCCGGATAGAACAGATATTCAATATTCGGATACATTCTGATGTAACCCCTTCTTGGTACATATCCTGTTTCGGCGGTAAAATCAGCTCCTACGTAATCATGCGCCCACCTTGCCATCCAGTTCCCGTCGGAATATCGCAGATTGGTTGAGTGACTGAAAGTCCTGCCCGTGTTATCCGGAGAAAAGGATTTCAAAAACATGAAATTTCCATTCCACAGGTCGTCGGAAGTGGCAAGGTTGTATTCCGCCCCCACATTTCGATTGTATTCGGATCCGGCCGCAGCCTCATTGCCGGCCAGATCGCCCATCGATTCTTTGTTTACAAAAATGAACCCGATGTTGGACCGGTCGGATACTCTGCGCTTCAAAGATAACACAGAATGGTTTTGAGCGGGAAGAAGGTCACTCTCCACCTGATCGGTCTGCATATTCATCATTCCCAATCTCCAGTCCCGGTTAAGCTGACCGGTCAATCTGCCACCGAAAAGGATAGGTGCATCCAGCCCCACTCGTCTGGAAAAGAAAGGGCGGATATTCGGATTGCCGAAACTGGCAAAAAGGTCTTCATTCTCAAGAAAAAACTGTCGTTTTTCGGGAAAGAACAATTCGAAGCGGTCGAGATCGATCATCTGTTCGTCCACCTCAACCTGGGAGAAATCGGGATTGATCGTCAAGTCCAGGTTAAGAGAAGAATTGAGACCTATTTTGGCCGTGACTCCGGCATCGCTACGGTACGATCTGGAGTCGGCGGGAGCCTGAAAATCGTGGTTCACCCCTCCGACAACATGGGGAATAACCGAAATATTCATCCCGGCCGACGGAGGAGGATTGTCCCAGACAAGGATACCGGTATAGGCCAGGGAAGCGGAAGGCAGCTGCCGGGGTACCGGAGCCCAACCGGACTTTTCATAAAGGGTAAGATCATACCGGCTGAAGTTGATCCCCCATTCGGTGATTTCTTCATCGTAACGAATGGACTTGAATGGGATCGCCGCCTCAAATACCCACCGGTCCTCATGATTCCGGACCTTGGAAACCCATTTGGTGTCCCAGCTGAGATTGACATTACCGCCATCGAACATCATCCCGTCCCACTGCGCACCGGCTGCATTGGCCCCGAATGAAAAACCGTTGGTTTGGTCATCAAACGGATCCATGAAAAGCAAAAAATTGTCGTTTCGCCCGAAATTAAAATCACGCCGGAGAGATTCGACGATATTCGGCCCGGGCTTCCCTCGGTAGTTGATGACAATGATATAGAGGTTTTCTTCGTCGTATGTCATGCGGACTTCCGTACGCAGTTCCGCGTAACTCGTATCCATCGGGGTGATCATATGGAAATCCGTGGCCACTTCGGCATCCTTCCAGGCCTGCTCGTCCATTCTGCCATCTATGGTGATGGACGATGAAGCTTTTTTGATCGGCAACTGATATGAGGCGTTAATTTTTTGACTTTGAGCAGAGGAAAAAGCGACGAACAGAAGTAAGGGAATGAAAAACAAACTTATGTGTTTCAAGGCAATGAATGGTATATTATTGGTAATTATTATGTTAGCTTACTGTTATCTCACAGGGAAGATTGAAAATAATGTCGGCTGTTTTCGTTGGAAATAATAATGATATTACATATGAAGTCAGAATGAATAATGCTATCCATCAAACCTGGCAGCATGGCGCAAGGCCCGGGCAAGTTTTTTGTCATAATCACCGGCATCCATTTCTTCGCAACCGAATTGAGCCAGATGAGGAGTAAAAAACTGAACGTCCCACAGTCTGAAATTTCGCTGTTTGAGTCGTTTATGACAATAATATAGTGCCACTTTTCCCATTTCCGGCTCCCGCTGAAACATCGACTCGGCAAAGAAGGCCGATCGAAGCGCCACCCCGTACAAACCGGCCACCATCCGGTCATCCCGATAGACCTCTACCGAATGAGCATAGCCCAATTCGTGCAATCTCACAAAGGATTCGATTATGCGATTGGAAATCCAGGTTGAATCCCGGTCGGCGCACTCCTCAATCACGGCACGGAAATCCTCATTCACGGCCCATCGATGGGGTTTGTTACGGATAATGCGCTGCACCTTTCGCGACACATGAAATTTGTCGATCGGAATCACTCCGCGACGGGAAGCCGTATACCAGTTAAACTCCGGATCCCGCCTGGATCGGGCCATGGGAAATACGCCCTGGGCATACCCTTCCAGTAACACCTCGGACGGAATCAATTCAAATTCCGTAGTTCTGTTATACTTTGATTCTGTCACATTATTATCTGTTAAACCGGCCGCCGGTTGCCGCATGTCTTAAATACCAGCCGCCGGTCAAAAGCAATTATAGTGCGCCGGCCTCTATTTTTTCTTCAAAAGCATTAAGCACGGTCTCTACCCGCTCACGCTCGGCATACCCCTGTTTCCAGTCATCCGGCAATATCTCCTTCCCGCCAAGTGCACCCAGGAGACTTCCCAGGTAGAAGCCGGAGGCCTCACTCTCACCACCCAGATTGGCCGCTTCAGTGAGTGCTGTTTTGTAATCATTGTGATGACGGTAAAAAACGGCCCCCACAAAAGTGATCATGTCTTCGGCAAGCTTGCTGACACCCCCGCATGATTGCGCAATCCTTTCCAGGGGTTCATCCATCATCGGTTCGGTTACCTGCATACGCCTGCGAATCTTGTAGTCTCCCGGAAAATGCCCTTCCGCCTCGCGGATGTATTTGGTGGCCTTCACCAGAAAATTATCGGGATCGAAATCAGCCGGTTCCAGACCGTAAAGATCATCCAGCAACCGCATGTAAAGCCAGATGCTTTGCTGCCATACCACAGAGGAGGGGGTCAGTGTATGCATCCAGTCAATCACCTCATCGACCGTCACCCGGCCTTCGTGCAGCAGTCGTGATGCCGGAATCGCGAACGAAAAGGTATAGTGACCGCCGTCCGGAAAAGGAGGCCAGGCAAAAGTGGTGGATTTCGGCCATTTTTCCGGATGGGTGTTCAGCGCCTGTTTCACATTGAATGCGAACTCCTGCAGATCCGGCAAAGGTCCGGATGCCTTCAATACCGAGAGCATAGCTTCGGTTTGCCGCACCGAATGCCCGGCATCCACCGGACTCAGGTCATCAGCCTCGGGACGATCCCTGAAACCGTCAATCCGGCCGAATGTTTCTGAAATTTGCTCCGGGGTCATTTCTGCAGCAGGCATTCCGACAGCCTCTCCGATGGCCGCTCCCATGCAGGTGGCATGAAATTTATTTTTTATTTGATCCGACATAGTTCGCTCCGTTCTTCTTTTTGTAAATGATACTTGTATTCCGGGATGATTACAATGATTCCTGCCGTCCTGGCCTCTAATTAAAATCTTTCTTTTTCATCCAGACAGTAACTGACTTTTGGTTCGTTCCCACTTTTTTTTCTGTGCCGTGACCCACTCCTCCAATTTCCTGATCCGCTTGCTATGATCTGCCGGAACACCTGATCCCGGAGCGCCGGTATGGTGATAAACCGATTCCTCCGACATTTCCGAAAGAGACGGATCGGCCGCTTTTCTTCCGGGTTTATCTGACGCCGCAATTTCTTCGGAATTATGGGCTGCTGCATTATCCCGGGAACCGCGATCCTTTGTATCTTTTTCGGACTTTTGAGCCACTTTGCGATACGCTTCGCGAAACGGCATGCCGCCGGCTACAAGCCTGTTGGCCTGATGAGTGGCAAATACTTCGGGGGTCAGAGTTCGCCCGGCTGCTTTCCTGTTGAATTCGAGGCCCCCCAGCGCCTGTCTGACCGCCATCGCCAGCATCCTGGACTGACCGATAGCCGCCATTACGCTTTTTTTCACCAATTGCAGATCCCGGTGATACCCGGATGTCAGATTGGCCGGAACACCTGCAAGCTGGGTTCTCGCCGACTGCACATCGTGATACGCACCGCGGATCAATTCCCAGGCATCGGGGTTTCGTTTTTGAGGCATGATGCTGCTGCCCGACACCTGACTTTCGCTCAACCGGACCAGCGACCAGGAGGGATGCATGAACAACACCACGTCCGAGGCCATCCGGTTGAAGGTCAGCGCGCCGTAGGCAAGTGCATCCGTCAGCTGCATCTCAAAGCGGCCACGCGACAGCTGCGGGGCGGCGACCGGCTCCTGCACCTGTACAAAACCGAGCTCTTTCGCCAGATATTCCCGGTCAATCCGGATGTAGGGTACCCCATAGCCGGCAGCACTGCCCAACGGCGACTGGTCTATCAGATCGAAAGCCGATTGCAACGCTTTCAGATCTGCCAGCAAAAGGTCCAGATAACCGGCCGCCCAGGCATCCACCGAATGGGGCATCGCCGGCTGGGTGTGGGTTAATCCCGCAAACATCACCCCGTTATAATCCGTTGCCAACGCTTCCAGCCGATGCGCTACCGCAATCCACTCTGAGGCAATTTCGACGGCAGATTCTTTCATGAACAGTCGCATGTCGGCGACCACCTGATCGTTCCGTGAACGTCCGGTGTGGATACGTGCACCTTCCAGCCCCGCCTTTTCCGTGACATACTTCTCAACCGCAGAATGAACATCCTCGTCATCGGCACCCAGATCGAACGACTGCTTTTCCCAGGCTTGCCAGGCTTCTGCAAGGGCCCCGGCAACCTTTTGATATCCATCCTCACCATAGACACCGGTCTTGTGGAGCATTCGTGCCTGGGCAACATTGACCAGAATATCATATGGAATCAATTGCCGGTCCAGTTCCCGGTCTTCCGCCGCCGTAAAACGGTAAAACCAGGAACGGTCAGGCGCGTTGCCAGATCCGCCATCGTTCTTGTCCGGTGATTTTTGCCAGAGCGTTTTCATATTCATCAGCTATTCTTTTTGGTAGCGAATGGGTTCACGCCTTCCGCTTCCCGGTCATGCATCTTTTTAAAGTACGTCCGGATAATTTGCTGGTACGTCGGCACAGCCATTTCAAGCTGCTCGACGGATATGGATTCATTGGCGGTGTGCGAATCACTGCTGTTCCCCGGGCCGATCTTGATCGTGGGCACATCAGCCAGAAAAACCCAGTCGGACGTCGTCGGAGATCCGAAAAGCGGGTTACCGGTCACTTCGGCCGCGGCACGGGCTACCGGATGTTCCGTATCGGTGCTGGTGGAAATAAAACGGTCGCTGTGCACCGAAAGAGTCAGGTCCAGCGATTTGCGCAGTCGTTCAATGATCATGTCGTTTGACACTTCGGGAATGGTCCGGATATCCAGATAAACCGAACAGGAATCCGGGTGGGCATTTCGCGCCGTCCCGCCCTCAATCGTCGTGGGGGTAATCCGGGTTTTGCCGATAAACGGATTTTCTTCCGGGAAAGAGAGGGTTTTGAGCACTTCCAGCCGGGATGCCATTTCGTAGATGGCATTGGGACCGGTCACCCGGGCGGCGTGTCCCGCTTCACCTTCGGTATCCAGCTTCAAAATCAGCAGTCCTTTTTGTGCGGCACAGGGGTGCAGCATGGTCGGCTCACCGATTAACGCGGCATCGGGTCGCTCGATAATATTGCGCAACCGTTCCATCCCGTTATTGTCACCGGCGGTCTCCTCGCACACCGTCACGGCCAGGCTCACACGGCCCTCAGGTTTATAACCGGAGCGGGCCAGCTCCAGCAGCGCCATTAACATGCTGCTTACCGACCCTTTGGCATCGGTGCTGCCGCGCCCGTAAATGCGTCCATTGTTTTCTGTCGGATCATACGGATCACCCACATGTCTGGCCGATGGCGGGACTACATCCGAATGGGAATTCATCAGCAGCCAGGGCCTGCCCGAACCCAGATGGAATATCAGATTGTCCTGATGCCGCTCCACTTCCAGCAGTCCGGTGGCGGTCACCTGCTCTTCAAGCCAATCCACCAATTCTTTCTCCCTGGTACTGACACTCGGAAAACGAATCAGCTTCTTCAGAAGCTCTATAACCGATATTTCGGTGAGTTGCGTCATAAGGGTGTTCCACTTTTCCCGATTTTTCCGGCAACAGACTCATCCGCCACCAGTCGTGTTCCGCCTCCGGCGGCAAGTGTAGCGGCGTTGGTCATCCTCACCGAAGCAATCCCCTTGTCCAGTGCTTCAAATGCGGTAAGCAGCTTCGGTTTCATGCCCTCCCGGACCCAGCCTTCCCGGAGTCCCCGTTGCCAGTCGGAGCGCCGCATCTCGGCGATCGGCTTTTGTTCAGCATCCAGCACAGCCGGTGGATCCATCAGCATGATCAATTCGCTCACCTGCATACCCAGCGAGATCCGTATGGCAAACGTATCGGCATTTACATTCAGGATACCCTCGTCCGGCGACCAGGTCAGGCATCCGATAACCGGAATGATACCCGCTTTCAGCAGCGTGTCGGGCAGGGTGGTGTCTACCGAATCGATCTCCCCGACCAATCCGAAATCGACCGGATCGCCGTCTATTTCGAACGGTGGCCGACGATGGGAGGTGGTCAGGCCGCCATCCACTCCGGATATCCCGGCCGCTGCAATACCGTTATTCCGAAAGAAATGCACCAGCTCGCGGTTGGCCTTGCCGCCCACCGTGTAGAGCAGCAGCTCCCGCGTATCCTCGTTGGTGATGCGCCTGCCGGCCACCTGTTGAACCGGCACTTGCAGCCGTTTACTCAGCTCATTCATCTGCTTGCCGCCGCCATGAGTGACGACAATATGCGTTCCTTCCTTCTTACGATGATGGATATACTCCGCCAGCTTGCCGAGTGCGCTGCCATCGGCGATCACATTGCCGCTCAGTTTGATTAATATGGTATTGGAAGTTCTTTTTTCCATGCGTTCAAAATAAGTTCCACAGTTTCATCAATACCGCCTTCTGAGCATGCAGGCGATTTTCCGCCTGATCGATGTGGATTGCATGCGGACCGTCCATCACCCCGTCACTGACAACGACATTTCGTCGAACCGGAAGGCAGTGCATAAATCCGGCATCTCTGGTCAGAGCCATTTTCTGCTCGTTGATGGTCCAGTCGGCATAGGTTTCGGTTCGTAGCTTCTGTTCGGCTTCGGGATCACTGTAGACCAGCGGACCGGCCCACGACTTGCCGTAGACAATATCTGCTCCTTCAAAGGCGGCCGCCTGGTCGTTTTCGATGGCAAGCTGTGTGCCCTGCCGGCCGGCGTGTTCTTCTATTTGATCGAGCACCCGGCGATCCGGCTGCATCTCCTGCGGACAAGCCAGCGTGACCTCCATCCCGAGCCGGGCGGCGATTTCAAGTGCACTGTGCGGTACCGCCATCGGCAGCGTTTTGGGATGAGGCGCCCAGCTCAATACAAATTTTTTGCCCTGTGGACGGTTTGCAAACCGCTCCCGGATGGTGAGTCCGTCGGCAAGCGCCTGGCATGGATGTTCGCGGGCGCTCTCCATGTTGATCACCGGCACAGTGGCATATTTTCCGATATCCCGGATCAGCCGGTCTTCAAGATCGGCTTCCGGATCCTCCATGCCGGCAAATGCCCGCACTCCGATAATATCCACATAGCGGGAAATCACCTGCACCGCCTCCTTCAGATGCTCCGTCCGGTTGCCGTCCATCACGGCTCCGGTCCGGGTTTCGAACGTCCAGGTGCCCTGGCCGGGCTGGATGATCGACGATCCCGCTCCCAGATGAACGGCCGCCGTCTCAAACGAGATGCGGGTCCGGAGCGAAGGATTGAAAAAGATCAATCCCAGCATCTTGCCGTCGGCCACCGGCTTCCGGAAGTCTTCCTTTTTGAGCTGCTCCGCCTTGTCCAGGACCTCCATCAGAGCAGGGTCGTCCCAGTCGGACATATGCAGAAAATGCGATATTGTCGGGGTATTGTTGCTCATAATATCATGGGTGGAAATGTCAATCCGGTCTCCTCGGGCATATCCATCATCAAATTGAAATTCTGAACCGCCTGTGATGCCGCTCCTTTCAGCAGGTTGTCGATAGCCACTCCGACGACCACATTCCGGCCGTCCTGAACACATCCGATATCGGTAAAGGCGCTTCCGACCACCTGTTTCAATTCGGGCATACCGTCTCGCAGCCGAAGCAGCGGCGCATTATAATACTCCTCTTCCAGCAGCTGAACAGCATCAGCCTCTTCGTTCAGCCGGATGGCGATAGTCATCCAGATCCCCCGAACAAAAGGTCCGGATACCGGCACAAAACGGACCTCCGGAACAACGGATCCCTCCGGGATATGGTCGGAAAGCGACTGTTCCACCTCCCCGATATGCTGGTGGCGATATACTTTGTAGGCCTTGACGTTGCCGAAACGATTTGAAAAGTGGGTGCCTTCTGAAGGGGATACTCCCGAACCCGACGAGCCGGTGATGCCGGTCACTTCGCACGAGTTGACCAGCCCCTCTTTGGCAAACGGCAACAGTCCAAGCTGCAGAGCCGATGCGAAACAGCCGGGATTGGAGATGTGATCGGCGATCCGGATTTCCTTCCGGTACCATTCGGTCAGGCCGTACACAAACCTGCCGATTAGTTCGGGATGGGGATGGGTCCATCCATACCATTTCTCATATGCGGCAGGGTCTTTCAGGCGGAAATCCGAACTCATGTCGATGATATGGCCCTTGTAGCCGGCCTCGAAAAGCGTATGGGCCACTTCCGCCGATTTACCGTGTGGAAGTCCCAGAAAAATGGCCTCCGAGTCATCTTTCAATAGTTCGTCAAAGGGGAGGATCGGCAAATCAACCAGTGACTCCATTCCGGCATAATGATCCGGGAAGGCGGACCCGGCCGACTTCCCGCCATAAAGCCGGGTAACGGTCACGTTGGGATGTCCCTGCAGTACGCGGACGGCCTCCATGCCGGTATACCCGCTGGCACCGACGACCGAAACATTCACTTTCTGGCTCATATAAAGGGCTCCTTTTTAGGGGGTGCGGCAAAGGTGATTTCGGCTACCATGTCTCCCAGCTTGCCCGGATCGGCCACCGCATTGACAGCACGAATTCCCAGGGTATTCTGGATGAATTGAATTCCGACCAGGTTATCCGTAACCGGACCGGTGATAATCGAGATTCCGCTGGTGTACCGTTTGCGGAAAAAGTGATCGGCCGACCAGCAACCCATGAAATCCTGTGCCGCCACCACATGAGTCCGTGTAAACTGCATCAGCTCCTTGTCCATCAGCAGGCTGTCCACTCCGTACGCTCCGATGATACCGTCGCCGAATTCCAGTATGATCACATCCGGATTGAAGCTGTTGAGATACTTGATCAGTCCCTTGGCCATGGGGAGAATATTTTTCCCGGTTGTGGATACCAGTCCCGCCATTCCGAAGTGAGCGGCGGCGATCGCTCCGTTCTCCTTCATTTCCCGCGTATCGCGCATCAGGGAGGCACCGGTGAGCTTGGCCGCGGCCACCTTGTACCCCTGGGCGGAGAGCTGCCTGACAATCATGGTGGCCGCCATGGTCTTTCCCACATGCATACAGGTCCCGGTCACAGCAATCAGGGGCGCGCTATCAGTCAGATTGTATTCCCATTCAATGGCGTAATCCTGAATACAGGCGTGCTTATACATGTCGCCGCCATCTACTTCATCGGGTATCATCACGGCGCCCAGCACTTCCACCCGCATAGCCGGACCGTGATCCGGATGAGGTGACTGGCAATGGCCGATGATCCCGCCCATATTCAGGATATGGAGGGTGTCTCCCTTTTTCACGGACCTCGGCACAATACCGCTGTAGCCCCGAAGCGCCTGACGCTCCCCGAGAGCACCAACCACAATCTGATCCTTTCCGTAGGGGATAATAGCCCCTTTATCGGTCTCTATCTGATTGTACCTGTCTTTGGTATCAAGTGTCTTTACAGCAACAAGATAACCCTCCTCTGCAACGATATTTGGAGCAAGTTTAACATCATGACCCAACGTGACGGATGCCGAGCTGGAAGCGATGATATCCGCTTTTATCTCTTTAAGTCCCATATATACTTTCGTTCTGGTTCTATTGACCGTTTTTTTTACCTTGATTTATTATAAAGTTGCGTACGAATACTGTACAGCTTGGAGTAAGCCCTGGCTTCGCTGCCGCTCCATCCTCCGGCTTCTTCGCCGTATTGCGCCACCGAGCTGTTCATGATGCTGTAGGGCGATTCAACCTTAAGCGGAAAAAGAGAGCCACGGCAGGCATACAAAGTAACTTCTCCGGTCACCCGGGCCTGGGTGGAGTTAAAGAAAGCTTCGATGTCACGCATCACCGGATCATACAGTTTTGCCTCGTGCAGCATGGTTCCATATTGGTCGGCCAGGTTGTCTTTAATCTGGCGCTGTTCCTGGCTGAGCGTCAGCTTCTCCAGCTCCCGGTGTGCCAGATAGAGAATTTGTGCTACCGGAGCCTCGAAACCAATGCGCCCCTTTATGCCCAGGATCGTGTCTCCCAGATGCATCCCCATACCGATTCCGTGGTAACGGCCGAATTCCCGCAGGGCTTCCAGCAGTGCGGAGGCATCCATCTGGTGGCCGTTAACCGCAACCGGAAGTCCATGAGCAAAATCGATGGTCAGCTCCTCCGGCTCATCATCCAGTTCGTGGGGCGGCTTCAGATGGGGAAATGCCTCAAATGGCAGCGCCTGATCGCTGGTAAGGGTTTCGGTGCCGCCCACACTCGTTCCCCAGATGCCATCATTGATCGAGTAGCTGGTGGTCTTTTTAGGGACCTCAAATCCCTTTTTCTCCAGATAGGAGGTGGTGTCGGCACGTGTAAGCCCCTCATCCCGGATCGGGGTGATAATCTCCACATCGGGCATACCGGTCCGCAGGGCCACATCAAAGCGCACCATGTCGTTTCCCGCTCCGGTAGAGCCATGGGCAATGCGTTTGGTCTCCTGTTGACGGGCGTATTCCAGAATAAACTCAGCCTGAGTGTATCGCTCGGCGCCCACACTCAGGGGGTAGGTACGGTCACGCAGTACATTACCCTTGATCAGATATGACAAAATATGGTCGTAGAGGGAGGGGAAACCGTCAAAACAGGCAAATTCCGCCGCTCCCAGGGAAAGCGCCCGCTCACGGATAGACTCTTTTTCAGCCCGGGTCAATCCGACGCAATCAACGATTACGGCATGGACATCCGACTGATACTTTTCTTTGAGGTAGGGGATACAGAAACTGGTATCCAGACCACCACTGTAGGCCAATACGATTGGTTCATTCATAGGTAATAGATTTTGCAAACCCCGATTTTGAGAAACTTCATACGTGTAATGTTTTAAAACAAAAATGTAGCAAAAAAAAAGGCAGAACCCGCGAAGATTCTGCCTTTTAATGAATTACAAACTCAGTACATCAGACACAATCTTCACATATGCCGACCGGTAGACGGCGGCGAATACGACGACGGCGGTTCTCTATGCGAAAGATGTTCGTAGTCTGATTTATCATAGAATGATAAAGTAGTGATAAACAATATATAATGTCAATGAGTTACCACAAATCTTAATATTACCCTCTATCCATCAGATTCAACGCCGACTCCAGTGTATAAAGCTGAAGCCGCATGGCTTCAGCTAAAGGAAGGGGCCGGATGGCAAAGCGGTTGATCAGCTCATCCACCAGAGGGTCTGGCCCGGAGTCTCGGTTGTCGGACGCCGGCATGCCTTTCTTCCACGCCTCTTTCAGCGCCAGATAGTTGTGCGGAACACCGTCATTCCCCGAGTGAGCCACCAGAAAAAGCGGCAGTTCGGTTACCATGCAAAGGGCCTCCGAATTCTTTTCAAGATGAAACTCCATCGAACTGAGATGGAATTTATCCGCTGTTTCGCGATCGCCTTGCTCCAGAAAGTGACGGCGCATCGCCAAACCTTTCGGGGTGGAGGTAAACCCCGGCCCCATATAGTTGAACCCCTTTTCGCCCTTACGGTCGTGATCATGCGGCTCCAGGCCGGCACGATTCATAGCCCGGTCATATGCGATGCGCCATTGGCGGGTTTGTTGCTCCCATTCATCATTGATCAGCAACAGATACCCTTCGGAAAACTGCATTCCGTGAAGGCTCATGTGCAGGTCGGCCGGTCCCTCACGGTTCCAAAAAACCGAGGCGGCCCGGTTTTCAGGGCGCATATCCGGGTATCCAAACTCGATATCACGACCGGGAGGTTCTCTCTTGGTGCCGTACATGAACGCTCCCGGATCAGGCCATCGCATCATCCACTCCGCATTGGCGGCATCCCCGTCGGGATTGACATGCGGGATGATCAAAAACCGGAACCGGGCGAACAGCTCCTCAAACTTTTCGGCCGACCGCAACATTTCCAGGGTCAGCCGGTACAGCGTATTGGGACCCACCGGCTCATCGGCATGAGCGCCGGCGACCAGACTCACGGTTTTCGGGCCCTCGCCGAACACAAACCCGTAAATCGGCTCCCCGTTTTCACTATGGCCGATCACACGACTGTCGTTGGCCGGAGCCCGGCCGATCACGCAAGAGGCGGTGGGCGGATAAAGCCGTTCAAGTTCGTGTACAAACCGGTGATAGTGCCACATGGTTCCGGGCTCATCCCAATCTGCCGGAATTTGCTGTAACAGCGAATTATTCATCTGATTCCCGAACTCTCATTTCTGTTCCCTGCTTTCTGTACTCTGTCTTCTGTACTCTGTACTCTGTCTTCTGTACTCTGTACTCTGTCTTCTGTACTCTGTTCTCTGTCTTCTGTGTTCTGTTCTCTGTCTTCTGTGTTCTGTATTCTGCCTTCTGTCCGCCGGAAATAATCTTTCGTGGCCCGGTAAACATGGGGGGACAGGATCAGCGAGGCGGTCATCGTGGGAATTGCCATCATGGCAAACATGCCGTCCACTATGTTAACAATGGCGGTAATGGATGCGATAGACCCGAAAAATATCGCTATCACATAAAAGTAGTTGTAATAGTGCTGCCGTTCAGCACCGATGAGGAAGCCGAGACATTTCGTGCCATAGTAGGAGTAGGTGAACATGGTGGTGATGCTGAAGATAACCACGCACAGGATGAGAATATAAACTCCGACGTAGGGGATACCTTCGGCAAAGGCGCGGGCGGTAAGCGTAACGCCATCGGCATCGGTAGTAGTCCAGACGCCGGTAATAAGAATGGCCAGGGCGGTCATGCTGCAAACGATGATCGTATCGATCAAAGGCTCGAGCATCGCCACCAGGCCTTCGCGCACCGGCTCGCGGGTCCGGGCCGCTCCATGCGCCATCGCTTCAAGGCCGATTCCCGCTTCATTGGAAAAAGCCGCCCTGCGGATCCCGGTGATGATCACCACGCCAACCGCCCCACCGGCTACCGCATTTCCCGTAAATGCATCGATGAAGATCAGCTTCAGATAATAGGGAACCTCGGCAATATTGCTGAAGATGATGTACAGTACCGAGATTACGTAGATAAAGACCATCAGCGGTACCAGACGGGCTGCCACCTGACCGATGCGCTTGATCCCGCCAAAGATCACGAGAGAGACCAGCCCGACAATCAAAATCCCCATCACAAAATCTCCCCAGAAATGGGCCTGATCCCCTGAAATTTGTAGCGGAATAAAAATTTCATCACGCACGATCTGGGTCAGCTGGTTGGACTGAAACATCGGAGCGCTGCCGATCAGTCCGGCCACGGAGAAAAAAACGGCAAGCGGTTTCCACTTGCGGCCCAGCCCTTCGGTGATGAAGTACATCGGTCCACCCTGTATCTTTCCGCTGCTGTCCTTGCCGCGGTACATAATGGCCAGTGTACAGGTGAAAAACTTGGTCGCCATCCCCACAATCGCGCTGATCCACATCCAGAACAGCGCTCCGGGTCCGCCCATGACAATGGCGATGGCCACCCCACCGATATTACCCATGCCAACGGTAGCCGCCAGGGCACTGGAAAGCGCCTGAAAGTGGTTGATATCTCCGGGAGCGGTCGGATCCTCGTATTTTCCCGTCAGGATTTCCAGTCCGTGCCCGAAATGGCGGTACGGCACAAACCGGGAGTAGAGCAGAAAAAATATACCGCCGCCCAACAGCAACACAAGCAGCGGCGTACCCCAGGCGGTATCTGCAAAAGCCACCGCAAAATGTTCAAACCGGTCAAGAAATGACAAAACAGAAAATTTGGTTGAAATATCTGTTATTATACCCAAAGCAAGGGTTTTGGACAAAGCCAATCTGCATAAAGCCAATTCGGATAAATGTAATTTGCAGAAAACCGATTTGAACAAAACCGAAAATGAAATGTAACCTTTTTACAATTGGCCATTTTTTCGTCTTCTGAGTGAAATGTGTGCCACACTACCCACTTCATTTTTTAATATTTATGATTTACGAGTTTCTCAACGCCCGGCCACAGATTGACGATACCTGCTTTATTGCTCCAAGCGCCGATATTATTGGTGATGTGACCCTGGGCAGCGAATCCAGTGTCTGGTTCAATGCCACCGTACGTGGTGATGTCAATTATATTGAAGTTGGCCGGCGGTCCAATATTCAGGACAACGCCTGCATCCATGTTACTAATCAAACCGGTCCGACAATAATCGGCAATCAGGTGACCATCGGACACAGTGCCGTCATTCACGGATGTACTATTGGTGACCGCGTTCTGGTCGGCATCCATTCTACTATCCTGGACCAGGCCGTCATTGAACCGGATTGCATGATTGCGGCCGGCAGTCTCGTCTCTCCCGGCAAGCAGATGCCTTCGGGCTATCTGTGTATGGGGATTCCCGCCAAACCGGTACGCAAACTGACCGACGAGGAGTTGGAGTCTCTTGTTACCTCTTCCGACAACTACGTAAAGTATCTTCGCACTTACCAGCAAAAAGACACCTATGACTCCAACCCGTTTTACAAGCGTTAGCAGGTGGTATCCATTAAACCTGCCGTCATACGGCGGCATCCGGCACCCTCTTAGCCAGCTGCCAACCACTTAACCGGCCGCACCGGGTGCCTTTTTTGTCCTTGCCCTGAGAAAGGTAAACTTTTGTATATTGGCATGATATTAACATCATTTTCGAGCTTTAACATCGTTAGCCGGTACATCCATCTTCCACAAAACACCACGTTTTGCCCCCATTTTTATCCAGACATCTGAGCAAGATCATCATTTATGCATCGCTGATTTTTTTACTGGTCGGACTCTATTACGCCGACTATCTGATCAAGCCGAGTATATATTCCTATTCCTATCTGTTCTATTCCGTGATCTTTCTCTGCGCCGGTTTCCTCTTCTACAGCATTTGCTGGGGAAAAGTGCTGGGATCGGAGTACCGCGATATCCGGAACCGGACCATCATGGCCAGTGCCGGCCTGTCCATTTTCGGTAAATACATCCCCGGCCGGCTCTGGGTCCTTCTCGGACGCTCGGCTTATGTGGAGAAGCACAGCGACCATGATCTTGGACCGTTATCTCTGCTCTCGTTCAAGGAGCAGATCATCAGCATATGGGTTGGATTTTTCCTCGGCCTGATCGGATATAACCTGGCCGGAAACTTTTCGTTCGGCGGCATCGTCGGCGCCCTGGCCTGGCTGGGCATCACCCCGTTCATCTTCAGTTCGCTCCTGCCGAACATCGTCAACAAAGTAATGAAGAAAGTCATGAACCGGGATGTCAATATCACCCCTCTCGACTGGCATATGATCCGGCGAGTGGTGCCCTACAGTATGCTGAACTGGGGTATCTGGGCAGCCGCATTCTATTTTCTGGTTCAGGCTTTGGTACCGCAGGACGTGCCGTTGCTCACCGGACTCTGCTTTCCGCTGGCCGCAAACATCGGCGTGCTGGCCTTTTTCGCCCCGGGAGGAATCGGCATACGCGAAACCATGATAGTAATCTACCTTAACCAGCTCGGAATCAGTGTGGCTGAAGCAACAACCATTTCGCTCACCTCCCGGCTCTGGTTTCTGTTCGGGGAAGCATTCCTGTTTGTTGTAGGTAATGCCGCACATGTCGCCCGATCCTACTGGAGGCCCGTTACCGAATAATTGTCAGTGAGACGTGCACTTGGCCGGACTTTTTAATACCGGAATTATAATAGCGACCCGATCTGGTTATGATATACGGCCGGAATGCGCTGTATTTAACCGCCCGGCACCAGTTGCATTAACTGTTTGAATCTGATGAGTGGCATATATATCCATATTCCTTTCTGCAAACAGGCGTGTTCCTATTGTGACTTCTACTTTGTCACCAGGGACCGGCTCATTCCCTCTTTTGTGGATACACTGATACAGGAGGTCTCCACAGTAGCATCGCTTTATCCGAAAGCCCGCAGCATTTTAACCGACCCCCTTAAAACCCTCTATCTGGGGGGTGGAACACCGTCACGACTCAACTCCGAGCAGCTCTACCGGCTGGTGGAGGCCCTGCGTAGAAGGTTTAACCTTAACCATCTGCAGGAATTCACCGTCGAGGTCAATCCCGAAGACCTCACCCGGCAGTGGCTTAAAGATCTTAAACGGCTGGGCGTGACCCGCCTGAGCGTTGGAATTCAATCTTTTCAACCTGAACTTTTATCTTTCATGCATCGCGCTCACTCAGCCGCTCAGGCGCACCATGCTCTGGAAATGATCACAGACACCGGTTTTGATTCGTTCAGCGTGGATCTCATTTACGGTAACCCTGATCAAACCGACCGGCAGCTTGAGGATGACCTCAGGCAGCTTCTTCATTACCAACCTCCCCATGTTTCAGCATATGCACTTACCATTGAACCCCAAACGCGGTTGGGCAAACAGCATCAACTGGGCCGGTTGACACCTGCTGAGGATGATCTTGTTGCAGAACAGGGGCGAATTATTATGGAAACACTCGCCGATGCGGAAATCTACTCCTATGAAGTCAGCAATTACGCACGTTCGGGACATGAAGCGGTGCACAACTCCGCTTACTGGCGCCACGAAAATTACCTGGGGCTGGGAACGGCCGCCCACTCCTTTTTCTGGCTTCCGGAAAAGCACGCAGCTGTACGCTGGCAGCAGCCACGTGACATCCATTCCTGGCAGCAGCGAGTCACATCACCGGCAAACGCCCAAGACCATATCGTCACCGAAACCCTTGGCCGGACCACCCTGGCCGGCGAACGCGTCATGCTTGGGTTGCGAACACGTGCCGGTATCTCCCGGGAAGAGCTGGCCGCGCGGTACCGATACACGTTGACCGGTGATCAGGAAAAAACCGTAGCCCTTCTGCGGGAAAAGGAATTGATGGAGCCGGAAGAGCCCCTGCGTCTGACCCCTGATGGAATGGCGGTTGCCGACGCCGTCACAAGGCAGCTTCTATAGCTTCCCGGCTTTCCTCATAATGTTCTTCCATGCACGCAATCAATCGAAACTGTGCACGGCATCGTCGACGGTTCTGGTCGGGGTAACGGATCTGATAGTAGACATCCCCGTTGATATAATCCGCAAGAAACCGGGCTCCCATGAGCCAGGTCATATACCGGGCTGAAAGCGGAAGCAGTTCAATCTCCTCTTTTGTAAGAAAGTGGCGGGTACTCTCCAGAAATCCACGGGCGATCTCCCGGAAGACCGGAATACTGAATTGCACCCGGCTGAGATCCGCCTCATCTTCCTCGCCCATGTTGGCCGCCGTCCGGATCAGGTCTCCAAAGTCATACAGCGACAAACCCGGCATGACGGTATCCAGATCAATGACACACACCGCCCGATCCTGTTCATCAAACAGGATGTTATTGAGTTTGGTGTCATTGTGCGTGACGCGAACCGGCAGTTTTCCCGCCCGTTCCTGCCGGGGAATAATCCGGAGTCGCTCAATGTACTCCTGGGCAAATGCAATTTCTTCTTCCACTTCAGCCACCCTCCCGACAGGATCCGCCGCAACGGCCTCCTGTAGCTGTTGATACCGCCAGTCTACCGAGTGGAAGTCCGGTATGACCGGTACAAGCTCTTCGGCCGGCAGATCCTTAAGGTCATCAATGAACTGTCCGAAGGCTTTTCCAGCTTCATAGGCTACTTTTTTATTAGGGACAACGTCATAACTTATTCCCGGATCCACTTTGCGATACAAACGCCAGTGATTTCCTTCAGAATCGGTGAAATGGGTCTTGTCGTCGATAGTCGGGATTACCTCCAGCACCTGGATGGGCCGATCTCCCGAACCTCGGTCCGAACCACCACGCCCGGAGTTTCTCTTGCCCACACCGACATCATCCGCCATTGACCCCGCCGGTGAGTTTTGCTTCACCGCCTGCTTGTCCTGAATATGCCGGGTGACCTTGCGGATGTTCTCCATCATTTCGGCCACCGGAGGAAATACGTGGTGGTTTATTTTTTGAAGTATATAGTCGGGCCGGTCCTCTTCGACGGTTCGTATCACCCATGTGGTATTGATATGCCCCGATTCCAGGGTGCGGCTTTCCCGCCAGGTTCCCGTGGCCCTGAATTGTTCAAATACCGATCTGATATCCGGAGGGGACATAATTGATTAACAGATGTTCAAGTCCTTCAAGCCTTCAGCGTCTGCAGCTTTTCGTGTCAAAGTTAGTGATACGCCCCTTCAAATCAGTTGCGTAGTGCCGCCTTTTTCGAGCATAATGTCCATCGACGGTGTGTTGGTCTGCCAGGAATCGGCTGTAAAATCCGGGAATTCAACAGGCATGGAGCGGTTGGCAACCGACCACTCACTCAGCGGAATAACAGCACTCCATGCGGCGGCATCATATACATTCATATCCAGCGGGAGCCCGTTACGCAGACAATCCACCAGGCGCCAATCCATGAGGGTGTCCATACCGCCGTGACCTCCGACCTCACGTGCCATTTCTCCAACCAGTTTGGTAATTTCCGGAGTATATTGCTCTTCAAGAGACCGGAATTCTTCATCCGAAACCCAGCCCTGGTGGCTCGTAGCAATTCGTGCCGGTGCCGGGTACTTACGGGCCGTTCCTTCGGTTCCGCTCACAAGATGTATTCTCGTATAAGGCCGCGGGGATGTTACGTCATGCTGCAGCATAATCGAGCGGCCGTTGCCGGTTCGGATGATGCTGGTATTCATATTGCCCCGGTAATCTCTTCCGGTATACTCCTCCCAGAAATCATCCTGCTCGGCCAGCTCTTCAGCCCTCCGACCCATCATAAAATCGTTACTGGAGACCGATACCAGGTAATCCATTTTGTCGCCGTAGTTGATATCCATGATCTGTGCAATGGATCCCAATCCGTGCATCGGGTAAAGATTACCGTTCCGGGTGGAGTTTTCCTCCAGTCTCCACATGTCGGCATAATTGGTTTTGGAGAAATTCATATCCATCAGATCGTGGATGTAAGCACCCTCACCATGGACAATATCCCCGAAAAAACCCTGCCGGGCCATGTTCAGCGTCATCATCTCGAAAAAATCATAGCAGACATTCTCCAGCATGATGCAGTGCTTTCGGGTTCTTTCGGATGTTTCCACCAATTGCCAACACTCTTCAATGGTTTGAGCCGCGGGGATTTCAGTAGCCGCATGTTTGTCGTTTTCCATGGCGTAAACGGACTGCGGCGCGTGCAGATGCCAGGGGGTGCAGATGTAGACCAGATCCACATCATCGCTTTCACACAATTTGCGCCACTCATCCTCATCGCCGGTATAGGTTGCCGGCTGATGACCGTGTTCCCGGATAAATTCCGATCCATTCTCCACTTTTTCCGGGTCAAGATCGCACAACGCCGTTATGGCGACTCCATCGATGCGAACCAGGCGCCTCAGAGCGCCCGAGCCCCGATTGCCGATCCCGATGAGCCCTATTCGAACCGTATCCAATGCCGGTGCGGCATATCCGGCCATATTGAAAGACTGGGTGTGAGTCCGCCGGAAAGGACCGTTCATATCCTGCCCGTTAGAACATCCTGCAAGACCGGCACCTGCCAGACCCGTACCCGCAATTCCGGCCCCGGCAAGACCTGTAAGCTTTAAAAAATCCCTGCGATTGGTTTTCATGTGTTTAAATGTTTGGATTTATTTCGTCAGATGAACCGAAGGTCACGAAGTGAAATGCTATAATCTATAACATCAGAAATAATGCCCATACTGTAGAACACCTATATCAAAAAACAAGCTATCTCCCGCCCTCTGTCTTCTGTATTCTGTGCTCTGAATTCTGTATTCTGTATTCTGTATTCTGTGTTCTGTATTCTGTTTACGCCCATAAATTGGACGGATATTCCCCGGCTTCAATTTTTTCCCGGATGGATGCCCGCACTTTTTCGAGATCTTCCCGGTAAGTAATTCCAAACCAGGAGGCGTCACAGGGAAGCACTTTTACACGCGCCCGATCTTCCCTGATCATTTGATCGACCATGGTTGGGATGTAATACTCTGCTTTCGGATCATCGCCTTTTTCATCCAGAAAATTCCGGAAGCCTTCTTTTATCTGGTCAAAAACGACAGGTGAAAAACCCCACATATTCATGGAAACCGTGGTATCATCCGGCAATGCAACCGTTGCCCCGTCTTCATAACTGACAATATTATTCCCTTCCCAGCCTATTTTGGTGCGTTCTGTCACCGACTGCAAATAACCGTCGCTGTCGATTTCGCAGGTTCCCCGAGATACCGTTCCATGCTCGGAAAGCGTGTTCCCGAGCTTGTATCCAACCAGCCCGTAATCGGTCTCTTTCCTGTCGGATGAAAGGAATTCCTGCATGATTTCAAAGGCTTCGAATCCATAGAAGTCATCGGCATTGATGACCGAAAACGGCTCCTTCACCGAGCTTTCCGCTACCATCACGGCATGCGCCGTCCCCCACGGCTTAACCCGGTCCGGTGGTAATGCAAATCCCTGCGGAAGCATATCCAACTCCTGGAGTACATAATCCACCTCTATTTGTTTTTCAAAGCGCGCCATCAAATTCTCCCGGAAGGAGGTTTCCATATCGCGCTTGATGATAAATACCACTTTGCCGAACCCGGATTTCAGGGCATCATAGACCGAATAGTCAATAATGGCCTCGCCATGGGGACCGACCGCCTCCATTTGTTTCAGTCGACCATAGCGGCTGCCAAGTCCCGCCGCCAGAATTACAAGTGTTGGTTGCATTATTATGGTTGTTTGGTTACATGAATTTCTTCACTTTTCTGTTCACGGATAAAATAACACAAGTTCGCACTTATTCCATTCTCAGCTTATCCCATGCACGGAACAACAAGTAGCCCGATACAACGGCGACCACCGCCAGAAAAAGGGCGGAGAGAAGGTTTCCGTACAGCAGATTCCCTATCGTGAACAGCATACTGTAAATGGACATGGTCCCCAGGATCATGCACAGGATGCCCGTCGGCACATCCCAGCTGAGGTCTTCCTCTTTGGTCAGTGTGATATTCTCCTCACGTGCACGATCGACGACCCGCTTCCAGCCCGGTCCGCCGGGTTTGATTCTACGGTAAAAGCTTCTCAGAGTCTCCTCATCCACCGGCTTGGTTAATAGCGTTACGGTGATCCATGTGGCCGAAGTCAGGATGACCGTGCCGAGCAGCTTCACCACATTCCAGTAACTCATGGCGGTTTCAACACCCATAACATTAACCATACCGTCATCGAGCCGGGTCATGCTGAAGTTCTCGATCATGATGAACATCAGCGAAAACGTGCCGGCGGCAATCATCGCCGAAACTTCGGAGAAGGCATTAATCCGCCACCAAAACCAGCGCAGGATATAAATCAGCCCGGTACCGGCTCCGATCATAAGAATGTATTGAAATGCCTGAAGCGCATTCTGCAGGGCCAGCGCCAGAAGAAGAGAGAAAAACATCAGACTGACGGTGGATATCCTCCCGAAACGGACCCGCTGCTTTTCGGTGGCGTCCGGCTTGTAGAAACGCCCGTAAAAATCATTGACAAGATAGGATGATCCCCAGTTGATGTGCGAAGCGGTAGTGGACATGTACGCCGCAATCAGGGAAGCCACAACCAGCCCCAGTAAACCGGAAGGCAAAAACTCGCGCAGCATCGCCGGATAGGCGAAGTCATGCTGCATGTAATGATCGGGCACATCGGGATACTGCTGGGCCATGGTGGCAATATCGGGATATACAATCAGCGATCCCAGGGCTACGATTACCCACGGCCAGGGCCGCAACGCATAATGGAAAAAATTGAACATCAGGGTGGCTCCCACCGCATGCCGCTCACTCTTCGCCGAGAGCATCCGCTGGGCAACATATCCGCCGCCACCGGGTTCGGCGCCGGGGTACCAGACCGACCACCACTGGACGGCAATAGGTATGAGAAACACACTGATGAACAGTTCCGGCTGGGATATACTCGGAACCAGACTCAGATTATCGACTACGTTCGGATGGGAAAACAGTGCGGACAATCCGCCAATTTCCGGCGACCTGACAACATACACCGCCGCAATCACGGCACCGAACAGGGCAAAAGAAAATTGAAAGAGGTCGGTCCACAGGATGGATTTCAAGCCGCCGAGTCCGCTGTAAAACACGACAATAATCGCCGCAATAACCAGCGCCGGAGCCGGTTGTACTCCAAGCATGACAGCGGCAATTTTAATGAATGCAAGGGACACCGTCGCAATAACCATGACATTGAAAAAGAAGCCCAGATAGACCGCACGAAAACCCCTCAAAAATGCGGCCATTTTGCCGCTGTAGCGTATCTCATAGAACTCCAGGTCGGTCATGACCTGTGACCGGTTCCACAGCTTGGCATATACAAAGACCGTGAGCATACCGGTGAGCAGGAATGCCCACCACTGCCAGTTGGCAGCCACCCCGCTGGTACGAACCATATCCGTAACCAGGTTGGGGGTATCGGCCGAAAAGGTGGTCGCCACCATCGAAACACCAAGCAGCCACCAGGGCATATTCCGACCCGACAGGAAGAAGTTGACGGAGCTTTTACCGGCCTGTCGGGATGAAAAATAGCCGATTGAAAGCAGAATGATAAAGAACAGGGCTATTACGACCCAGTCAATAAACGCTAAATTCATAACTTATGATTTAAAGCTTGGTATTTTACGGGATAGTGCTTACCCACGGAGATCTGTTAGCAGCTCGACCTGCTCGACCTGAATTTTCGATCCCGAATGATAAAAGAATCCTTTTAAAAAATCAGCGGCTTCGCTTCATCATGTAACCCGGTTCCGGTGTGATCCGGATGCCCCGGGCATGTCCGGTAGGCCACTGCTCCGGAAGTGAGATGACCACATCGTTATCTGACCGATGCCATTCCAGCGTCTCTCCCGAACCGAGCACGCGGATTTCGGCATCAGCCTCCGGCATCACCGAATGCAGGGTGATATCGCCCGTCAATGCACCGACATCCTGTTCCCCACTCATAAAGAAAGCGTAAACCGCATTCTCCTGTTCTTTCCAGGTGAAGCGCACTTCGGTTTTGCTCCCGGTATATTCACCAGCGCTGTTGTTCGAGGGCCCGACTGCACCGTCTTGCCGGTCACCTTTACCAGGACTCACGTGGCCTTCAGCGTTTACCCATGGGCGTGTATCATAGATGCCTTCGCCGTTCACATCCAGCCACTCGCCAAGTCCCAATAAAATGTTCTTTTGAACTTCGGGAATGGTGCCGTCCGCTTTTGGACCCACATTCAGCAGTAAATTGGCATTTTTCGAGACATTGTCCACGAGCAGCTGCACCACTTCGGTCACCGACATGAAATCCTCTATCGGTTCGTTACTGTTGTGACCAAAGGAATGGCCCATTCCCCTTGTGTTTTCCCATTTGTGATCAATCAATCGGTCGATCACATCATATTCGTACTCCTGGGTGTAAAAATCGCCAAGTATACCTCTGACCTGGCCCCAGCGATCGTTGGCAGCCACCTCTTTACCCCACACCTCTTCCCGGTTGTAATAGTAGGCGATGATCTCCATGGTGCCAAAGGTTTCCAGTGTTTCCATCCAGTCGCCGTCCAGCCAGAGCAGGTCGGGTTGATAGTTGTCAATCAACTCCCGGAGTTTGTTATGCATGAACTCGACATAATCCTCGCTCATGTAGTCGGGATGCGGGCCGCCGTTGCCCGGTTCATAATAGTTCAGCAACCCGTGATAAGAGGGGGCATACTTCATCCCTCTGGCCCGTACCGATTCACCCAATTCGCCAATCAAATCCCGTTCCGGACCCATTTGCGCGGCATTCCAGTCGGTTAGCTCTGAATCCCAAAGCGGAAAGCCGTCATGGTGTTCGCCCACCGGAACGACATAACGGGCACCGGCACTCTGAAACAGATCGGCCCACCGTTCCGGATCCCAGTTTTCAGCTTTCCACATAGGTACAAAATCCTCGTACAGAAAATCTTCCCCATACGTCTCAATATGATATTCGTGAGTCGGACTCCCTTCCTGTTGCATGCGGTAGGGATACCACTCGGCATATTCGCCACGCTCGGCCCAGGCCGGCACAGAATAGACTCCCCAGTGGATGAAGATGCCCAGCTTCGCATCCCGGAACCACTCCGGGGTTTCGTGCTCCACCAGTGACGGAAGATTGGGCTGATACGATTGCGCGAGGGTCTCGGCAGTGATAAAAAAGCATACCGGAATGAGAACTGTTATCAGAATCACCGATCTCTTTATGCGTTTTTTTAGCGGCATATCCTCCTCTGATATTTTAGATAGTAAGGGATCGGATCCACTTTCCCTGCAAATGGGCCCGATTAATTTCCACATATAGAATATATAATTCACCCTCTAAATATCCACCATCTTTTACTACCGGAAAAATTTCCTTATTTCAAAATAGTCATTTTCCGCACGGATTGTCGGGAAGGGGATTGTAATCGGTAGAGGTAGACACCGCTTGCCAAACCGGTATGGTTGCGTGCGTCAAACCGCACCGTATGTCTTCCCGAATCCATTGAACGGTCCAGCAGCGTTGCCACGCGCCGACCGGTAATATCATACAGCTCCAGGGTAACCGGACCGCTTTCCGGAAGGGTAAATGCAATGGTGGTTTCGGGATTGAACGGATTGGGATAGTTTTGCTCAAGTGCAAACTCAAGCGGCTTTTCTTCCGGTCGTTCGGTATAAACACCGGTCATAACATCGATGTCTATAGTATCGGGAATGACCACATAGGTATGCTCGTCAAGTTCCAATTCGGAAACCCTGAAGCGGATATCTCCGTCGTTCTGCGGTATAAGACGAAGCAGCAGCAGGTCCCCGTCTGAAAAATTTGTTGTGGCCGATACCGACGCCACCACCGGATCGTCACCGGTTGAAAAGGGTACAGAAGAAGCGTATGCGATTCGCAAAATGTGTTCATCGAGGTCGTACACCCTGTCGCCGAGACCTTCTGTATGATGATAACCCATGATATCTTCCAGCATCAAACCCACCTCGCCGCCGGTGCTGCCGCTTCCCGGATAATCAATGGCAAGTTCCAAATAGAGGGAGTGCCAATTCACGTCAGTCGCTCCGGAAACCGAAAGCACCAGATCCATCGGCTGATCGGCCACCGCCTGTTCTGTATCCAGTCGAAGTTCCACAGAAACCGTATCCGAAACCTCTTCCGCTGTGGTCTGTTTGGCCGCCGGATACACCATCCCTTGATTGCCATCAACCACCTCTACCTCATCGTCCCACTTCAAAGCCAGACCGCTGCCGTCGTCATCAGCCGGAAAGGGCACAAAATCGCCATCCAGATGCCTGTATACATATGAAGCATCATAATGGGTCAGCGCACCATTCCCGCTCACATCACCGATATTCCGGTGGAACATAGTCGCCGATGACGGATCCATCTTAAACTGCAAAAGCCCGGAAGCATCTTCATCCGCCAGGTCACCGCTAAATGTCACATCCCCGTACAACCGCTCCATATGCGTCTGCTCTCCGACACCGGCAAAAAACTGCGAAAGAACCGGAGTGGTCGTATTGCTGTTCACGTTCACCACCCCCAACCATGCAATTTCCTCCCACTCCAGCGGCAACGCCAGCTTGAGGGGACCGGCTCCGGATGAAGGAACCACCAGCTCTTCAATCTCTCCGTTTTTCTTTTTTGCCAAGAACCCCATACCGGTGCTTGCATGATCGTATAACTGGATCAATCCAACCGGACCCGTAACACCCTCCGCTTCCGGATTGAACTCGAAATACCGTGCCGCCCGGAGTGGGACATCCGCTTCCATGCCCAGGTAGGCGGGCAGGTCATGGTAACCGGGAATGGTGGCGGCATCGGGGTAGGCTTCCCGTTCGGAAAATCCGTACATGGTATCTTCCGCAAGTGACCGGTCGCCCGAGGTCAGGTGCCAAAGATGATTACGGATAAGGGCCGTTTCAAAGTCGTGGTCCCGTTCCATCAACTCATAGCTCATGGCGGTTACCATGGGCATGCGATGATTCCCGTGAATCTGCTCCCACACATCCACCCAAAAATCCATACCATACTTTTCGGCGAAAAACAGGAACCAGGTGACATGGCCGTAGGAATCGTAAACCCACGTTGCCGGGATGCTGTACTCCGGCCGGTGGAAGATGGAATTGCTGCCGGTAATGTAATTGTAATAGTCGTTGACGTCCGGATGGACAATATTCTCCATCATCGTCGCATCCATTTCCACCCAGGAACCCCGCCCTGCATCCCCTGACATGCAGTTGGTCGCGTACTGGATCACATGCTTGAACTCATGGGCGATGGTGACCTGTAGAGAGCCCAGTCGCTGGTTTTCCTCAATGTCATTGGGCGGGAATCCGTCAAAATTGTTGTGGACTTTGAATGCAAATGGGCTGCTTGGTTCAAAGGTCCCGTATCTATCACTAATATTTTCGTACCGGATCGTAATAACCGTATCCTGTGACTGGCCCTCCCATTCGCGACACTCCCCGGAACCATGTCGCACCGTCGGATCCACAAAACCAAGTCTCTCAACCTGATGGCGGTAGGAAGAGTCGGCGTATTCAGCCGTCCACAAAACGTAATCGGGGGGTACATTATCCGGTTCCAGCCCGTAATCACCCGGTTCCAGGTCGTAGGTGACCGGAATCGAATCCCTGCCCGAGGTGGTGTACAGAATCCGGAATTTGCCCGATTCGGAGATAAACTCCTCCAGATCTTCTTCATCGTCGCTCACCGACAACATTTCATCCATCTTCCTCCGCGTCGCCGGTGAGAGATCATCGCCCACCTCCTCATACATCTGCTGATAGGGAAGCATGCAGCGGATCGGCCTTCTTCCCTCGACATCCATAATCTGCATATCCGGCCCCGGACCGAACAGCTCTTCCAGCTGATCGATCATGGACTGACGCTCAGCATCTCTGTCCGGTACCGTCCGGGAATCCCCGCCGGCAGCCGAACTCCATGCCGTCAGCGGTCCGGCGGTCAGTATCAGTACCAGACCAAGTATATGCACAACCCGTTTCAACCCGTTTTCTATAAAACCTGAAGTGCTATTGAACATTTTTGTGTTTAATCTGATAACGGCATGCAACCTGTGATAGGTACATTGCCTTTTTTTCGTAGCCGGGAGCCGTGAGGGTGATCCTGAATCCTCAATTGTGGATCCTGGATCAATATAATAGATCTTACTATTTTTGTGGAACTTTGGGCAACATGATTTCAGGGAGCAGCAACGTTGTTATTCTCCATACTACACCTGCTAATGAAGGACTACCTATGGCCGTCCATCGGTACTCTGTACTATGACGAATAAAATCCTCAATTAGTTACCTATTGGACTCTTTTTACCATGCCGAACCCTTATCGCGTCATCCTTTATTACAAATTTTCACCTTTCGCCGATCCCCGGGCCACGGTGGCCGACCACAAACAACTTTGCCGAGATCTGGAACTGAAAGGTCGAGTCTATATATCCGGTGAAGGAATCAACGGAACCCTGGCCGGTACGCCTGAACACATCGACCGCTACAAGACCGCCCTGCGTACTCTCAGGGGCTTTGAAGACACCGAATTCAAGGAGGATGAATGCGACCGGATTCCTTTTGCCCGGCTAAGTGTGAAAAACCGGTCCGAAATCGTCTCTCTCCGGGTGGATGAAGATCTTGATCCCGGCTCTGACGGAGGAAAACATCTTCCGCCCGGAGAGTGGCGACAAGTCATGGAATCCGGGGAGGACTACGTATTGATCGATGTCCGAAACAATTACGAGTCACGAATCGGTCATTTCGAAGGCGCTTTGCAACCCAACGTGGAGAATTTTTACGACTTCCCGAAGTGGCTCGAGGAGGCCGGGATCGAAAAGGATCGAAAAGTGCTGATGTACTGCACCGGCGGCATCCGTTGCGAGAAGTTTTCGGTCCTGATGAAGAAAAAAGGCTACCGCAATGTCAACCAGCTCCATGGCGGCATTCTCAA
>SLOL01000130.1 GCA_007132495.1 Balneolales bacterium
AATCCGCAGGCTGTTCAAGTCATCCGGGAAGCGTTGCCGGCGGCCGGCGGCGACCGTCGAATCGCCCTTATGAAAGCCCTTGGTGAGTTGCAGGATGCGGATGCTGTGGATGATATCCGGGCTCATGCTGCGGCGGAAGATTGGCCGACCCGCCGCATGGCCTTGTTTGCCCTCGCCCATATCGGAAACCCGGCAGCCAACGACGATTTCATCGCGGCCCTTGAATCTTTGGGTCCGGATCGCAGCCGGGAAGTCGTCTCATTGTACCTCACCTATGCCGACAGGCTGGCACAAGAAGGTCACGCACAAATGAGTTCGGAGATCAGCCGGGGTTTTCTAAATGGCGATTACTCCGGCCAAGTAAAAAGCAGAGCGCTCTCCACACTTTTTCGGGCAGAGGGTGACCAGGTGTTGGATGAATTGCTTGAACAGGCCGGAACGGCCGATTCTAAACCGGCGGTAACGGCCCTGACCCTGGTCAATACGCTGGAAGGGCGGGTCATCACCGAGATGCTGGTTTCTACGCTGAACAGAGCTTCTGAATCCCGGATCCCTGACATTGTAACGGCACTGGGAGAGCGGGGAGATCCTTCAGCAACATCCGAAGTGGCACCGTTTCTGGAAAGCTCCTCAATGGAAACAAGGATGGCGGCTTCCCAGGCGCTTGTCCGTCTATCCGGAAGTGAACGTCTGCCGGACCTTGTTGATGCACTGAACAGGGCGGAAGATGAAAGGGAGCGTGAGGCTATACAAACGGCTCTGCTTCAGGTGCCGACACCGGATTTGACGGCCGCGTTGGCTGAGGCGCTTCCGGCCGCCACCGAAAGCGCAAAACCGGCTTTCATTCGCATGCTTGCGGAGCGCAGAGCTGCGGAGCACCGGAGTTTGGTTGTCCGGCAGGCCGAAAACGAAAGCGGACTGGTCCGCCTGGAGGTCTACCGATATCTTCAGCAGCTGGGTGAGCCTGAAGACATTCCTTTATTGGTAAATCTTCTGCCGGATGATAGCAATGGAGCCTTGAGCCTTGAAGAAGCACGCAACGAAGAGATCAGCGAAGAAGCACTGACCGCTGAGGAAATCAGAGAGTCTGGAGTCAGAGAGTCTGGAGTCAGAGAGTCTGGAGTCAGCGAGGCCGAAATCAGAAGAGCCGAAATCAGAAGAGCCGAAATCAGTGCCATTCAAGAGGCGATAACCGGCATCATCAACCGGGTCGACGAGGCAGAAAGAAGAGAAGAAATCATGCTTCAGGCATTGGACGAGGCCTCTGATGCTCAAAAGCGGTACCTGCTGGCGATATTGCCCCATATTGAGCCCCGGAAAACCCTCCCAGTTCTGAGGGATGCTCTACACCACCCGGATGCTGCAACCCGGCATGCCGCTGCCGCCGCCTTGTCGGTATGGCCGGATGCTCTTGCCCTGCCTGAACTGCTGGATGCTGCCACGGTGGCACCGGACTCCTCTTCCCGGGCTGAGGTTTATGCCGGCTATGCGCGGCTGGTGAACACCTTGAACTACCCTGTGGAAGAAAAAGAGGCGTTATTGCACGATCTCGTCCAAACCACAGAGGAATCCCGGGAAAAAGCGGATATCCTTATCCATCTCACCGCTCTGGATGATGTGACGGCGCTGCAGACCGTGAGCCGGTATTTCCAGCATGAGGAGGAAATCGTCCGGCAAAGCTCCTCGCAGGTGGCCTCGGAAATCCTTGTACCCTCTTATGATCCGGATTCGGAAATGTTGAACAGTTCCAGTGCCGTATTGGCGGTATTGGATGACTCCATTCGACCTCTGCTTGTCCGCAATCTGGATAAACGGATGGCTGAACTAACCGACGCATCCGACCGGCCGGCCGTGCAACCGGAAGCGCCGGCGGACAGGCCTTCTGAGGAAAAATATGGACGTCTTTTTAATGGATACAATTTGGAGGGATGGGAGGCCATAGGAGGTGATCCGGAAGGATGGGATGCGGCGGACGGCATCCTGTTTACCACCGGTGAAGGAGGGGGCTGGTTGTCAACGACCTCCCAATACGATGACTTTATATTGGAACTGGAGTACCGGCTGCCGGAAGGGGCCAATACAGGCGTATTTTTACGTGCGCCACGAGAGGGTAGCCCGGCTTATGAAGGTATGGAAATTCAAATACTGGATGACTACGCCGACAAGCATTCCGACTTGCAGCCCTGGCAATACACAGGCAGCATCTACGCCGTTAAGGCACCCTCAAAGCAGGTAACCAAACCGGCGGGAGAATGGCAAAGCATGACCATCAAAGCCGATGGACCTGAAATCCAGGTGACTATTAATGGTGAGATGATCGTAAACACCAGCTTGATCCGCCATATGGAGTTGGTGGAAGATCATCCGGGTCTCGTAAGGCGTTCCGGCTATATCGGCTTGCAGAACTACGGCGACCGGGTAGAGTTCCGGAATATTGTCATTCACGAAGTAGATGGCCGGGGGAGTTTGTAAAAGATGTATCAAGCTTCAGTAGTGAGTGTATTGGTTTACAGACACAAAAATAAATTTATGGAATCACATATCTGTCAATCATGAAAAATACAGCATCTGTTATGTATAAAGTCCTCCTGATCACCGTTTTTCTGTCACCCGGATTATTACTGCCTGTGAATGGGGCTGCTCAGCATGTTCATGACCATGACCATAACCATGATCACTCGCACATGTCGACCGACTACAGCTTTCGATCGGATTCCGGAAAATACGACCCGCCCGAACCGGATGAAGAGGGGTATTACTGGTGGAAAGGGAACCTTCACTCGCATTCGCTCTGGAGTGATGGCGATCAGTTTCCGGAAGTGATCGCTCAATGGTATTACGAGCACGGGTACAATTTTCTGGCGTTATCGGATCACAATGTGCTGCTCCGGGGCGAAAAGTGGATTGATCCGGAGCAAAATCGCTTCGCCTCAAGAGGGGGAGGAATGGATGTTTTGGAGCTGTATAGGGATCGTTTCGGCGATGACTGGGTGGAGACGCGCGAAGTTGAAGGTGATCTCCAGGTAAGACTGAAACCTCTCAACGAGGTGCGTGCTCTGTTTGAAAGAGCGGGACGGTTCATCATGATTGATTCCGAAGAAATTACCGAAGCCGAACATGTGATCCATGTCAATGCAACCAATATCCTGGAGTTTATTGAGCCTCAGACCGGTAGTGACGTTGAAGAAACAATCCGGCTGAATATTAATGCCGTGGTTGAGCAGCGTGAGTCAACCGGACGAGAGATGCTGCCGCATCTCAACCATCCGAATTTTCGCCAGGCGGTCACCGCTGAGGACATGGCTCCGGTGAAAAATCTCAAACTGTTCGAGGTATACAACGGCCATCGCGGAGTGGATAATTATGGTGACGAATTGGCCGGGACAAAAAACCTGGATCGCGTATGGGATATAGTGCTATCGAAACGGTTGGGAGAACTGAATCTCGGTCCGGTTTACGGATTGGCTGTAGATGATGCACATAATTATGAAAACAGTGAAAGTGATGTTTCCCGTCCGGGTCGCGGATGGGTCATGGTGCGATCCAAATTTCTGACTCCGGAACATATTGTTCGCGCTTTGGAGAACGGTGAATTCTACTCCAGCACAGGTGTAACCATGCGTCAGATCAAACATGATAAAGGGCGTTACCGGGTTGAAGTCGAGCCGCAGGATGATGTCCGGTATACCATTCAGTTTATCGGAACAAGGGAGGATTTCGATACCGACAGCCGGCCCTTTGTGGATGCGGATAATAACGTCCGTGACGATCGCACGCGGATTTACAGCGATGAAATCGGCAAGGTTCTGAAAGAAACAAGCGGCACGACCGCTGAATACACCTTCGATGGAGACGAGCTGTACGTCCGGGTGAAAATCATCTCATCCCGGCAGAAGGAGAATCCGTTCTTTGATGGAGAACGGGAAAAAGCGTGGCTTCAACCGGTGCTTCCTCATCACTGAATCATAAATTCATCAGTAAAACAGGTATAAATCCTGATTAATTAATTATTTATACGCATGTTGCAGTAATAATAAATTTTTATTACAATGTATTCAGTTGGTTAGTGAATGATGGTCTTATAACGAATTGGGAAGTACACCCAAAAAAGGGAGCTTTAAACCAACAATACATTGCCATGGCCGATCCGAAAACCATGAAGTCCGCTTTTGAAAGGAATCAAAAAGCGGTGAAATTGCGTCCTGAAATAGGAAAAAGCACCGCGACAACCAAAATCCGGCTGTCCGGTGGAACGACATGCGAAGTTGAGCACAAGCACTGGAAGTTTCTTGTCGATATCGGTAAATCGGAGGGAGGCAACGATGCCGGTCCCGGTCCCGGTATCCTGGAGCGGGGTGCTCTTGGAAGCTGCCTGGCCATTGCCTACTCACAGCAGGCCGCTGTGATGGAGGTACCGGTTGACAGCATTGAAGTGGAGGTAGAATCCGATATGGATGCCCGCGGTATGCTGGCCATCGATGATCGTCCCCCCGGATTCAAAGAGCTCCGGTACAAGGTGTTCATCGAGAGTCCGGCAAGTGAAGAAGCGATACAGAAGGTCATCGACCGGGCAGACCGGCACAGTCCTGTGCTGGATGATTTCAAGCGGGCGATACCGGTAAAACGGGAAATCCATATTTCACATAATTTATAAACAGATGAAATGGCCATGACCGGGCATCCGCACGGACACACAGGCGTATGATTAAATACGGTCATGACATTACATGTGACGTCAAAATCATAAATTATAAACAGATGAAACCGGAACTGCAAAGACGGGTACAACGATACGGGTGGGATCAGGCCGCCGGATTTTATGATGCCTCATGGAGAGAACAGCTCCGTTCGGCCCAGGAAAGGATGTTGGAACATGCGGATCTGAAACCGGGTGAAAAGGTGCTTGAAACGGCCTGCGGTACCGGACTGGTCGTCTTCCGGGCGGCCCGCTCCGTGGAGCCGGACGGCGAAGTTTGGGGTACCGATATTTCTGATGCCATGATTGAAACCGCCGAAGAACTTGCCGATGAGCAGGGGATTCAGAACGTCACTTTTCAGCGAATGGATGCGGAAGATCTCAAGCTGCCGGATGCATCATTTGATGTGGCCCTTTCCGGACTGGGACTGATGTATATGCCCGATCCGGTCCAGGCTCTCCGCCAAAAATACCGTGTCCTGAAATCGGGCGGACGGGCTGCCGTGGTGGTATGGGGCGACCGGAAAAATTGCGGGTGGGCGGATATATTCCCCATAGTCGACAAACGGGTAGCTTCGGATGTCTGTCCGATGTTTTTCCAGCAGGGCACCGGTAATACACTGGAGTATTCGTTGCACCAGGCCGGGTTTGAAGAGGTAGAATTGAATCGATTTCCCACCACACTTCATTTTGAGTCAAACGAGCATCTCCTCACGGCGGTATTTGCCGGCGGACCGGTAGCGCTTGCCTACAACAAATTCGATGAACAAACCAAAGAAGGAGCCCATCAGGAGTACCTGGATTCGGTTGCTTCGTATCGCAATGGAGCCGGCTATGAAATACCCGGAGAGTTTGTCGTAGGTAGTGGACGGAAGCTTTAATGCCTGAATTACTTTCAATCTTCCCAGTTTTCATCAGTCGCTTCAATGAGTGCATCTTTAAATCACCCGTTATTTTTTACTTCCTCAAACAACTTTCGCCACTGCTCTTTGAGGCGGGAAGAATACCATTCCGATACATCAATGGTGGGGGGCAGTCCGCGACGAAGCCAATGGGCCAGTTGTGTTGTGAGTGTTTTCACGTCACCGGGCGGATATCGGTACTCATCGGGATATTGCTCCGGGTAGCACAGGGCGTCCGGGACCAGAGGACGTGCCCCGGCACTGACCGCTTCCAGCATGGCCAGCCCCTGAAACTCGTGAAGGGCTGTACTGACTACCACACCGGCTTTGCTTAAAATGCGAAGGTAGGATTCCCGGTCAACCCGCCCGTCGGCGATAATGAATTCAGGCAGTTTTTCCCTGATCAGCAACAGCGATTGGTCCGGAAATGCGGTGGATCGGTCACCCAGTAAAGCGAGACGAAAATCGTCATCTTTTTTAGACAACTTGATCATCGCTTCCGCAAAAATGTTCGGTGCCTTGTCGTATTCCCACCGGTGATTCCAGACGATCAGACGTGCGTCTTTGGATTCTGCCGGCGTGATCGGTGTAATGGGGACCGGCAAAACCGTAGATTTTCGCTCCAAACGCAGCCTGATTTCCTGGCTTTCGGCTTGTGGTTTGGTTCGTAACAGTTCAAATACGCCATCCAGGAAACTGCGCCGGTTGAATTCGGAATTGAAAAAAAGTCGTTCGGCGGTAAGGGCTCCATATAGTTGAACCATCTGGGGATCAATGCGGTTAACCTGGTGCTCACTCAGGGGATAGGCGAATTGATTTTCATGAAAGTAATACCAGGCCGGCACGTGAGCCAGCCGGGGATGAAGCCCCTTGATGGTCGCAAGATCCACCATGGAAGTGGCCAGGATCACATCCGGTTCAGCTTCGGGCAGCTTGTCAAGCCAGGAGATCGGATTGCCGCGGATACGCCACCGAAACCGGCGTCCCGGAAGTTCCAGACGATGCCAGCTGATCTGTTGATGAGTGCTCACGAGCCAGTCTGCCCATTGCGCATGACTGTCGGTACGATAGGATGACATCAGCCAGACCACCGGTTTTTCCGACACTTCACCCCGTTTTGTCGAACCGGTGTTTTGTGGTTTTCCGGAGTCGCTGGAATAGCCGGGGTGATGGGAATGGCCGGCGTCGATGGATGAAACCATTTTATCGCAGGAAGGTTATATGATGAACGACCAGATCAACGGTTGTTCATCTTCTTGATGGCCTTGATGACGGTTTCGCTGTCACCTTCGGCATCGACTTCGGTATCGATATAAGCGATATTACCATCGGTGTCGATGATAAATGTCCAACGCTCCGCAGAAATGGCCCGGGAGAGTACGTACTCCTTACCGTCTACCTCCCTGGTGATATTACCGCCTTTATTCAGTGGAACCCCGAAACTTCTGGCAATACTGCCGTCGGTATCGGTGAGCAGGGAGAAATTCAGTTTATTGGCCCGCTTGAACAGTTCCAGATTATCGACCGGATCGCCGCTGATGCCGACGACTTCGGCACCCAGTTTTCTCAATCGGTCGTGGTTGTCCCGGAACTTGCCGGCTTGTGCCGTGCATCCGCCGGTCATGGCCGCCGGAAAGAAGAATATAACCAGGAGATTTTTTCCGATGTGGTCGGAGCTTCTCCAGACTTTGCCTTCGTCGGATACGGATTTGAATTCAGGTGCGGGATCGCCGATTTCGAGCTTCATTCTTGTGCCTGTGTTTAATGATTATCCGTGCCGGCTGTTAAAGATCTTCCATTTCATGAATAGCAGCTATTACCGCTTCGCTGTCCCCTTCAACATCAACCTCGTTGTCAATATATGCGACATTCCCATCGGTGTCGATAATAAATGTCCAGCGAGCTGTGGTGACTTCGCGTGTGAGCACATGTTCTTCACCGTCCACCTCCAGGGTGATGGAGCCTCCGTCACCGACCGGTACACCGAAACTGCGGGCAATACTGCCGTCAGAATCGGAGAGCAGCGGGAAGTTCAGATTATTGGCCCGCTTAAACAGCTCCAGATTATCTACGGTATCGCCGCTGATGCCGACGACTTCGGCACCCAGTTCGGTCAGTCGGGTGCGATTGTCCCGGAAGTTGCAGGCCTGGGCTGTACATCCGCCGGTCATGGCCGCCGGATAGAAGAAAACGACCAGGATGTTGTCCCCAATGTAATCGGAGCTGCGCCAAACCTCGCCTTCATCGGATACGGACTGGAAATCAGGTGCGGGGTCTCCCACTGTAAGCCTGTCATCCTGGGCCTGTACATGAAGTGCAGACGAAAGCAGTAACATTAAAACCGGAATTGAGGTGATAGCGGACTTAGATACCATGAGTGGACTCCATTTTTCGTTGGTTATTGAAAATATATAATGTTGAAACAGATTTTTCCAACAAATCGTTGCGGTCATTTCGAGATGACCCATAACGCCTGGTTTCCATCTGCAAGTGCCGGCTATCTCTTTTGGCTGTACATTTTATTGAGTTTGGCGATGCTTTCCTGGTCTCCGATAAAAGTGAGCCGGTCCCCGTTTTTCAGCCGGGTTTTGCCGGTTGGAACAATGACCCGGCCATTCCGGTAGACCATTGCAATCAGCGTCCGGTCCGGGATATCAAGCTCTTTGATTTGCTTGTCGATTATAGTGCCGGTGCTGATGGCATAGACATCGAACAGATTCAGACTTTTTTTCAGCTTGTTCGCTTCACTTCCCATAAAAACTAAATTACTATATTATATCCGATTATCAATCGGTCCATCTTGATATCCATGACAGAAAACCCTATATAACGATACCTCTCTTTTTTACCGTACCTCGTGATATTATTAGGATATGCGACCTTTTTTCTTTTTTATCCTGCTTATTCTCGCAACAGGAGGACCACTCATGGCACAAATCGACCGCCTGAATGAACGCTACGTTACCCGCTCGGAAGTGGCGGCCGCCAACGGTATGGTGGCAACAAGCCAGCCTTTGGCCGCACAGGTCGGACTCGATATTCTCAAGCAGGGGGGCAATGCCATGGATGCCGCCATCGCCACCAATGCCGCCATGGGTCTTATGGAGCCCACCGGCAACGGTATCGGCGGGGACCTGTTCGCTATTATCTGGCATCAGGATACCGAATCGGTGTATGCGTTGAATGCAAGCGGGCGATCTCCACGGAATCTATCCCGTGAACAGCTCCTCACGGAACTGGAACAGCTGGATGCCGATCATATTCCGCCATCCAGTCTGCTTTCGGTATCGGTACCGGGTGCCGTCGACGGCTGGTTTGAAATCCATAATAAATTCGGCGGACTGTCGATGGACCGTATCCTTCAGCCGGCTATCGATTATGCGGAGCACGGCTTTCCGGTATCGGAAGTGATCGCCGATGCCTGGCAGCGCAGCGTACCGATTCTGAGTGACCGTGCCGGGGCATTTACCGGGACCTTCACCATCGACGGACGCGCTCCCGAAAAGGGAGAACTGTTCCGGAATCCGGATCTTGCCAACACATTGCGATTGTTGGCCGAGGAGGGCCGGGACGTATTCTACCGCGGCGAAATCGCGCAGAGGATCGACGCTTTCATGAAAGAGCACGGTGGATATCTGCGTCTGGAGGATTTCGAGAAGCACAGCTCGGAATGGCATGACCCGCTGTCCACGACCTATCGGGGTTACGAGGTATATCAGATCGGGCAGAACAATCAGGGCACCGCCGTGCTGCAGATGCTCAATATTCTGGAAGCCTTTGATCTCGCCTCAATGGGCTTCAACAGTCCGGAAGCTCTGCATCTGATGATAGAGGCCAAAAAACTGGCCTTTGAAGACCGGGCGAAAATGTACGCGGATCCCGATTTTGCCGAACTGCCCTTTGAAAAACTTGTCGGTAAATCCTATGCCGCCGAACGAAGAGACCTGATCGGTGATACCGCGCTGGAGCGCATCACCAGTGGTGTAAAGGGACTTGAGGACGGCGGCACGATCTACCTGACGTCCGCCGATCGGCACGGGAATATGGTTTCTTTGATCCAGAGCAACTTCCGGGGTATGGGTACAGGCTTCGTCGTACCGGGAACCGGATTCAGTTTTCAGAATCGCGGCGAACTGTTTTCACTGGACCCGGAACATCCGAACGTATATGAACCCGGCAAACGCCCTTTCCACACCATTATTCCGGGTTTCGTGACCAAAGACGGCCGGCCCTGGCTATCCCTCGGGGTGATGGGAGGGGAGTTCCAGCCGATGGGGCACCTCCAGATCCTGGTCAATATCATTGATTTCGGCATGAATATTCAGGAGGCCGGTGATGCCATCCGCTGGCTGCATACCCGGTCCACCGAACCGACCGACGGTTGGGAGGACTTCCTCCGGGATGGCGGACAGGTCAGGTTTGAATCGCAGATCGACCCCGATATTGTTGAAGCGCTGCGAGACAGGGGACATGCCGTGGAAATCGGTGGTGGATTCTACGGTCGCTATCAGGGAATTCACTATGATCCGGTGAAAGGAGTTTACATCGGTGCGTCCGAATCCCGCGCGGATGGACAGGCGGTTGGATATTGAACGATTCCGGAGTCCGGACCCTAAGAAAGCCCGGACCTGTGGAAAATTTCTATACCCTTTTTCCGTTTTACGCATGCTTTTTTATCTTAACCGAAACGTATTTTGAACCCTTTGACTGTAGATACAATGAAACCGACCCCGCCGTCCTTTGCTGTGCATATTCCTTTCATGTCACTCCTCCTCTTGTCTTCTATTCTGTTGTCGGCTGCCGGATGTGGTGAGCCTGCAGATCAGACGGAAGAGCGCCGTCTGACCGGTGAAGCGCTTCTCGACACCGTACAGTATGGCACCTTTCAGTACTTCTGGGACGGTGCTGAACCCAATTCCGGCATGGCGCGAGAGCGGTACCATGTCGATGGACACTATCCGCAGGATGACCGGAATGTGGTTACCCTGGGCGGGTCGGGATTCGGCCTTATGGCCATTATAACCGGCATCGAACGCGGTTTCATCACCCGGGAAGAGGGAGTGGATCGCTTTGAGCGGATCGTGGGATTTCTTGAAGAAGCGGACCGTTTTCATGGCGTCTGGCCGCACTGGCTGTATGGTGAAACCGGTGAAGTCCGGCCTTTCAGCACCCGGGACGACGGCGGTGACCTCGTGGAAACGGCCTTCATGGCCCAGGGACTGTTGACCGTCCGGCAGTATCTTCGCAACGGGACAGAGCGGGAGCGGCATCTTGCCGACCGGATTGACACGCTCTGGCGCGAGATAGAATGGAACTGGTATACGAAAGATGGTACCGAAAATGTACTTTACTGGCACTGGTCGCCGAATCATGAATGGGCAATGGATCATACCA
>SLOL01000165.1 GCA_007132495.1 Balneolales bacterium
ACCGTCTGCTGATATACACCAACCGGGATGCTCCCAATTACCGGCTGGTGGAGGCCGATATCAATAATCCCGGACCGGAACACTGGACCGATGTCATTCCGGAATCAGAGCATGTCCTCACTGTTCATTCGGCGGGCGGCTATCTGTTTGCCAGTTACCTGATCGATGTGCAGACAGCGGTCCGCCAATACGATTATGACGGCAACCTGGTACGTGAAGTCGACTTGCCCGGTATTGGTACGACAAGCGGATTTTATGGTAATAAAGAGGATACGGTGCTCTACTATTCATTCACCTCGTTTACCTACCCGTCGACACTGTACAAATACGACATCGCAACAGGAGTATCCGAACAATTCTGGATGCCGGACATCGCATTCGATCCTGATCAGTACGTTACCGAACAGGTATTCTATGAAAGCAGAGACGGCACCGAAATCCCGATGTTCATAACCTACAAAAGGGGACTGGAGCGGGACGGCACCAACCCGGCGTATCTTTACGGCTATGGCGGATTCAATGTGAGCCTGCGCCCCTCATTCCAGGTGTCCCGGCTGATCTGGCTGGAAAATGGCGGCATATATGCCCAGCCCAACATCCGGGGCGGCGGCGAATACGGCGAGCGCTGGCACCGGGCGGGCATCCGTGAGAACAAACAGAATGTCTTTGACGACTTTATTGCCGCCGGGGAGTATCTGATCGAAGAGAATTATACCTCCAGTGAAAAACTGGCCATTGCGGGCGGTTCCAACGGTGGCTTGCTGGTCGGCGCGGTCATGACCCGGCGACCCGATCTGGCGGCTGTTGCATTCCCGGCGGTCGGGGTACTGGATATGCTCCGATACCACACCTTTACCGCCGGCGCCGGTTGGGCGTTTGACTACGGCACTGCCGATGAAAGCGAAGAAATGTTCCGGTATCTGCTGGATTACTCCCCGCTTCACAACGTGGAAGAGGGCACCGTCTATCCATCCACGCTGATCACTACGGCCGATCATGACGACCGGGTGGTTCCGGCGCACTCATTCAAATTTGCCGCGGCACTACAGCACACCCACACCGGCGAAAACCCGGTACTAATCCGGGTGGAGACCCGCGCCGGACACGGCCAGGGACGCACCACTGAGTCACAAATACGCGAATGGGCCGACCGCTACGCTTTCGCCTGGTTCACCATGGGTGTGAACCCGTTTGAAAGGTAATATTCAACAGGTAATAACTACATAACTGATAATAACCTGTCGATCGTCAGAATCTCACTTTTCAAGTCGTCAGAACCTCACTTTCGGCGCGACGCCCGGCAGTGTCCACCGTAACAACCCGGAAGGAATCACCCGGTGTCATGTCTTCACTGATAAACGGCTGATCGCGGGAAATCTGAGGCCGGTGTGGAACCCTCTTCACCATGCTTTCATCCCTCATGATCTCATAATGGGAAATCGGTTCATTTCCGGCATAGGAGGTGTCCCAGGTCAGACTCACCCGATCATCTCCGGATATCCGGATATTGCGCGGAGGGGTGAGACCTTCGTCGGCAAGCTGAAAGTAGTTGGTTTCACCATCACGGGCGCGCGTTCCCAGTTCTTCCAATTCGCGGCGCTCCGTCTCGGTCAATGCGTCCTCTTCGATTTGTGCCGCGTAGAAGTTCTGCACCAACTGGCATCTCAGAGGATCGTCATTAACTTCACCGATACCTACAATCAGTGTGTCCATTCCGGGTGTGGTGAGTGCATATTCGATGAGCGGTTTGCTGGGCAGTTCCGGCGTACCGATTCTCCGGACTACGTCCTCGGGTACTCGTGACCATCCGGGCTCCTTGTCATACATCGCGCCGTCGGCAAAGACCTTCATGCCCACAATACCGATATCCTTTTCCTGCGCCACCGGAATGACATTGTACTGCATATTAAGATATCTGCGGTCATTGACATTAATGGAAACCAGCATGCCGTCCAGCAGATCATATTGGTCACGCTGGATCATATCCATCATGGCCGGCGCCGAATGGTGGCCCGAAAATCCGAGATGACGCACCAGTTTCTCGTTATCCGGATTCAATCCGGTAATATTGGTTCCGTCACGAAAATCGCGCAGAGCGATAAGCGCACCGAAATGATCGTCGGGATCAAACGAACCTTCCAGTCCGCGGTAAACCACATCCACCTCTTCGAAGGTGGTCAGGTTGTGGATCATGATCATATCCACGTAAGCGCCTTCGGGATAGTTGCCCTGTCCGTCGCCGAACATCTGGGACAGTGACCGCTTCAGATCGGCTACCGCACCTTCACGGGGATCGCCCTCGCTGCTGTTGCGGACATTGTCGAGCTCGGGATATCCGCTTTTGGCCCAGCGCACCATCGTCTTGGTAGTTAAGAAGATGGATGAACGGAGGCTTTCGTTGTAATTGTTCCGGCCGGGTATCAGGTTCAGCCTGTCAAATGCCTTGCCGTAGTTTTCCTGGCTCGGTCCATAGACATTGGATGTATCAAAATAGTTCACTTTCAGGTCAAAGGCTTTCAGTATAATATCCACCGGATTGACATCCTCCGGGGTCCACTGAAGCGAGGATTGTCCGCCAAGTCCAAAGGTGGTCACATCAAAGTTGGTTTTGCCGAATCGTCTTTTCAAAGGTTCGGGAAACGAATCCATTCTTCCACAGGCGAATCCAGGCATAACGGCCATACCGGCCGCGGCAGCACCGGAAAGCTTCATAAATTCACGACGGGTGAGGGGTCTTTTCGTAGCCATAATAGTCTCATTTTTGTGAGTGCCGGTTCCAAATA
>SLOL01000123.1 GCA_007132495.1 Balneolales bacterium
AAAGCTGGTCTTCTCCTATGCCGGCCATCTGTATACCGTATCGGCCGAAGGGGGGACGGCCCGCAGACTGACCAACCATGAAGGATACGAAGTCTTTCCACGCTATTCGCCTGATGGGCAATGGATTGCATTTACCGCTCAATATGACGGCAATACCGAAGTCTACCGCATGCCGGCCGAAGGCGGTCAGCCGGAACGGATGACCTATACTCCGACGCTGGGGCGTGATGATGTGGCTGATCGTATGGGACCCAATAATCTCGTTATGGGCTGGAAACCGGATAGTGAACGGATCCTGTTCCGGTCCCGAAAGCGGGAGTTCAACTCATTCAAAGGGCATCTGTACCTGACTCATCCGGAAAGGGATATTGCTGAACAGCTACCGCTGCCACGTGGCGGTTTTTCATCCTACTCACCGGATGGTTCCAAACTTGCCTACAATCGCGTTTTCCGCGAATTCCGCACATGGAAACGGTATCGCGGCGGTATGGCCGACGATATTTGGGTGTATGATTTCGAAACACGGGAAACGGTACAGATCACCGACAGCTACTCCCAGGATATCATCCCCATGTGGCATGAAAATCGTATCTACTTTATCTCCGATCGCGATGAAAACGGCCGGATGAACCTCTATGTCCATGACCTGGATACCGGAGAAACCCGGAAGCTGACCGATTTTGTGGATTTTGACATCAAGTTTCCCTCATTGGGCAACCGGAATATCGTTTTTGAAAACGGAGGGTATCTCTATCGCTTTCATCTGTCGGACGAGGAACTGACCCGCATCCCGGTCCGGATACGGGACGACCGTCTTACCGGCCGTGGCGGTCTGGAGGATGCCTCTGAGTTCATTCACACCTGGGATGTGGCTCCTGATGGCAATCGCGCTCTGTTTGGAGCACGGGGTGACCTGTTTACGGTACCGGCACGCAGCGGCATAACAAGAAATCTGACCTCCAGCTCCGGAGTACACGACCGCAATCCGGTATGGTCGCCGGACGGACGGCATATTGCCTGGATTTCGGATAAGAGCGGGGAGGACGAGATCTATGTGATTTCTCAGGATGGGTCGGATGAACCCCGGCAGATCACCACCGACGCCGATACCTACAAGTACCGGATCACCTGGTCACCCGACAGTGAAAAAATTCTGTGGGCCGACAAAAAGCTGCGTCTGAATATGGTGGATGTCTCCTCCGGGGATACTTCGGTTGTGCGACAGGCCCGGGCCTGGGAGATAAGCCAGTACACCTGGTCACCCGACAGCCGCTGGATCGCTTACACCCTGCCCGAGGTGGAGACGATGAGCCGGATATGGCTCTATTCCGTCGAGGAGGATGAACATTACAAGGTGACCGATGGATGGTATTCGGCAAGTCATCCGCAGTTCAGCCGTGACGGAAAATATCTGCTTTTTGTTTCCAACCGGGATTTCAACCCCATATACAGTCAAACCGAGTGGAACCATGCCTATTCCGATATGCAGAGGATCTACTTTGTGACCCTGCAATCGGATTTGGCTTCCCCCTTCAAGCCCGAAAATGATGAAGTGGCGTTGAATGATGAGGAGAGTGAAGAGGAGGACGACGCTCCGGATCCATCCGGGCGGATCCGGGTGGATGTGGATGGATTGTCATACCGGATTGTGGATCTTCCGGTTCAACCCTCAAACTATGGAAACCTGCAGCCGGTCGGTTCCCGGATCTATTATCAGCGAAACGGGATGTCCGATCAGCAGACGATGCTTCTGTTTTATGACCTGGATGAGCAGGAGGAGCAGACCATTGGTCCGGCCGGGGGATACCGCATCACCCATGATGGTGAAAAGATGATGCTGGTCAGAGGTCAGGATTATGCCATTGTGGATCTGCCGTCACGCGAAGTGGAGATGGATCCCAAACTGGATCTTTCCAATATGAAAGTACGCCTGGACCGGTCGGCCGAGTGGGTCCAGATTTTCAATGAGACCTGGCGGCAGATGCGCGATTTTCTCTATGATCCCGATTTACATGGCGTTGACTGGGAAGCGGTACGGGAGAATTATCGGCCGCTGGTGGATCATGTAGCCCATCGCAACGACCTGACCTACTTGCTGGGTGAAATGATCGGTGAGTTGAATGTCGGTCATGCCTATGTTGGTGAAGGAGACCGTCCGGAGGCTGATCGCGTTCCAATGGGCCGCCTGGGAGCGGAGCTGGAACGTGATTCTGAAACCGGCTTCTACCGGATCGACCGGATTCTGGAAGGAGAAAACTGGGTCGATTCCCGGCGTTCACCCCTGACTGAAGTGGGAGTTAATGTCGATGAAGGGGAGTACATTGTCCGGGTGAACGGGGTTTCGACGGCAGAGATGACCAATATTTATAAATCCCTGATTGACCAGGCCGGCAAGCCGGTCGTGCTGGGTCTCAACGATGCTCCATCACTCTCCGGTGCCCGGGAGGTGGTGGTCAAGCCGGTAGCCGACGAGGCCGACCTCTACTACTACAACTGGGTACAGGAGAATATCCGCAAAGTCGATGAAGCAAGCGACGGCCGTGTGGGATATATCCATATTCCGGATATGGGACCCGGCGGCTTGAACGAGTTCGTCAAACACTTCTATCCGCAATTGCGTAAAGAGGCTTTGATCATCGATGTACGCGGTAACGGTGGCGGTAATGTCTCCCCGATGATCATCGAACGACTGCGCCGGGAGCTGGCCATGGTGGACAAGCCCCGCAACGCCGCGCCTACTCCGGATCCATCTGCCATGATACTGGGTCCCATGGTTACGCTGATTGATGAGTTTTCCGCCTCGGACGGTGACCTGTTCCCCTATCGGTTCCGTAAGCACGGATTGGGGGAACTCATCGGCAAGCGAACGTGGGGCGGAGTCGTAGGCATCCGTCAGTCGCTTCCCTTTATCGATGGCGGGTATCTGAATCGTCCGGAATTTGCCTCCTATAATACCGAAGGTACCGAGTGGATCATTGAAGGCCACGGCGTGGAGCCGGACATTTATGTTGATAACGATCCGGCCAAAGAATACGACGGAATCGACGATCAGCTCAATACGGCGATCGAACATCTGCTGGAGCTGATGGAAGAGGTGGAAACCGGATTCCCCGATCCGCCGGATTATCCGAACAAAGAGTGATCAAAGTATATAAAATTATAGAAAGCCGCTTCGCGGGAAGATCAAACGGGTGTGGTTTGATCTTCCGGGTGTGACTGGTTAATACGGATGCGGTTTGATAATGCGAATGCGGTTTGCTATTCCGGATGCGGCTTTCTGTTTATTCAGAGGTTTTGGGTGATTTTCTCCGGGAAAACCGGAAGGTCAGATCACCCTGTTTTTCAGACAGGGTGACTGTGCCGCCCGACTGCAGCTTTCCGAACAGCAATTCGTCTACCAGTCTGTTTTTAATGGATTCCTGGATGACACGTGACATCGGCCGGGCACCGAAAGCGGGATCATACCCTTTATCGGCGATCCAGTCCACCGCCTTGCGCGTAAGATGCACGGTCACTTTCTTGTCCCGGAGCTGCTCTTCGAGTTCCCGGATGAATTTGTAGACAATACTTTCGACCACATTGCGGTCCAGATGGTGGAAAATGACGATATCATCAAGGCGGTTGCGGAACTCGGGGCTGAAATGTTTTTCGATCGCCTTTTTTGGATCGCCTTTCGGTTGTGATTTGTTTTCTCCAAATCCAATTTGGGCGCTGGTCATCTCCCGGGAACCGACATTGGAGGTCATGACCAGCAGCACATTACGGAAATCGGCTTTGCGGCCGGTATTGTCGGTAGCCGTTGCATAATCCATGATCTGCAGGAGAATGTTGAAGATGTCGGGGTGGGCTTTTTCGATTTCGTCCAGCAGCAGGACCGAGTTGGGCTGACGGCGGATGGCGTCGGTAAGCAGTCCTCCCTGCTCGAATCCGACATAGCCGGCCGGTGCGCCTATCAGTCGCGATACCGTATGTTTCTCCATGTACTCGCTCATGTCGAACCGGACCAGGGGAACGCCGAGATGCTCGGCTGTTTGACGGCACAATTCGGTTTTTCCCACGCCGGTGGGACCCGAGAAGAGAAATGAGCCTACCGGTTTTGATTCATTACCGAGACCGGCCCGGCTTCGCTTGACGGCCGTGACCAGTGACCGGACAGCCGGTTCCTGCCCATACACATTGCGATTCAGTCGGACCTCAAGGTCACGCAAGCTCTCTTTCTCGGCACCACCAACCTGTTGCACCGGGACACGCGCCATTTTGGATATCAGCTTCTCCACATCACGGGGAGAAATCTGCTTGCGGTTATCGTTTTGCAGGGAAACCTGGGAGCACGCTTCGTCGATGACATCGATCGCCTTGTCCGGCAGCCGTCGCTCGGTCAGATATTTCGCCGAAAGCCGGGCCGCCGATTCGAGAGCGCCGGTTGTGATTTTGAGTCCGTGATACTTCTCGTAAACCCCTTTCAAGCCCTTCAGGATATCAACGGTAGTGGCAACATCAGGTTCTTCGATTTCAACTTTCTGGAACCGGCGCGACAGCGCCCGGTCCTTTTCAAAGTGGTTTTTGTACTCTTCGAAGGTAGTGGCACCGATACAGCGGATGGATCCGTCGGCCAGCAGCGGTTTGAGCATGTTGGAAGCATCAAGTGTGCTGGATCCGGCCGCACCGGCACCGATAATATTGTGAATTTCGTCGATGAACAGGATTACGTTTTTGCGTTTCTGCAGTGTTTTGAGCACCCCTTTTAGCCGGGCCTCGAAATCGCCCCGGAACTTGGTACCGGCCAGCAACGCCCCCAGATCAAGGGCATAAATCCTGAAATCACGAATACGCTCCGGGACTTCGTCGGCGGCAATTTTCTGGGCCAGACCCTGAGTGATTGCCGTTTTACCGACTCCGGAGTCGCCGACGTAAATCGGGTTGTTTTTCTGTCGCCGGCATATGATTTCTATGCTGCGCCCGATCTCCATATCGCGCCCGATGACCTTGTCGAAATGTCCATCCCTCGCTTTGGCGGTCCACTCTTCGGTATAGCGTTCGAGAAGCCCCGTCTTTCCGGATGGATCCGTGCCGCGTTGTTTTCTGCGGCTCTTTCCGGGTTGCCGGATGTCATCGGGATCCGGTTCGCTTCCATCTTCCAATTCATAATCTTCAGGAAAATCATCGTTCTCATCCTCCTCTTCCATGGCCTCAAAATCATCGGAGAACGATTCGTCATCGGATAAGTCATCCGATGGACGCTCCATCCCATCCCGGTTTGACCGGTGGATATCATCGTCATCCGGTTCGTCGTCAGGTTGTTCAAAGCCGGGTTTGGCGATGTGATGCGATACATAGTTGAGCACATCCAACCGGGTCACGCCCTGCTTTTCCAGGAAGTAGATCGCATGACTGTTCTCCTCGGTAAACATGGAGACCAGCAGATCGCCGATACCGGTCTCATCCTGTTCAGCTGCCCGGCTGTGCATCAGGGCCCGTTGGAGGGTTCTCCGAAATCCCAGGGTATGTACCGGTTCCTCCGACTTATTCTGCCGCAGCGGAATCTTTTCATAAAACGATTCAATATCGGCAATCAGTTTACCGATATCGGTTCCGCAGTTTTTGAGTACCCGGGCACCGGCCGCATCGTTTGCCATGCTGTGAAGCAGATGTTCCAGACTCACCATCTGATGATTGAGATGATGAGCCAGTAAAAAAGAGTTACGGAGTACCTGGTCGAGGGTTTTACTGATCATAAATTTCTATCAACGGTTTATTTAACAGGGACAGTTACGCCTCCTCCATGGTACAACGAAGAGGGAACCCGGCTTGTTTGCTGTTTCGTGCCACCATATCCACTTTGGTTTCTGCAATATCCCGGGGATAGACCCCGCACAGGCCGGATCCTTTCCGGTGTACGTCATTGGTTATTTGTATGGCCTCGGGAACCGATTTGCCGAAAACTCCGGTCAGAATACTTACAACGAAATCAAAGGTAGTATAGTCGTCATTCAGTAAAATTACCTTGAACAGAGGGGGCTCCTCGACCTTTTCCTTCTCTTTTTTTCGGGTTTTCGTCTGATTTTCAAGTTCAACTTCAGACATGGATGGTTTGGTATTTGGTTGTTTGTTATTTTTTTGGCATTCTGTACAACGGGGTAATGTGGTGCAGGCACATGCCGCTTTTTAAATTATTGTTTCATCACCCGTGTTGCAAGTTTGCCGGCAGGGCTATTAAGACGGACCGGTGATGAGACAAAAAAGCGGAAGTAACATTGACCGCAATCGGTCAACATTACCATTTCGTTCATAATTACCATTTATTGCATTTATTATTGTTACATAACGAGATATCATTGCAGCACATGATGCGTTATCATTAGACGTTGAAAAGGAATATCCTGTTGGAAAAGTTGCACTTTTTGATTCTTTTTTTTGCGAGACAGTTATGAAACGGGGTCTGAAATCCGTTATTTCCGTTATTAATGTTGTTGATCGTAAACACCTGATAGTTATATGAACAAACCGGACCATTTACCAGATATATTTGACCTGGACTTTAACATTGAAGGGCCTGTACGCAACCGGCTTTTCCGGGCAGTACGGAAACCCCTTGAGAAGATACTCTCCTTCAAAGGGCTGAACAGCCTTTATAAGGATGCAATGCGGTATGAAACGGATCAGGCGTTTTACGACAAGCTGTTGGAACGGATGAACGTCAATCACCAGATCTCCGAACGGGATATGGAGCGAATTCCCAAAGAAGGCAAGGTGGTTGTCATTGCCAATCATCCTTTCGGCGGGATAGAAGGAATTATCCTGGCGTCTTTGCTTCGTTCGGTTCGAAGCGATTCCAAAATCATGGCCAATTATATTCTGGAGCGTATTCCGGAGTTGCGTGAGGTGTTCTTTTTTGTCGATCCTTTTGGCGGCAGGGAAGCGGCAAGAGCCAACCTCGCGACCATGAAAAAGTCGATACAATGGCTGCGCGATGATCATGTACTCGGCGTATTCCCGGCCGGGGAAGTCGCGCATTTCTCCATGGGCAAGCGAAAGATTGTGGAGTCGGAATGGAGCGAGTCTGTCTGCGGAATTATCCGCAAAACAGAGTCGCCGGTACTACCCATCTACTTCGACGGTTTTAACGGTCCGCTTTTCCAGATGCTTGGTCTCATCCATCCGCGTTTGCGAACGGCCATGCTGCCCAGGGAACTGCTAAACAAGCGGAATCGTGATATCGATATTTGCATCGGGAAGGTTATCAGCTACAATAAACTTGCCTCCTTTGAAAGTGACAAGGAGATGGCCAGTTATTTGCGGCAACGAACCTTTATGCTGCAGAATCGCAGTGGGGAGGAGGAGAAATCCGACACATCCATTTCCCTCAGTCTGGAAGATTCGGACCTGGAGCCCATTATTGATCCGGTACCGCTTGAGAAGATCGAAACGGAGATCTCGTCGCTGGCTCCAACACAGTGCCTGTTAAGAAGTAATGAATTTGAAGTGTATCATGCCGTAAAAAAACAGGTTCCGAATATCGTCCGGGAGATCGGGCGACTGCGGGAGGTGACTTTCCGGGGAACACAGGAGGGAACCGGCAAACCCATTGACCTGGATGAATTTGATGAATGTTACGTTCATCTGTTTGTATGGAATGCGGAAAAGAGAGAGTTGGTGGGGGCCTATCGCATCGGTCGAACCGACAACCTGATTAAACGTTTCGGCAAAAAAGGGCTCTATACCACAACGTTGTTCAATATTAAAAGCTCGCTCTTTGACCAGATCAGCCCGGCCCTTGAAATGGGACGGTCATTCATCCGGCCGGAGTACCAGCGCAATTTTGCTCCTCTAATGCTACTGTGGAAGGGAATCGGTCATTATGTGGTGAAATATCCCAAATACAGGGTGCTTTTCGGTCCGGTAAGCATCAGCAGCGAATACCACTCCATGTCAAGGCACCTCATGGTATCTTTTCTGAAACTGCATAACTATTTGCCCGACATGGCCCGCAAGGTGCGCCCCAAAACGCCGTACCGTGCGCGCAGAATGAAAGGGATCGATCCCAAAAACCGAACCATGATCAACAGTCTGGAGGATGTTTCCGAACTGGTCTCCGAATTTGAAGGCGACGATAAAGGAGTTCCCATCCTGTTGAAACAGTATCTCAAGCTCGGAGGCAAGCTGCTCGGTTTCAACCTGGATCCGGATTTCAGCGATGTGCTTGACGGACTTATCCTTGTCGACCTCACCAAAACCGACCCCAAAATCCTGAAGCGATATATGGGCGATAAAGGTCTGAAATCATTCCTGGAGTATCATGGCAAGGGTGAAATAAAAGGCAAGGACGAAGTAACGGAGACCACCGCTTAGTTGTTTGGAACCATGCACTTTGCGCGCCCGTTAGATAACCGCAAATGATATAGAATTCCGAAACTGACCTCTGAATTCTGGTCTCTGTATTCTGAACCCTGTCTTCTGTTCTCTGGTCTCTGTATTCTGTATTCTGTATTCTGAATTCTGTTATCTGTCCAGGTTGAGGTCAAAGTCGGGTGATCCCGGATCTCCGGAAAACTCAAAGTGGAGCTGTCCGTCGCGGCGGGGAAGCTCTATGGCAAACAGCCCTTCTACCCCGTCCACAAAGTCATTGAAAGCTGCACCGGTCCTTACAAAAGTAATGGAACCGTTGAGGATCTCCGGACGTTGATCTGCCGGTGTGTGCACAAGAGCCTGAATAGCGGCGTCAAAGGGTTCCGTGGAGAGCGTGGATTCATTGATGCGCAATGTGTCACCGGTGTTCCGGTAGTGGGTCCGGAAATTTCGGACCGGCAGCCGTTCTTCGGAGATATCGAGCATTCCGAAAAGAAGGCCGTACTGTTCGATCAGCTGATCCGGGGGGTACCAATGGATATTACCGAGGTACAGGGTCGTTTCACCCGGATAGGTTAACGGGTGACGATTGCCGAAGGCGGCAATGTCATCAAGGCGGAACCGGCTGTGCACCGACAGGGTATCCATGGAAAACCCACCCAGGGTATTCGACAATGGCAGTTTCGCCAGATCGCGGGTGGATGCATCCAATTCATAATCCAGGGTAATGTTCTCCGGTGACAAGGGCCATCCGCTCTCGCCATAACGCAGTTCACCGTTAGCTGTGAGCACCAATTCAGGCGACTTCAGCCGCAGGTTGTTCAGGGCAATCCGTTGTTCACCGGCCCGATAGTGGAGCTGTGTATTGAACTGGTTTATATGCTCAGGTAAATGGAGGTACTGAAGTACGGGGAGAAGGCCGGAGTGTCCGGGAGCTGCCCCGGAGTTGGATATATCCAGCAGTGTAAGGGTGATGCGATGGTCGTAGCGTGGCGCCTGATCATCCAGAGTGAGCGTGACAAGCTCATCCATCCTGCCGGAATAGAGCAGATTCACGGTGCGGACGGTAGTTGCGGAGCCGGCTTGCAGAGCATTGACGGTCACCTGAAACGAGCGAATATTGGAGAGGGGGTGATCGGACCGGTTGCGGATAATCCGCCAGATATCCGCATAGGTGAGTGATCCACGGATTCGCTCCGCTTCATAAGTATCATCTTCGCCGTAAAAGGAGAGATCGTTGATGGTCAGCGACCCGAAAGCCGGATTGACTTTGAGAGAGGAGTACTCGTACGAAATCCGGTCATCGGTATCGGCAATTTGCTGAAGCTGCTGGTCCACCCGGGAAGCCAGATAGCGGCCGGAAAGAAAATTGATCAGGAAGAGCACCCCGAAGATCAGGATGATCGTAATGAAGATTTTTGTTCTCATGACAACCCCTGCTTTGCTGACTTCAGTGATGGGTGGCAGATTCTATGAAGCGGAACGAACGTGATCCGGCAATTCATCCGGCGTGATTGTAAACTCTTCACTTTTGGCCATATCCCTGAGTGTAACCCGGTTGTCGGCCAGTTCCTGTTCGCCGACGATGACGGCGAAGCGGGCCTGCTGACGGTTGGCGTCTTTCATTTGCGCCTTCATGGATCGGCCCGAATAGTCCATAGTACAAACCAGACCCCTGGCGCGCAAGTCCGGCATGGTTTCCAGGCTCCATTGGGCGGCCTGATCACCACGGGTGACAAAATAGAGATCGGGTCCGGCAGGGTCGGTCAGGCTGATGCCGAGTGCCTGACAGGCGATCATCAGCCTTTCGATGCCGGAGGCGAAACCCACGGCCGGCGCGGGCTGTCCGCCCACTTCTTCGATCAGCAGGTCATAGCGTCCGCCTCCACCCAGGGCGTCCTGGGAGCCGAGGTCGGGGCTGATCAATTCGAATGCGGTCTCGGTGTAGTAGTCGAGTCCGCGTACCAGAAACGGGTCAAGTTCATAAGGGATGTTCATTCTCTTAAGCAGACCGGTTACCGAATCAAAGTGCTCTTTGGAGGCCGGTGTGAGATAATCGGTGATCTTCGGGGCGCCGGCTTTGAGCTCCTCATCCTCCTCTTCTTTGGAGTCGAGAATGCGCATCGGGTTGGTTTCCAGCCGGTTGCGCGAGACATCACTGAGTTTATCCGACAGGGGTTGGAAATAGTCATAGAGAGCCTTCCGGTAGTCTTTGCGCGATTCCGGATCACCGACCGAGTTGAGTTTCAGGCGGGTATTGGTAATGCCGACCTGCTTGTAAATGTCCATCATGAACGTGATGATCTCGACGTCGGCGATGGCGCCGGAGGCCCCGATGAGCTCGGCGCCGAACTGATGAAACTGGCGCTGACGGCCTTTCTGAGGGCGCTCGGCACGAAAAAAGGGTCCGATATAGAAGAGCCGCTGGGTGCCGCCGCGCTGGGCAAGATGATGCTGGACATAGGCTCGGGCGACCGGGGCGGTACCTTCCGGACGCAGCACATAGTGGTCTTCACCGCGATCAAAAGCAAACATCTCTTTACTGACGATATCGGTCAGCTGTCCGATTCCCCGTGCAATCAGTTCGGTT
>SLOL01000207.1 GCA_007132495.1 Balneolales bacterium
AGATGATTCACAATACGCTGCTCGACTATATGTAAAACAGCATTGATAAAACGATCACCGATCTGCAAACACCGGGAACATGTTCTGCAAGCGTTCCGGCCGGTTACAGATGGATAAAGAATTCTTATGGCAACAGCTATGCAAAACAATAGAACTGATATATTGGAAGAGGAACAAATATCCGGGACCCCTTCCCGCACCGGGACGGGTCAAAAACGGATTAAGGGAATAGAAGTGATTCTGTTCTTGTCGGATATCACATCTCTGAATCCGGGAAAACTACGCCGTTGGGTGAAAGTTTTTTCTGCTGTGCATGTAGTTTCACCCGGAGTGCATCCGGAAAATCTGCCTGACGGGATTTGCAGGCACCATTATGAAGCAGATGAGTATCGCTCCACTATTTGGAACCGGATACTCAAGCATGTGCAGGCTCCATGGGCGCTGTTTCTGGAAGATGATGAAACTGTTGATCTTCCGGGGCTGCCGTCGGGACAGGATCTGGATATGCAGAAATGGATGCCGGCACTCATCCAGTGGCAGGATGGTGAACTGTTGCGGCAGTGTTACCATATGCGACTGGTGACAGCCGGGGCGGAGGCGCCCTTCCAGGGAAAACACCTGCCCGATTGTACCGAATATATCACAAATAACGCGATATATCTGAATGCGGAGCCGATCGTGATTCACCGGGAAAGCACACCCTATGACAATCTGAATCCCGAGGAAGAACTTGCCGCAGCCAAACCCTCGCCCCAGGTATATCTCGCCATCGGCGCCCGGCATTACCGCGAGAGGAGATATGTTCATGCCGCCGCCCAATACCGCAAAGTGTTGAATACGCCGGACGTGCTTCCATACGACCGGCTTGCGGCACTGAACGGATTGTCCGGTGCGATGGCCGAACAGTACAAATGGTCGCAGGCCATAGAACTTGCAGCGAAATCCATCAAAGAAGAGTCCCGTCAGCGGCTGCCGTATCTCATTCTTTTTCGCATCCATCAGCTTGCAAAGCACTGGGAAGAGGCTCATGATATTCTGGAGCGTTATTATGAACTGAGAAATGAGCTGTCGGCCGCCAATTTTGACAAGGTTTTGCCCGAAGAGGAGACTCTGATGCAGCTGGCTGATCTGGCTATCCGGGCCGGGTTAAGAGGGGCTGCATTTAAACACTATAAGAGGCTCTATGCGATTCGCGGCGGTGATGTGGATCCCGACACTTTGCAGCGGCTGCTGCTTTTGGCTATAGAGCAGTCCGATTACGGGCAGGCGGTTCGGTTTTTCAATGAGCGATTCGCCGGGCAGTTTCCCGATAAGCTTGATGAGCGGTCCGAAGAGCAGCTCTTTGACATGCTCGCGCTGTTTATGGAAAAAGGGTGGTATCAGTTTCCGGCCGGGAAGTATCAGGACTTGCTGGACTATCAGCCGGGCAATGAAACGTATCTTCGCCGCTGGCTGGTTGCGTTGTCCAAGAGCAAGGATATCGGCAAAGCCCAGAAAGTGGTGGCGAAGATGCGTATTCGAAAAAAAACGGGCTGAATCAGTCTTCTTCCAGACTTCCGGCCCATTCGCTGTTTTTCAGTTTATTGCGGATGGTGCGGTCGGATATGCCGAGCAGTGCCGCCGCTTTTTTCTGATTGCCGCGGGTGCGTTCCAGCGCTTTCTTGATCATCTGAAGCTCCATCTCCTCGATCGGGATCAGCGGAAGATCGGATAGTACTTCACTTTTGATCTCCTCATCGACATTGGAGAACAGATGGTCTTCGATATCGTCGATGGTGATTTCCGGCTCATTTTGAGCCAGGATCACCCCCCGGTGGATCTTGTTGTCAAGTTCCCGGACGTTGCCCTTCCACTCCTGGTCAGAGAGATATTGCGCCAGTTCGGGAGAGAGCCGTTTTTCTTCAAGATCATACTGACTGGTGTACCGGTCTATGAAGTGCCTGGCCAGCAGCGGGATGTCTTCGCGCCGCTCCCGCAGCGGCGGGATGGTAATGGGAAAGACATTGAGGCGGTAGTAGAGGTCCTCGCGAAACTGGTTTTCGGCAATCGACTCCATGATGTTGCGATTGGTGGTGGCGATAACCCGTACATCCACCCTGGTCGGTTTCTGGCTGCCGACACGGTGAAACTCTTTCTCCTGAAGCACCCGAAGCAGTTTGGCCTGCACATTGATATCGATTTCCGTGATCTCGTCAAGCAGCAAAGTGCCTCCATCGGCCTCATCAAACGCTCCATTCCGGTCAGCGATGGCTCCCGTAAACGCACCTTTCATATGACCGAACAGGGTGCTTTCTACCAGTTCGGATGGCAGGTTGGCGCAATTGATCTTGATATAGGGTCCTGAAGCCCGGTCGCTTTCATGATGGATCAGGTGCGCGTAAACTTCTTTGCCGGTGCCGCTTTCGCCCTGGATCAGAATCGGGGCGTTGTTCCGGGCGATGCGGGGCAGCATATCCAAAAGCCGCTGAATATGCTTGTGCTGTCCGACCATGCGGAGGTCGACTTTGTCCGGGCGTGTTGCTTTGCCGGACTTCGGCGCGGTGATTTTGTTTTCGGAAACGTCTGAATTTCCGGTCCGGTTGTTCCCGTTACCTTGCCGGTCGTCCGTTTGTTTTCCAGCCGGCGATGTTCGCTCCTCAGGATCACTATCAAAAAAACGGTTTACGCGGTACAGAATTTCCCGGGAGGTAAAAGGTTTG
>SLOL01000114.1 GCA_007132495.1 Balneolales bacterium
TAACAACACAATTCTGGTAAATTTTTCTTTTCAATTACTTTCCGGTCCTGTTTATAAAAGATGAATGGTCAACCGGCAACAGGCAGACAAGCATAGATACCGTTGATGGAATTATTTCATTATATCAAAGAACTACCTGGTTACCCGGAAGTGTAGACCATGTTGTGCTACGAAAAGGGGTAAACTATGTTATGCTATCTATTAACTAAGTAGTCACAAGGTACTCAAAACGGTCAATTCCCGGCCGTGGGACTGGATATTTACCGTCAGAATCTGCCTTCAACGGTGCAGGGGAATCCTCCGTTAATTTGTCAAGTCCCGGAGCGAACTCGTGCTCGCAGTTGAGCATATCATCATACGTAATGATCTGGCCGGTATGTGCAGCCATTCTTCCCATGGAGGTTACCAGGCTGGCTTCGGCGCCTCGTTTCGCTTCATTGAATGGCTTGTCTTCACGAATTGCTTCGATCAGGTAGTCCCATTCAAGCTGGTATGGATTGGGCTCCGGTCTGGAGAATGCCCAGGAAATGTCATCACTTTTTTCCAGGTCCTGCCCTTTGTAAATACGGCATTTGGCCGGCGAATGAGCTCTCTCCGAGATGACGGCAGATCCCTTGCTGCCATGCGCGTAACTGGCAAATTCATCATGACAGCCATTAATACATCTGCCATACAGGAACAGCTTGGTGCCATCGGCAAAGGTGTATTCTACTGAATAGTTATCGAAATTCTGATCCACCGAGTTGTCGCGGTAATGTCTGCCTCCCGTAGCCTGGGCCTTCACCGGCCAGGCATCCTTCATCCAGCAGCATTCATCTATGTTGTGTATGTAGAAGTCACTGTAACTGCCTCCGCTGGCCCACAGAAAACTGTGAAAACGCTGTGTTTGGTAGAGCATTTCACTGATATTATCCGGCTTGGGATCGGACCTGAAAAATCCTATAGGCCCGTGCATCCTGTAAGCTCGCATGGTTAGAATATCGCCAATCTGACCATCCTGAATACGGTCGTAAAGTTCCTGTCGCGCTTCACAGTGACGGCACATCAGCCCGACACCAACTTTCAGGTTCTTTTTTTCGGATTCTTCCGCAAGCTGCAGAAACCTGCGTGTGGTTGGCCCGTCTACCGTTACGGGTTTTTCCATAAAGACATTCAGGCCTTTATCTATGGCGTATTTGAAGTGCACCCAGCGAAATGCGGGAGGAGTGGCTAATATGACAACATCACCCGGACTGAGACAATCCATGGCATGCCTGTACGATTCGAAACCAACAAATTTGTGATCTTCGGGAACATCCACCTGTTCGGGATGACGTATTTCCAGGCCTTCGTAACTACGTTTTATACGTTCCTCGAATATGTCGGCCATAGCGACCAGCTTGATCGGACCGTTCTTTACGGACATGGCATCGGAAGCCGCACCGGCCCCTCTGCCGCCGCAACCGACCAATGCTACTTTTATGGTGTTGTCTTCGGCAGCATAAATATTTGGAATGAACCCAGCTGCCAGAGCCGATGTGACAGTGAATTTCCCCGTGTCTTTGATGAATTTACGGCGTGATAAAGAGTTTTGATATGAATTATTCATATTATCATCCTTTTATTTTGTTATTAAGTAGCGGGGTATTCATTTTTACTTTGAGAATTTCACTCAAACTGACCCATCTGGTTCACTTGAAGCTGACTCACCCGTCATCAGTGGATTTGAGCATTAATATATCGATGTTCTTTTTTGGGGTCAATTACAGATTGTCGGCATACACCGGATAGACGCCGGCGCCAATACCCGGGTTATCTGGTCTTTCAGTCCGGGTTCAAGTCGACCCGGCGGTACTCTTCGGCCATCTTGAAGGTGAGCATCAGCAGTGCCATTTTGGACTCGCGGTAACTGTCATTCACCCGGAAACTTTCGGGGTTGGGATGATATCCCTGAAGCGTGTCGAAGCTGATTGTTTTGGCGGGATCAAAGAAATGTTTGATAATATTGCTTCCGGCATGCAGTATGCGCGGGTCGCCGGATTTTCGAAGGTGGTCCCTCAGCAAGGTCGTCATCAGATACGGACCCGCAGCATTCGTGGCAAACGTCAGTCCAATTTGATCCGGAGTCACGGATCACCTCCTGCTGCACATGCCGGCTTCTCTCCAGGCTCCGGCAAGCCATGATTACGGTATGTCCCTCCCGGGCGAATTGGTGTGAGGCGGCTTTTCCGATTCCGCAATTCGCCCCTGTTATAATCACTGTTCGTTTTTCCATGTAATAATTTTTTGAGATGCTGTTTACGAAACCGGCTTCAAATATTTACAGCATTTACGGGAAAAACGACTCTCTGCGATCGGCGTTGTATGCTGCCGGCTCATTTTGGCAATAGAATATCGGGTGAGCGTTTCTTCATGTGTATTGAAGTTCGTATTTTTTTCTATCTGACCGACTGGTAACCGCCGGGCACACCTTCGGGCGAAAGCACAATCTGCCACAGATTCACTTTGCGCGACCGGAAAACCCCGGCGCAGCTCAACAGATAATATTGCCACATCCGGAAAAACCGCTCACTGTAATTTTCTTTGAGTTGATCCCAATGGTTGAGTACGTTTTTGTGCCATTGCATCAGCGTTTTGTCATAGTCGGGACCGAAATTGTGCCAGTCTTCCATCACAAAAAGGTCTTCCATGGCGAGGCCGAGCTGACGGATGGAGGGGATCATGGAGTTCGGGAAGATGTATTTACCGAGCCAGGGATCGGCTTTATTGACCGACCTGTTTCCGCCTATGGTATGGAGTAAAAAAAGTCCGTCGGGTTTCAGACAGCGGCGGGTAACCTGCATGAATGTGCGATAGTTTTTCACCCCCACATGTTCAATCATACCCACGGACCAGATGTGGTCGAAGTGTCCCTGGAGATCGCGATAATCCTCCAGTCGAATTTCGATCGGAAGATCTTTGCACTCCTTTTTGGCCCGTTCCGCCTGATTCCGTGAAACCGTGATGCCGACCCCTTCGACTCCGTATTTTTCCGCTGCATATTTTAATGCACCGCCCCATCCACAGCCGATATCCAGCACCCGCATACCTTTTTCAAGACCGAGTTTGCGGCAAATGAGATCCAGCTTGTTTTCCTGTGCCTGGTCAAGATTCTTTACGTCTTTCCAGTAGCCGCAGCTGTAGTTCATTCGTTTGTCGAGCATCGCTTCATAAAGATCATCGCCGATGTCGTAGTGATGTTTTCCTATCTCAAATGCGAGCGAGGGTTTTTGCAGATTCATCAGAGTGGCCTTCAGGATTGTTCCGATTTCACGGACAGGTTGAACTTTTCGATCCAGCCTGGCGGCGGTCACCCGGTAAATAAACTCGTCGAGCGCCTCGCAATCCCACCATCCCTCCATGTAGGCTTCTCCCAGTCCAAGCGATCCTTCGGCAAAAATTTTCTGGAAAAAGCGATCTTCATGGACCTGAACATCGAATTTGCGGTTGCCGTTAATAGCGATTCCGGCTTCGTTCAACAGTTTTTGCACTTTGTATTGCATGGTATCCATAAAAGCCTCGTGATTATTACCGGCGGGATAAAAAATACCCGGAACAATCCATATGCCGGCCGGACTATTCCGGTCCGATTAGAATGTTTGCATAAATTTTTACACGCTATTGCTCTTAGGCAGCTTAACAGGTTTTTTCCAAGTACCTGCTATTTAATGGGTACTTCTGCACTGTAGGCACTTTTTTAACAAAAATCCAATAAATATCCCGGCAAATTGTACAATAGATAAGGACTTTGATTAAAAAAGGAGCAGATATGCTGTACACAAGAATGCACTGCTAACGTTTGGCACTCGTCGATCGGCTGAATCGTCTCTTGTTTTTACTATGGGATTGCAGATTGGAACCGTTTCTGCCGTTTCCCCGGCCAGTCCCATTGCTGTGAGACTTTCGCGGCCGTTGCTGCTGCTTTTCCGGAGCGGGTGGATTGTGGTCGGTCAGCGGGAAGTCATGTCCTTCAACAACCGGAACCTTTTTGCCGATCAGCTTTTCAATATCGCGCAGATATGGTTTTTCCGATGCGTCACAGAATGACAGTGCCGTGCCGTTTAATCCTGCTCTGCCGGTTCGGCCTATGCGATGCACATAGGTCTCCGGAATATTCGGCATCTCGTAGTTGATTACGTACTGCAGTTCATCTACATCGATGCCGCGGGCGGCGATATCGGTTGCCACAAGCACACGGGTAGCCCCATCCTTGAAATTGCCCAGCGCCTGCTGCCGGGCGCTCTGGGACTTGTTTCCATGGATAGCCTCGGCCCCGATGTTGCTGTTGTTGAGGATCTTGACCACCTTGTTGGCACCATGCTTGGTGCGGGTGAAAACGAGAGCAGACGCAATTCCGTCATCCTGCAGCACATCCACCAGCAAATTCTTCTTGTTGCCCTTGTCTACGTAATAAAGGCCCTGCCGGATGGCTTCAACCGTGGGAGATTCGGGAGTGATCTCCATTTTCACCGGGTTGCGCAGGATGGTTTTGGACAGTTTAATGATTTCGGGCGGCATCGTGGCCGAAAAGAAGAGCGACTGGCGTTCGCGTGGGAGTGCGGCCAGCAGCTTCCGGACATCATGAATGAAGCCCATGTCCAGCATGCGGTCGGCTTCATCAAGGACAAATATCTGAATATCTGCCAGGGAGATAAAACCCTGATTCATAAGGTCGAGGAGTCGTCCCGGGGTGGCTATGAGGATATCCACACCACGCTGCAGCTTCGCAACCTGACTTTTCTGATTGACCCCGCCGAATACCACTGCACTGGAAAGGCCCATATACCGGCCGTAGCTCTGGAAGCTTTCTTCGATCTGGATGGCCAGCTCCCGGGTGGGGGTGACGATCAGGCTTCTGATTTTTTTATTCCGGCTGGTGGATTGGGTGCGGCGTCCGGATTTTTTCATGTTTCGGAAGGATGCGTTACCGGCTTTTTCACGCAATGTTGTATTCCGGCCGGGGTGTTCACCGGTGTCTTGAGAATCTTCGGAACTCAGCAGTTGCAGAATAGGAATGGCAAATGCGGCCGTTTTACCCGTGCCGGTCTGGGCGGCGCCCATAAGATCCGTCCCCTTCAGGACAACTGGTATGGCTTGTGATTGAATGGAGGTGGGCCGGGAGTATCCTTCTTCTGATAGTGCTTTGAGGATAGGTGATGCAAGATCAAGCGACTTAAATGACATATATAGTATTAAAACGAAAATGGCCCGACTTTTACGGCCGGACCATAAAAAAAATGTAATATTCAATATACGGATAAATAACGGGAATTGATAACAGTAGCTGAACAGGTCGAATTGTCACACCATGATTTTGCAGGTATCCGGTCTGGTATAGGGACGGCCATCTTCGTATTTTTCACAGATGCAAATCGATCCCAAATTTTTTAATCATTTTATGGTTACGGTGGGGGCTGTCGGCATCATCGCCATCGCCGTGGCCAGCTTCTTCTATCTCGGCAAGCAGGAGCAGCGCTTTCTGGGCCGGCTTGATGGCACAATGCTGCAGGAGTTTGTTTTTCATGACGCCGAAGGAGATACCGTACAGGTCCGGCCGGAACGCACCACCGTGATGCTTTTCTGGGCAACCTGGTCGGAGCGCTCACTGGACAGTTTGTACGACCTCTACAAGTGGCATGATAACTACCCCCAGTATGAAATCATCGCCGCATATGTCAAAGATGCACCTGAATTTGCACGTGCTCATGATCGCGCCGAGCAGGAGAACCACCGGTTGCTGGACGGCACACCTGCGTATCAGGATCTGCGAGTGCCCGGGGTGCCGACCGCCATCATATTCGATGAAAGTGGAACCGTCAGGTCCACCGAAATCGGAGCCCGTGCGGTTCCGGCATGGCACGAACTCTCCACTCGGGGTGAACTGCAATCGGGTATGATTCCATGAATCCGGATAACGCGCTTCCTAAAATCATCCGGGATGGCAAACCCCATCCGGCAGAAAATGGGCGGATCTCTCTTTCATCCCGGTTGACGATGTATGGGGAGGGTTTTTTTGATACCCTGCGTGCTTATAATGGCGGCTTTCTGCTGCCTGAAAGGCATCTTGAACGGCTTCACAAAGGCATGCAATATCTCGGGCTGGCCATTCCGGAGACACTGTCCGATACCGGCCGTTTCCTGGAGCTGTTAGCCCGGTTTCTCGGGATCAATCAGGCCATGGATGATCAGATAAGAATCCGCATCCAGGTCTGGGCGGATGATAACACGTCCGGTTACCTCCCTGGCGGATCGGCATCCGGAGGGAGAGCTGCCGTTCAGAAGACATCCGGTCCGGAAAGTAATAAGGACACGTCATCCCCGGAAGGTCTGAATCCCCGTCGTACCGCCCGATATATGATATCAGGAGTCCGTATGGAGCGGCCCGTCCCTTCCAACGCAGCTCCGGCACATGCAAAATCCGCTGCAACCGATAAACCGAATCTCGCTGAAACGAGCATCGATTTTGCATCAGCTCCGCCCGTAACCCTGTTTGCCGGCCGGTATCGCCGGATTCCGGCGGAGTCACTGCCGGCCGATGTGAAATGGTCCAACGGTGTCAATTACATCCTTGCCGCCGGCGAAGCCCGGCACCACGGCGCAGATGACGCATTGATGCTCACCCGCGACGGTTATATCAGTGAGACGACGATCGCCAATCTCTTCTGGAAGTCGGGTGACCGGGTATTTACGCCTTCGGTGGATTGTGATCTGCTTCCCGGTATTACCAGGTCTCTGGTAATGGATGTGCTTGATGAGATGATGGTAGAGGTACAGGAAGGTCGGTTTTTTCCGGCTGAATTGCAGAAAGCGGAAATGGTATGGGCATGCAACTCCGTTAGAGAGCTGTATCCGGTCGCCGGCATTGACGGGCGCAGCTGTCCGGTGGATGACCGATTCTGGAATCTGCTCCGGGAAACGTTTCAAAGCAGAAAAAGAAAAATGCTGAAATATGTACACTGAGTTTGAAAAAAAGAAGGTGCCGGATGCAACGGCTCCAGCGGCAAAGCAGCGGACGTCGGCAAAGCAGCGGACGTCGGGGAAGCGGGGCACAACCGAGAAAGTGCGCACATTCGGGAGTGAGAAGGATCTTGATCGCTGGATTTACGCTTACCTGCACCGAAAACGCCGTGAAGGACCGGTTATCTTTCTGGATTCCCAACTTCGGGGTCATGCCTCTTCCGGTAACGGCTATATTGCGACAAATCCGGCTCATACTTTGGAACTTCACGGAACGAACGGTCCGCATGATGACAATGAAACAGACGGGGAGCAACAGAGCAATCGGCAAGAAAGCCGGCACAGCAACCGTCAAGGCAACCAACACAGCAACAGGCAAAGCGGGCAACACGGAAGTGAGCAAAGCGGGCAACACGGCAACCGGAGAGTCCGGCAACACAGTGGACGGCAAGCCCACCAGCCAGGCAGCCGGCAAAATGCATGGGAGGCATTAGCACAATTCCGCAGAGAGCATCCCGACTGGATGTTCGGCTGGTTTTCTTATGACTTGAAGAACGAGACTGAAGACCTCGTATCCCGGCACCATGATCCGGTTAATTTGCCCGACCTCTTCTTTTTTGTCCCGGAGGTGGTTCTGGCTGTGGACCGGGCCGGATGCCGTATCAAGGTCATGAAAGGGGATGAGCAGATCCGGGATGATTTCAGCAGTATTGATCCTGTAAACAGCAAAACCCCATCATCGCATGATCCTTTAAATGATATTATCGGGGACGAACCGTTTCAGGTAGGACCCCTGGTCTCAGGCGACGGCTGGGAAGCCTATCGTGAAAAGATAACCCGGGTGCTGAAGTATATCGCCGGAGGAGACGCTTATGAAGTCAATTTAACGCATCAACTGAACGCGCCATGCAAGGGGGACACGCTTGAGCTTTTTGACCGGATGAAGCGGTACGGTCCGGTTCCGTTTGCCGCATGGATTCACTATGAGGATATCGAGGTTTGCTGCGCCTCACCGGAGCGATTTCTTCAGCACAAGGATGGCCGCATCCGTTCCCAGCCCATAAAGGGCACCTCTCCAAGAGGAGCGACCCCGAAGGAGGACAGGAAGATCGTCCGTGAAATTCTTCAAAAGGAAAAAAACAGGGCCGAAAATGTCATGATCGTAGATCTGGTGCGCCATGATCTCGGACAGGTTGCCCGGACCGGATCGGTGCATACCGATGCACTGCTTGAAGTGCAGTCATTTTCTACGGTTCATCAGCTGGTCTCGACGATCAGTGCCGAGCGAAAGCCGGAAATTCATCCTGTTGATGTGATTAAAGCCTGTTTTCCGATGGGATCCATGACCGGTGCGCCGAAAATACGAACCATGCAGATCATTGAGGAGCTGGAATCCTATCGACGCGGTCTCTACTCCGGTGCGGTTGGCTATTTTACACCGCAGGACGATTTTGATCTGAATGTGGTAATCCGAACCGCAATACGGAAAGAGAATCATCTGTACTATTCGGTCGGAGGGGCCGTAACCGCCGACTCCGATCCCCGCGAAGAGTGGGAAGAAACCTGGCTCAAGGCGAAAGCGCTCTCCATTTGAGCAGCGTACAGGTGCTTTTTAAGCAGGTAATTTCAAAACGTTATTTTGTTGAAGCAGGGAGTTAAAAGTGATATATTTACAGGTCTAATTGGTGGAAAACAAAAAAAATATAAACACATGAAAAAAGGCATTCATCCCGAATACAAAGAAGTCAAGGTGGTATTGAGCGACGGCACCGAAATGGTCACCCGCAGTACCATGAAGACCAAAGATGGTGTGTATAAGGCCGAAGTCGACTCCAAAAACCATCCTTTCTATATCGGAAGTCAGAAAATGATGACCGCCGCCGGACGTGTGGATCAGTTCAAACGTCGATACGGCAAGAAATAGGCTGTTTCAACACCTGTTCATGACCGGCTGTCAGGATTCGGTCGATATGTGTCATGAGATGGCAGGTGCATAGCGAACTACAGTTTCAATGGCAGATGTGCGCCGCTATAATGTGCAGGTTTGCCATTTTTTTTGAGGAGAGAGGGGAGCATCCATATAGTGCATCCGGGCGGGATTCCCGGAGCGGCATTCGGCAATAGCAGCCGATACGGTATGCACCTCCGGCAGATCTACAATGAAGGAATATTCGTCATTCCGGACCTCCCGCGTGGTATGAAGCTCTTTGATACGTTCCGGTTCATCGTAACCGGATTGTGACAAAAACCGCTCGAAAAGCTTTTTCCGTCCTTTAAGCACCTGCCGCTCTTTCTCACCGGCTGAAACCCACAGGCCGGCACCTTTTCCCTGCCGGTGCTCATGGATTTTAGTGCCGTCATACTGCCACATATGTACACCGTTCAGCGCATCTGCCATCAGCAGGCGGAAAGGCCTGAACCGGAATTCATGTATCATCTCGAGACGAGCGGATACGTCACCGGTTGTTTTGCAGTCGGCTACAGCGGGAATAATTTTACCCCGACTGGTGAACGGTCCGTCAACCCGGACAGTGCTCTGATACTCATTCATGATCGCAAAGGCAATACCGTCTTCACTGAGGGCAACCCAGGTGCCGCCGGCATCCCCGTCCACCGGCCGGATCACTCTGGTTTTTCCGGATGTATGAATGGCAGGAGGTTCTGCTTCTTTCCGGTTTCTCATTTCGTCACGGTTGGTCGCCAGCAAAAAACTGCCGGCGCTGCAAGGCAAAAATGATATCGTGCACATAATTTTTTATACTTGAGATGCGGAATACCCTGGAAAAGTAGTTGTTTTCAGTTCGGAATGGTGATGTTCGGAGTCGGAAAGTTTTAGTTCAGAGTTATAGTCCGTAGAATGAGATCACCCGGTTCGTGTAAACGGGACAGGATGCTCAATGTTACGGCCGGTTTTCCTTTTATTCATAAATCAACAGGACAAAACATTAATATGGAACTCAATTTGGAGATCTTTGACGGACTCAATCCGTTCAAGGAAAATGCCTATCTGGTTCATGATTACCAAAAGGCGCATCTGTTTGATCCCGGTTTTTCAAATGACAGCGAATGGGAACTGTTACTGCAGAATCTTGACACGAACCAGCTGGAAGTCGAGGCGATTGTTCTGACCCATGCCCATGTGGATCACATCATGGGCCTTCAGAAAGCCATGCAGCTTTTCAGTGTACCGGTTTATATGCATAAGGACAGTTTTATTTTTATTGAACAGTATCCACAACAAGCGACCATGTTTGGCTTCCGGGCTGAACCCATAAAAGTGGATCCCCATTTTATCGACGCCTCCTGGACGCTGCAGATCGGATCATTTCAATACGATGCGCGAAATACTCCGGGGCACTCACCCGGACACCTTAGTTTTTATCATAAACCCGGCGGATGGGTGATTGTCGGGGATGCCCTTTTTGCCGGAAGCATCGGCCGAACCGACCTCTATGGCGGTGATTTCGAGCAGCTCGAGGAGAATATTCGAAAGAAGCTTTACACCCTGCCGGATGAAACCGTAGTCTGGCCCGGGCACGGTCCCCATACCACCATCGGTTTTGAAAAAGAGAACAACGCGTTTGTCAAACAGCGTTGACAGGCAGCA
>SLOL01000006.1 GCA_007132495.1 Balneolales bacterium
CATCGTCACCAAAAAAAACAAATTTGAGGTCAAATATGTTCAAGAAGGTACTGCTATCTCTGGCTTTCTGCCTGGTTGTGGCACCGTTTGCTTTTGCGCAAAGTGGTACATTATCTGGTGTAATAACCGATGCGAGGACTGGCGAAGAGCTGCCTGGTGTCAATGTTTTTATACAGGATGTGGGCCTTGGTGCTGCGACGAATATCGACGGTGAATATACCATTAGCGGTGTTCCCTATGGTACTTACACGGTTCGGGTAACCTACATCGGTTACGGCACCGTCAGGGAAACCGTTGAAATCGACCAGCCGACGCAGACACTGGATCTTTCAATATCCGAGGATCTGGTAGGTCTGGATGAAATGATTGTCACCGGTCAGGGTACCGGAGTGGAAAGAGGCCGGTTGTCCACAAGTGTGGGAACCATCTCGGCCAAAAGGATGGAGCAGCTTCCCACCGTGCAGTTGGACCAGTTGCTGCAGGCCAATATCGGCAACTCCCAGGTAAACATCTCTTCCGGTATGCCCGGCTCCGCACCTCTTATTCGTGGTCGTGGAATTAACTCGGCATTGGCATCCACCAATCCTGTTATTTATGTGGACGGTGTGCGTGTGGATAATACCAATGCCTTTTCACTGAACCGTGAAACCGGTGGCGCCCAAAGTTCAGCTATCGCCGACATTCCCATCGAAAATATTGAGCGGATCGAAGTGGTGAGCGGTGGAGCGGCCACAACACAGTTCGGATCCGACGCTGCCAACGGCGTAATCCAGATCTTTACCAAACAGGGCGTCGAGGGACAAACCCAGTTTACGTTCAACTCCAATATGGGTGCATCTGTAGGACAGACCCAGTTCCTCCGGTATGATGAAACCGCTGATATCCTCTTTTCCCCGGGGCTGCTTCAGGAGTACCGCCTTACCGGTTCGGGTGGAACCAGTGACTACACCTACAGCTTCTCCGGTTCCATGCGAGGACAGGAAGGTGTAGTGCCTCAAACCGATCAGGTGCGGCATAACCTTCGGGCCTCTCTCAACGCACGGGTAACCGACTGGCTGCGCTACAACTCCTCCTTCGGATTTACAAGTTCCGAATTTGAGCGCGGGATTAACGCCAACTTTGCCGGCGGTCTGCTTGATATTGAGACTGGTGATATGGGCAACCCTGAAGAGTGGGATGACGAAACCTTTCAATCGCGGCAAGAGTTCATCAGGGGTTATGTGGATTTGATGGATATCACCGAGGATGTCAAAAGATTCCAGACATCCCATGCACTGAATTTTGACATTCAGGAAAATCTGAGCGCCAAAGCGGTCGTCGGACTCGATTTCCGGAACAGCGAACAGCTGTTTATTGAAACGAACCAGTATATCATTGCCCGTGGATTTGCTCCGGAGGGGACCATGGATCAGGGAAATATGGACCAGACCAACCGGTCATTTCTCGGTTTAACCCTTGAAGGTAGCGCCCGTCATGATTATGAGGTGGGTGATTTCTCTTTCATTACCAACGTAGGTGGACAGCTGTTCCGCAACCACGATGTTCAGCTCAGGGTGGGCGCTGATGAGTTGCCCGACGGGTCCCGGAATGTCGGATCGGCTGCCGAAACCAACGGGTTCAATTTTGAACGAACCGTGGTCAACTACGGGGTATATGTCCTGGAGAACATCGGTTACCGCGACCGCTACTTTGTCGAATTCGGACTCCGGGGTGATGAAAACACCGCCTTCGGTGAAGAGGTGGGTATTCAGTGGTACCCGAAAGTGGGAGCTGTTTACAATATCCACAGAGAACCTTTCTTCAGTGAGCTGGTTCCCGGCAACCTTATTTCCACACTGCGAGTCCGGACCAATCTCGGATGGGCCGGTAATTTCCCGACGCCTTTCTCCAATGAGGTACTTGCCAGTGTAAACCCGTTCCAGGGTGCAAAAACCATTGAATTCGGTACACCCGGTGATGTGAATCTGAAGCCGGAAAAAACCCGGACTTTTGAGGTCGGTGGTGACATCGCTTTTATTCAGGACCGGTTCAATCTGGAGTTCACCTACTATCAGTCGGAAACTACTGATGCGTTGTTCTCGGCACCGTTCGCCCGTTCCTACGGACTTACGACCTCACTGCAGAACATCGGGGTTATCGAGAACAGCGGTATTGAAATCGCCGGTAACTTTAACGTGCTTCGCACCCGGGATGCCAATGTCGGAATTCGCGCTTCCTTCAATACCTTGAATAATGAAGTGGTAGACAATGGCGGTACCGCTCCGTTTGTGGTCGGCGGGTTTACCTTCCTCGGATCCTGGGTTGATGAAGGACAACCGGTTGGATACCTGCGAGGAAATCGCCCGATATTTGACGATGCCGGAAACATGGTGGATGTTGTTCCCAATGACAACCTCGGAAAACCGTCACCCGACTACTTCGGTAACTTCGGTATCGATGCGGAATTCCGGAACTGGTCATTTACAGCTACCGCTGACTATCAAATGGGCGCCCAGGGAGTCTACCTTGATGAGGTGCTGAGATTCTTCAGTGGCCTGGGAGATGACAGAATTCCTGAAGCGGCACTCGGCGAGAGCTTTTTTGATCTGGCCGGTGTATGGGTGGAAGATGCCGATTTCGTAAAAGTCCGGCTATTGTCAGCCAGATATACCGTACCGAGACGCTTGTACAGTGATGTGCTGCGCGGTGTAACCGTCGGTGCTACCGTTACAAATCCGTTCTCCTGGACAGCTTCCAACTTTGATCCCGAGATAACCGGTCAGGGTATTTCCAGAGGTCAGGACGGTCTTGGTGTCGGTGGATTCCCATACTCCTCCATATCAACACCGCGGCAGATTTATGGAAGCCTCAGAGTTGACTTCTAATGAGATTACAGAAATCTGTTATCATCCATTTTTAAATTTCAAGATATTATGAAGAGATCACTAATTACATCCATGCTTCTGGTCTTCGCATTCGTCGGATGCGACCTGATCGACGGGACCAGCGTGCAAAACCCCGATTTGACCCTGGATGAGGCGATTGGTCAGCCCAATTCCGCAGAATCCTGGGTGGCAGGTCTGGAACGCCGGACCTCCATGTTTTACGGCGGTTTTCAGGTCAGCCATTTCACCGTAGCGGCGGAACTGGCTACCGACAACTATGAAAACAAAGCGACCTTCTTTAATCAGAATGTCGACGCTGGAGTGTATCGTCATATCGATCCTGATTTTGACGATGCGCAGTTCAACCTCCACCGACTCAGAGAACAAGCCATATTCGGCATTGAAACCGTCATTCCGGAGAACGATCCGGATGCCGCCGGTACGGCTCTTGAAGCAGAAATGTACTTCTTCAAGGGGTGGTCACATCTGATTGCGGGTGAGACGTTCGTGGCCCTTCCGGAAGAGCCCGACGGGGCTGCCGTGAGTCCGGAAACGCACTACAACCGGGCCATCGAAGCCTTTGAAGAAGCGAATAGCATTTCGGCGAATGTCAGCTACGATATGGCACTTGCCCGTACCTACTATGCCATGGGCAACAAATCCCAGGCCGTGCAATATGCCCAGGATGTTCTGGCGGCCGATCCGGAATTTCTCCGCGGTGCTGAATTTGACGGAGTGAACGGACCGATTAATGCCATACAGCTTGCCGTTTACGAGCGTCAAAGCTTCAATGACCTTCAGCCACTGCCGCGTCTCGACTTCCTGGATCCCAAATACGGGGACCTGCCGGGTACGCAGCAATCTCCTATCATCATGCAGTCTGCTGAAGAGGCGCATCTGATTCTGGCCGAAGCGGCGCACAGTGACGGAGACATCGGTGCTTTCCAGGGACATCTCCATGACCTGCTTGCGTTGATCGACGAGCGGCCGGTCGATGACTTTGACGAAACCGAAGAAGGACGACAGGGTACAGCCGGTGATATTGTGCGGCCCGATACCTCGGCTTTCACAGTTCGCGCAGATGCCAACTCGCCTTTTATTGACGGGCTTGTACTTTACCGAACCGCGGCTACGACCGTACCGAGAGTTTCCGGTACGTCCGTCACCGAAGCCCAGATCGATGCGTTGACCGCTGCGGATGTGGATGCACTCGAGCTGTATTTTCTCATGCGTCAGGAAGTGATGTTTGGTGAAGCTCGCCGAATGTTCGATATCGGCATCAGATGGCCGGTGTCGGAGACCGAAGAGCTGAACAATCCGAACATCACCCCGTCCGACATCCAGGCTTTTATTCCGGCTTATGTGCCTGAACCATACAGACAGATGAATGCTTTTGATATGGACAGGGAAAACTTCGAGGTCACCATTGCCGTCAACATGAATCGTGTACTTGCCGAACAAAAAGGCAATCGGTTTGATTGATATGCTTTAGTGAAGCAAAAAATGGTATTATAAAGGCTGCCGGATCTTCTCCGGCGGCCTTTTTTTTGTGCGCCCGGCAGGGCGCATCCGCTTGGCAAGGTGCATCTGCCTTGCAGAGTGCAACCGTTAGGCAGGGTGCATCCACCTGGCAGCGCGCATTTGGCTGGAAATGATTATACTGGATATGGACAATACGAGCAGTTAATTTGACACTGGTAAATTTGTTATCTTCCGTAAAATCAAATTCGGTATAGTGGAATGACCGTTTGCCGCCGTATGTAGTTTCAATACGTTCTGCGAACCGAAGCCGGTGATGATATTTCACCCGTCACAATCAGATCAACCTTTTCTCTACCTATGGAAATCAGCTCCAGAAGAACCAAACTGGTTTGCACCATCGGGCCCAGCACCAGTACCCCGGAAATGATCGAACGTTTGATTCGCAACGGAATGAATGTCGTCCGGTTGAATTTTTCTCATGGAACGCACGAGGTTCACAAGAAGAATATCGATGCGATTCGCGAGATTTCGGAAAAAATGGGGGTGAGTATTCCCATTCTAATGGATTTGCAGGGACCCAAAATCAGGGTGGGACGCATGAAGGGAGATGGCGCCAGGCTGGAAGATCATACCTATGTTAAATTGACGCCGGAGGATGTGGAAGGAGACCACGAAACCATCCCGATTGATTATCCGAATCTTGCCAGTGATGTCAGGCAGGGTAACACGATCTTGCTGGATGACGGACTGATGGAGCTGAAAATTGTTAAAATCACAGACGGGGATATCACGGCTCGTGTCATTAACGGGGGCTTTTTGAAACCGAGGAAGGGGGTTAATTTGCCGGATGTCAGAACCTCCATTTCCGCCATAACCCAAAAAGATGAAGAAGATCTTGCATTCGGATTGGAGGAGGGGGTGGATTTTGTGGCTATATCCTTTGTCAGGTCGTCCATTGATGTACAGCACCTCATCTCCAAGGTCAGGGTGCACGGCAGCAATGCCGGTATCATTGCCAAAATCGAAAAACCGGAAGCGTTGAATGAGATTGATGATATCATCCAGCAGGCCGATGGCATCATGGTTGCCCGGGGCGACCTGGGCATTGAAATTGCCAGTGAGCGGGTTCCTCTCATCCAGAAAGATATTATTGACCGCTGCAAGATGGTCGGGAAACCTGTTATAACCGCAACCCAGATGCTCGAGTCGATGATGATCAATCCACGGCCCACCCGGGCCGAAAGTTCCGATGTGGCCAACGCGGTACTTGATGGTACCGATGCCGTTATGCTATCCGGAGAGACAGCCGCCGGCAAGTATCCGCTGGAAGCGGTACAGAATATGGACAAGATCTGCCGCAATATCGAAGCCAAAGCAAAAACCATCTATCATACCCTGGATTTTGTACAACCTGAATGGCGCGAAAAACAGATCATAGAATCACTGAGTTACTCCTGTGTGACCATTGCAGAGGCCGTGGATGCCCATGTCATAGCTACCATCACCCATTCGGGTAACACCGCAAGAAGAATTGCAAAATTTCGACCGAGAGTGCCCGTTATAGCTTTTACAGAAAGTGTGGAAGTACGAAGGCAGCTGATGCTGGTCTGGGGTGTTACGTCGATCCAGCTGAATGAAATTTTTGATACGGACGTAAGTGTGAAACGGATGGAAGAACATCTCAAAGAATCCGGATTGGTTAAGCGGGGAGACCGCGTTGTTGTTGCTACCGGTATGCCCATTGCCAAAAGAGGCAGTACCAACATGATCAAGGTGAGTACCATAGAATAAGAAGTACAGGATCCCGCAGTACCATTAATCACATGTATCGAAATCCCGGGTATATAAGTTTGTTGTTGCTTTTAGCGCTGTTAACGCAGAGTTGTTCAACAACACTGCAGAGTTCATGGCGCGACTTCAATGCCTATTTCAATACCTATTACAATGCAAAGACCAGCTTTGAAAGGGGATTGGAGATCCAGGAACGCCAGGAACAGCCGATAAATCCCGAACGGCCCATACGCGTCCATACCGCACCTCGTTCGGCCGGGCAAAGCGATTTTGAACACGCTATCCAGAAAAGTGCCGATGTGATCCGGTTTCATCCACAATCACGATGGGTGGATAACGCTATTGAAATCATCGGAATGTCCTATTATTACCAACAACAATACTTTTCCGCAGATCAGAAATTTGTCGAATTGTTGAGCACCACTTCGGATCCCCAATTGCAAAAAAGGGCTATTTTGTGGAGAGGACGTGCCGCGTTAGAGCTGGAAAACTATGTGGAAGGTATTAATTATGCCCAGTCGAGACTCTTCTCAACCGAATTTGACTGGGAGCCTGAAATTGCCGCTGAACTCAAGCTGGTGATCGCTCAGCTTTATGTGGCAAGGGAAGAGTATGAAGACGCCGAAGTGTATCTTGCCGAATCCCTGCCGGATATAGAGGACCGAAGACTGGAGATGAGGGCGTATTTTTTGCATGGTCAGCTCCTGGAGATACTGGAGAGATATGATGAGGCATTTGAGGCTTATTACAGGGCCACTCATCAGTCCAATCCCAACTATGACCTCATCTATTATGCCGAGCTCAAACTCGGAATCGTTGCACGTGAACGGGGGGATATCGATTGGGCTTATGATCACTTTGTCTCGATGAGCCGGGATGATCGCCATTTTGAGTATATAACCGCTATCGAGTATGAGATCGGACGGACCCTTCAGGTACAGGACCGGTTTACGGAGGCCCGGAGAATGTACGAACACATCCTTCAGCGCCGGACTCAGAATCCGTCAAGAGAGGTCCAGGCCAAGGTGTATTACGGAATAGCGGAGCTGTACCGGGACTATTACACGGACTATCCCATGGCGGCCGCCTATTTTGACTCCTCCGCTACTCAGGCTACCAACAGGGAACACCTTCCCAGGGATTTTGACGCAGACGTGATGGCCCGGTCCTACGGGGATTATACCAGACTCCAGAATGAGATCGACCATCTTGACAGTTTGTTGTGGCTGGCAGGGCTGTCCCAGGCCGAACTCGATTCGGTCGTGGCTGAAATACGGGAACGCAGGATTGCTGAAATGGAGGAAGAGGCTCGTGACCGGCAAAGGAGCCAAATGATATCAATGGACGGCATTGATGAAGCCGGAATGCAGGCCGATGAAGAGACGGATTACGGATTTCTGAATTACAAAAATCCCGGAGCCATGCAGCGTATGAGCCAGGCTTTTCAGGCTTATTGGGGGCAGCGTCCGCTCGTGGATGACTGGCGGAGAATGGAGATGGTGAGGGTTAATATCGTCCGGCAGTTTGAGGAGGAGGGCGAAGAGGTTGATGATGTTGACGAGGCGATTGAACAGGCGGTGGCTCCACAGGCCCAGGCCATGGATGTGGATTTGAGTGAGATTCCATTTACCGAAGAAGAGCAGCGGGAGACGCGAAGAATGATCGCTTCGTATGAATACGAAATGGGTAATGTTTTTTACACGTCTCTGGCTGAACCGGACAGTGCGGCAAGGTATTATCGCAGTGTCATGAGCCGCTTTCCGGATTCCGAGCTTGCTCCGCAGGCGATCTATTCACTCTCCGAACTTTATCAATCGGCCGGTGATTCTGTAAATGCTCTGCAGTATGCCATGCAGTTGGTAGACTTCTATCCCAATACCATATATGCCGAACGTATGGCCAACCGGTACGCGCTCGATCGGGAATATTCGGAGATGGCGATAAGCAGGGAAGACAGTATTGCGCTGGCTTACGATTCCATCAAGACCATGAACCGTTCTGTTGACAGGGCTGCGAAACTCCGTGCATTTGCCATGCAGCATGCTGATGAGGAGATCGCCGCTGAAGCGCTGTTCCGCTCTGTCCTGGACTATATTGAAACGGCCAGGGAAGACGAATTGTACACCTATCGCATGAATGACCTCCACCTTACCCGCTATGTGTGGGAACAGGAGAAAGCCGAAAGGGAGGTATTGCGTGACTCGGTCCGGGCTATGCTGGCAGATTCTTCCTATATGGCTTATTTCTATCAACCCCGGTTTGAAGTTGTTCCGGAGGACGATCCTGATCCGGTTGATGTGATATTGGATCAGGATCCGGAGACCGTCACCGAAACGCGGGAGACAGGAGGTGACGAAGCTGCCTTGATGGAAAATAATATACGGCAAGAAGATACGGATAGTGTTGAAACAGACGCAGATGCCAGGGAACAACCGGTTCCGGCCGGTCGGGAATCGGACGATGAAATGAATGGTGACGATGTCACCGCGGAAAGGGAGGATTCTTTCGGTGACGATACAGAAGCTGAACAGCCGGAAACGGTAAATATCATAGTGAAGCTTTATCAGGATATCGCAGAACAGATGATGGAAGAACCGGATTTTGGTGAACTGTTTCCCTATGAGGGTGCCTTGTGGGATAGTGCCAGGGTGGCGCTGCTGGCACTGCAGGAAAACCATTCGGAGTTTAAAAAGACCGGTGTGGTCGATGCGTTGGCTGATGAAATAGAAGTGGATCGTATACAGCATCTTATGGTCGATACGTCGCAGGTATATCCATGCGAAGAGCTGGATGAACGTCCGCAGGTCACAGGGGGTAATAACGGATTTCTTGAAGATAGCGGCCTGCAACAGGTCATTGATGCGCAGACACTGGATATGGAGGTCGTCCTTGCCGTTGAATTGGATCCGGAGGGTGTTCCCCTTGGTGTTGAAGTGCGTGGTGGCGACGATGAACCGGGTATAATGGAATCCCTGCGCAGGAATGCCCTGGAGCATATGCGTTTTGATCCGCCAACCGTATACGGGGTCGGGGTAAAGGCCGCGTGTGAATATACGCTTGAGCTGCGTCACAATGCTCCCTGAAGCACATTATGGTACCGAAGGAAGGCAGTAAACAGCGTTGCAGTCAGAGAGCAGGATTAGCAGCCGGTTGGCGATCAAAAGGGGATTGCTGCAAGCTCCCTGTGAAGAAAGTGCATGATACTGATCTATCGTGATGCTGCGGTTTAACGAAGGTTATTGTGATAAAAACGCAGCCAGTTTTTCAGTGACCTGATACCGTCAGTGATCATTTCCTCGACAAGCCGGTTGTTAATGGCCGGAATCAAGGAGGACCCTTCATAGATGAATCCGGTATATAGTTGCAGCAGATCGGCACCTCCCTTCAGCATTTGCACCGCTTTGTCCGGGGAATCCACGCCACCACATCCGATGATGATCTTATCCGCCGGCAGCAAATGTCTCAAATGTGAAACAAGGGCGAGATTCTTCCGGAAAAGGGGAGCACCACTGAGCCCACCGAAACCGATTTCGGCAAGTTCGGCCCCGGAAGTTTTCAGGCCTTCTCTGCGGGATGATGTGTTGGAGATCACATAACCGTGGATCATACGGTATGCTTCGCAAACGGTGACAAGCTCTTCGAGCAACCTGATGTCGGCATCGGGTGAGAACTTTACAAAAAGTGGCGGATCATCAGGCTGACGCTCCTGATCGATGCTGTTTAATAGTTCGGAAAGGGCCGGTTTGTCTTCAAAGGTTTTGCCTTCACGGGTATTGGGACAGGAGACATTCAATGTAATATAGTCGGCCACTTCCACAGCGAGCCGATAACTGGCAAGATAATCCGCAATGGCCTCGTCACCGGTAATTTCCGGATCGTGGGTTTTGGCGATATTTATTCCGCACGGGAAGTCACGAAACAGAAACGGCGTGCGATTTTTTTGATCGGAAATGTGACGACATATCGTTTTTGCCCCGTCGTTATTTAAACCCATTCGGTTGATAAGAGCACGATCTTTCGTTATGCGGAACAGCCTTGGCCGGGCGTTACCATCAGATGGCCGGGCGGTGATGCTGCCATACTCGGCATATCCGAATCCTGTAAATCTGAGCAGGTTTGTAAGCGTTGCATTCTTATCAAATCCGGCAGCCAGGCCCACCGGATTTGGAAACCGGATACCGGCAAGGAATTGTTCAAGCCCGGGCCATGTACCGGTATATCGTTGTGCAAGTAATCTGTCAACAAGGGGTAACGAACAGCATTTCTGCCCTGCGGCGGTGATCAGATGGTGCGCCTGTTCCGGATCCATTTGAAACAGCAAAGGGCGTATGACCTGTTGATACATGGGCAGTGCGTTTAATTCAGCGAATGGTTCAA
>SLOL01000204.1 GCA_007132495.1 Balneolales bacterium
TGATATGATTAAATTTAACTACAGGGTTAAGTTATTATACCCTGTAGTTAAATTTAATCATATCAATCCACCATATAAAGGAGAAATACATTGAAGTTTTTTATTGATACCGCCAATTTGGGCGAAATCAGAGAAGCCCACGAAATGGGTGTTCTTGATGGAGTGACGACCAACCCCTCGCTGTGTGCCAAGGAGGGGATATCCGATTTTGAAGGATTTATTGCCGAAATATGTGATTTAGTAGAAGGGGATGTCTCGGCCGAGGTGGTTTCCACCGATTTCAACGGAATGCTGGAAGAAGGGCGCCGTCTTGCCGGAATCGCCGAAAATGTCGTTGTGAAAGTGCCGTTAATCAAAGACGGAATCAAGGCCATCAAGACGTTTTCAGACGAGGGGATCAAGACCAATTGCACACTCTGTTTTTCTACAACACAGGCGCTGGTTGCCGCCAAAGCCGGAGCAGGTTATATATCTCCGTTTGTGGGCCGACTGGATGATATATCAACCGACGGTATGCAGCTCATCGCCGAAATTGTACAGATGTATGAAAACTACGGCTATGATACGGAAGTTCTGGTGGCAAGTATCCGGCACCCGATGCATGTAGCCGAAGCGGCACAATTGGGTGCGGATGTCTCAACCATGCCCTTCCCCGTCATCGAGAAGCTCATTAAACATCCCCTCACCGATATCGGGCTGAAGAAATTTCTGGATGACTGGAACAAACTTCAGGATTCTCTGAAATAAGCGGAATTTCCTGGAAGGGTAACGGGAATTCTATTCAGAAGAATCCGCCATTATCCGGAGTGTTACGATAGCGGAAGATCTTGTTTAACAAGGTTTTCCGCTATAATGGATGAGGAGAGTACCCCCGGAAGTCCGGCACCAGGGTGGGTTCCGGCACCGACAAAGTAGAGGTTTGGAAACTCCTCGGAACGATTGTGTGGACGGAACCAGGCGGATTGCGTCAAAAGGGGTTGTATCGAAAAAGCAGAGCCTTTATAGCTGTTAAGGGTGTCTTGAAAATGGAGGGGGTCGATATGCAGCCGGGCCTTGATATGTTTGCTCAAATCCGGCAAGTAGTTCTCTTCCAGAAACTTAAGTATTTTATCTCCGTAAGGTTCCGCCATGTCCCTCCAATCCGTATTCCCGTCAAGATGTGGTACGGGAGAAAGGACGTAGAAGGTCTCTCCACCCTCCGGGGCAAGTGAGGGGTCTGTATAAGTTGGCATATGAAGATAGAGTGAGAAATCATCCGCCAGCTTTTTTTTGTTGAATATGTCGGATAATAGTCTCTCGTATCTTTTGCTCAGAATAATATTGTGATGCTTGAGTCCACGATTATTGTAGCGACGGTCGGTTCCAAAATAGAGGACGAACAGTGACATACTGTATTTTAACCTGTCAATCTTACGGTCGGTATAGGTTTTTCGGTGTTCAGAGTCAATCATATGTCGATAGGTCCAGGCGACATCCCCGTTGGAGATCACGGCATCGGCCGGTACAAATCGCTCATCTTGCAGCTCAAGACCTTCTACCCGTCGACCGCCGTCGATCCTGATGCGTTTTACTTCTGTGTTGAGGTGGATGGTGCCTCCAAGTTCCTCAATTAATCGGACCATGCCCTTTACGATGGATCCCGTTCCACCCATGGCGTAGTGAACGCCCCATTCGCGTTCCAGGTAGTGGATCATGGCATAAATTGATGTGGTATCAAAGGGATTACCTCCCACCAATAGTGGATGAAAAGAGAAGCATCTCCGGAGAAATTCATCTTTTACGAACTGGGAAACATAGGAATAAACATTCTTGTAGGATTGCAGGGAGATAAGGTCGGGTGCCACACGGACCATATCCATGAACCGGAGAAAGGGTTGGTCGGCCAGTTCAACAAATCCCTTCTGAAAGATTGCTTTAGTGGTTTTCATGAAGCGGAGGTATCCCTCTTTGTCTTCGGGATTCCATCGGTCTATCTCTGAGAGAATAAAGGCTTCATCACTATTGTAATCAAAATGACGGGTCTCATGATTGAATATGCGGTAAAAGGGTTGGCAGGGTACCAATTCAAAATAATCCTCGCGTTTCTTCCCCGCTTTTTCAAAGATATCATCAAACATGAAGGGGGCGGTTATTACGGTCGGACCTCCGTCAAAACGATACCCGTTTTGCTCAAATACGCAGGCACGTCCACCGGCCTGATCCCTCTTTTCAAACAACTCAACGTCATAACCTGTTGAAAGCAGGCGTGCGGCAGCACCCAGTGCGCCAAATCCAGTGCCGATAATCGCTATTTTTTTTGTCATGTTTATTGTAAATGGAAGTGGCGGAGTATGTTGGTGAAAGTTGACGGTTCGGTTAATTTCATGTTTCCATGACCTGTATACAACAAAAGATCAAATCGAAACACAAAAAGTTTGGGCAACGTTCGTCAGCGGCGCCTGGTAAACCAGCCGGTGTGAAAACAGATGCCGGCAGGTTTTCCCGTACCGGTGAACTTGCTATTGCAATACAGTGAAGCATACGGATCATATACAATTCATCATGGATGGTTATGCTGTTGGTTCAGAGATTGGCATTTACAAGGGGAAGAAGTCGCAGTCCGGACCTGTTGTTGCCCGCATAATTGAGAATACCGATCTGAACGCCACGGAGGTTTCCGGAGTAATTGAACAGGCCGACTGTGAGACCGTGCTGTGTACCCGCTATATGATTATAGGCACTGATACTTACACCGTGCAGTGATCCCTCTTGTTCCATTTTGAATCGAAGTGGTGCAATAAAAAGGCCCATGGCAGTGCCGGATCCCAAAGAGAGGAGACTGACAGTGGCTCCGGTCATATTTTGAGTACCGAAACCGATACCGGCAACATGAAGACCTCGAATATGGTTACCTGCGCCGGTGCCAATTCCTGACAGACTTAGACCTCTGATCTGATTGCCTGCCCCCATACCGATTCCTGATATTGATAGTCCGGTGATATTATGTCCGGCACCGATTCCCATTAAAGCAAAAGAGATGCCGGTAATACTACCGGATGCACCCATTCCGAGTCCGGTAATATTCAATCCGTGTATTGAACCGGAAGAACCAAAGCCAAGTCCGGCCAGGTTGACCCCTTTAACAGGTCCTCCGGCCCCGAATCCAAACCCTGCAATATTTATGCCGCTGACCGGCCCACTTGCACCAAAACCAAGACCTGCAAATGTCAACCCCCTGATGTGTCCGCCGGAGCCTATACCCAGTCCGGTCAGGGTTATCCCGTCGATGGATCCTCCGGCGCCCAAACCGAAACCGGCAAGTTGAATTCCCTTTATCGAATCTCCGGTACCCATTCCAATACCGGCAAGTTGGATGCCTCTAATTGTACCCCCGGCTCCAATTCCCAAACCGGCAAGCTGGATGCCTCTAATTGTACCCCCGGCGCCCATTCCAATCCCGGCAAGTTGGATGCCTCTCAATGTTTCAGTGGCAGTAATACCTAACAGAGCCGTTGATACACCGTACATATTTCCCCCACCGGTGAGAGGCAGGCCGATTGCCCAGCCACGAATCCGGCTGTTGATGTTGTCATCCGGCCTATGCATGGTTATGTTAATACCATCGACCTGCTTGAGTTGTCGATCTCGATAATTCAAGCGTAGTCCCTGAACTAGCTGGACATCACCCAACCCGATGCCGATATTACGATAAGTCAGAGCGAGTCCGGGACTGGTTGTTGCCTGCGGGGTTTCGGATTGTTTACCAGACGTGACCGTGCCGCCCGATGCCGAAGCATGCAACATTGCCGGTATTACCAGCAGAATGAGGGCCGATATGAGAATGAAGAAGCAGGATGTTATGTATTTCATGAATTCTGCTTAATAAGTTTTAAAGGACTCTGAATAAGTAAGCGATGGATGTCGTCTATCCGGGAGTTTTTTTAAAGGAAAGCAGCCGAAATTTGCAAGATGAGTATAGAACCGGATACATTCCTGCAGACATGATATACGTAAACCGAAGCGAAACGTTTCAACCGTATGTATATGCTGGAATGGTCAGTTTTGTATCTGTCTGACATAGCCTTCATGACCTCGCCGTTTTAGTCGGTTCAGGTCACGTTGAGCAGCATCGGTTGACCGGTACCGGCCGAAATAGACACGATATACGGTACGATTGTCAACCCGGGCATTCACAACCCGGCTGTTACGTATTTGGTTGGAATAGGCTTCGGCGTCGGAACGGGAGTTGAATGAGGCAAGCTGGATGGTAAATTCCTCCCTGTTAATATTACCAGGACCACGAGTGCGAATGGGATCTTCAGAAGATACAAGGATCAAACGTACAGGAGCGACACCGGAATTAATCATGTCAATTTTGTCAGCCGCCGCACGGGAGAGATCGATAATCCTCCCACGGGCATAAGGTCCGCGATCATTGATTCTGACATCCACCCGTTTTCCATTATTGAGATTTACAACGCGTACAACGGTGTTGAAGGGAAGCGTTCTGTGAGCGGCGGTAAGCTTGTTCTGATCGTATATTTCTCCGTTGGCTGTCTGATTGCCATGGAAACCGGGGCCATACCAACTGGCTTCACCCTGATCAATAACCTTGCCCGAACGTGTTGTGCCGCACGAGGAAAGCAGGGCAAGGCAGAATAGAAATGGTAATATTCGCGTCATCGGTATACGTTCAACTGCTACTCAATATCAATAACCCGGAATATAAAAAATTTGAGATATTCGGTTTCCGGCATTTCCGGCAATACAGGATGATCTTCCGGATTAGAACCCTGATACACCAGATGGACACGTCGTCCGGTATCTTTACATGCCCGTGTAACCGATTCAAGAAAAGCTTCTTTTGTGATGTGGTGAGAACAAGATGAAGTAGCCAGTATGCCTCCCGGGTTTAGCATTTCCAATGCTGCGCGGTGAATTTTTCGATATCCCCGCAAAGCGGGTCCCACGGATTTGCGGTTGACAGCAAAATTGGGTGGATCAAGGTTGATAACATCAAACCGGGTCTTTTCTTTTGCCATTTCAGGCAGGTATTGCAGTAGATCAGCTTTCCGGGTGGTTATGGTTTGTTCAGCGTTGTTAATTCGAAAATTTTCCATGGCCTGCTCGATAACCGGGGTGGAATTGTCTATGGCAAGGACATCGGAAGCTCCTGCAAAAGCGGCGTTAATGGCAAATCCACCCAAATGACAAAAAGCATCCAGCACACGGTCCCCTTTTGATACGTATTTGCGGAAAACCAATCGGTTATCACGTTGATCGATATAAAACCCGGTTTTTTGTCCTTCCAGGGGGTCAATGATATACCGCAACGAATTTTCGTTAATCTCTAACGGTATATCGTTGCTATCACCTGCGATAATTCGTTTTTCCTGGTCCAGGCCTTCTCTTTCACGCATGATATGATCATTTCTGACAATTATAAATCGTGGATTGATAAGTTCCTTAATCACCGATATGATGGTATTTCGGTGATTTTCCATACCGGCACTGAGAATCTGCAAAACCAGCCCATTATCATAACTATCAACAATAAGGCCCGGGAGTCCGTCACTTTCGGCATGGATCAGACGGAGGGCGTTGGTATGTGACAAGATAGATTTGCGTGCGTCAATGGCCTGTTGAATACGTTTTTGGAAGAATGCTGCATTCACTGTAATGCGATTTTTCGACAGGATCCGTACGGCAATGAGAGAGTTCGGATGATAAAAGCCGGTTCCCAGAAACTTATTGTTTGTATCGTGAATAGTTACAACAGAACCTGGATCCGGCTGCTCCTTAACCGGCTCAATTTCATTGCTGAATATCCAAAGGTGTCCGTTTTTAATTCTTTTGTCTTTATTTTTCTGCAGTTTTAATGCTGTTTGATCATGCGTCATAATATGCGTCATTTCCGTAATAATAGGTCAACATCCGGACTGATAATGAACTCCTCGGAGACTGTGAGGAATGTCGATTTTTATTGCTAATATCCGGATGGAATGTCATATTGAAGATAGGACATTTTGCGGGCAACATTTCATTCTTTCTATATCATGGAGGAACAATATGAAAGTCAAACTGGAATGTGTAAAGGGTGATATTACGGATCAACCCGATCTTGATGTTATTGTCAATGCCGCCAATGCCGAATTGCGGACCGGAGGTGGCGTGGCCGGAGCCATACACCGGGTTGCAGGACCGGAATTGGAGGAGGCGTGCCGGCCGATGGCTCCGATTAAACCGGGCCAGGCGGTAGTATCTCCAGCCTTTAATCTACCCAACAGGAAGGTGATTCACTGTTTGGGCCCCGTATATAACATTGATAAGCCATCTGATCAGTTACTGGCCGAATGTTATAAGAATTCATTGTTGCTGGCTGACAAAGAACAATTGGCAGCGATAGGGTTTCCGGCAATTTCAACCGGTGCTTTTGGGTATCCATTGCAGGAGGCCGCTGAAGTTACTGCCGATGCCATTCATTCCACTCTTTCACAATTGTCACAGGTACAACTTGTGCGGATGGTCCTTTTCTCTGACAGAGATCTGAACGTATTTCAAAAAGCGCTGGGTGTAGTGTAGTTTGCTGTTGGAAAAAGGGCTCCCTGAATGCGGAACAGGCTGATGGATGACTGGGTGATGATGTTTAACCTAACACATTCATGGGTACGGGCTCATGCCCGATCATGGATATTTCCTGATAATGTATTTGAATTGGAGTGGAGCAGTTTTTGCTTAATAAGTGCAGATTATTGATAGAATTTACGTGAGTAACAGATATTATTTGAGGCATTTCACATGAAAAAAGAAAAACCATCATTCTCTAATCGGGGATTCACATCTTTGCTTTTGGCTTTCAGTTTTGTCGGGCTTGCTCTGTCCGGTGTTGTGATGTATGTCGCACCGCCTTGCAGTGTGGCCAGTGTCATAAACTGGAAGTTGTTGATGATTACAAAAGACCAGTGGGCGTCCATCCATCAGGTTTCGGCACTAACTATGCTTGTTCTTGCTGTATTTCACCTGTTTGTCTTTAATTGGCGGCCTTTCAAGTGTTATTGGCGTCGAAGAAAATCCCGATCCCAGAGGATCGGTCAGCAGATTCCGGGAAAGGGTCTGTTTTCACGAATAGTTATGCCCGTGGAGCTCTTTGCGGCTCTGGTTGCTGCTATCATTTTGTATGCAGGGGCCGTTAGTTTAATGGCACCGTTTGGATGGCTGCATGATGGAAGTGAGGCAATAAAAGAACAATACAGAGAGGAAGTTGATACCGGGTCGGGAAGAGGGCTCGGATATGGTCAAATAGAAGGACGAAGTCCGGCTGCGCCACTATACATGGATGAATATGAATCCGGAATAATGGAGCAAGAGAGCGTGGAAGTCGTGGATGATCCCGGTACCGGACAGGGCCAGGGCACCGGTGAAGGACGCGGATCAGGACAGGGCCAGGGCACCGGTGAAGGACGCGGATCAGGACAGGGTCAGGGAACCGGTGAAGGACGTGGGGCCGGCGACAGGCGCGAATATTGACAGCGTCAACGGATTAATCGGTAAACGGTGTTTAATACCGGGTATAACTCTTTTTAAAAACCCCTGACGGTATCACACCGACAGGGGTTCATGTCAAGCTTTGAAGATTTCACCAGCAACAGGAACTTGTCATGTTGTGATGATCAATTCAAGCACTCGTAATTTAGGAAAGTCGCTTGAGATCTTCGATACCTTTTTTTACGTGATTTGCAGAAGTGTTCAGCAGTTCTTTCTCTTCGTCATTGAGATCTATTTCAATGATTTCCTTGACCCCGCCTTTGCCTAATCGAACCGGTACGCCAACATAGAGGTCTTTGAGGCCGAACTGTCCTTCAAGATAAGCGGCGCAGGGAAACACCCGGTTTTGGTCCAGTGCGATCGCCTCAACCATCTGGGCTGCTGCTGCTCCCGGAGCATACCAGGCCGATGTTCCCATCAAACCGACAAGTTCGCCGCCACCGGTCTTGGTTCGTTCGATGATTTCATCCAGTTTCTTTTTGCCGATAAAATGGGTGACCGGAATCCCGGAAACCGTAGTATAACGGGGCAGAGGAACCATGGAGTCGCCATGTCCACCAAGGATAAGAGCCTGGATATCTTTCGGTGACAGGTTCAGTTCCTCGGCGAGAAAAGCCCGGTAACGGGCAGTGTCCAGAATACCGGCCATGCCAACCACTCTGTCAGCCGGTAGACCGCTTGCTTTATATGCAACATAAGTCATCAGGTCGAGCGGGTTGGATACAACTACGATGATGGTATCGGGAGATTGTTCAACGAGCTTTTCCGTCACACTCTTGACGATATTCATATTGGCGCTTAACAGATCATCCCTGCTCATACCCGGACGGCGTGGCAGTCCGGCTGTGATGACACAAATATCGGAGTTGGCCGTATCGGCATAATCCACGGTACCTTTAACCCGGGTGTCAAAATTCAGGATAGGCGAAGTTTGCCATTGATCCAGACCGCGACCTTTGGAAGGATAGAACTTTTTATCGTCTTTTTTGATTTCGAGGTCAACGGCAATAACTTCCTTGGCAAAATCTCTTTGAGCGATGGTGAGTGCAACGGTTGATCCGACGTTACCACCGGCTCCAACAACTGTAATCTTCATAATAAGTAATGGTTTAGTGATTCAAGGTTACTTTTTGCATTTAATAATATCAACGCTTATCACGTACATCGGCACCCCACATAAGTTTGCTTCGCAGGGTTTCAAAATAGCTTTGTCCCGATAATGTAATCAGTTGAATATATTGTGGTGACTGCCGAATGTCTACTACTGGGGAATCTTCGAGCAGTTCATAATTATTTCCATCCCCGGAAAATAATACTTCTTGGTCTATTGGTTCCACTTTTATTGTCAGGTTTTTGCAGGACGGCAAAACCAGCGGCCTGGTAGTCAGCGTATGAGGATTTATGGGTGTCAATACGATCACATTGGTGCGAGGCAGAACGATCGGTCCTCCAGTCGACAGGTTGTAGGCGGTGGATCCGGTAGGAGAGGATACAATGACCCCATCGGCCCAATACCGGTTGATAAAGGCACCATCATATTCGGCTGTAAGTGTGATCATGGAGACAGTTCTTCCCCGGGAGAAGACAAATTCATTCAGGGCGTAGAAAATGTCACCATTGCTGAATTCTGCTTCAATAAAAAAACGTTTATCCAAATCATAATTTCCCTCCATAATATCGTGAAGAGCCGATTCCAGATTATTACGCTGGGTATTTGTCAGATATCCGAGTCTGCCGCTATTAACGCCCAAAAGAGGGTGTTTAACGGATCTGACAAGATCGGCAGCCCTGAGAATGGTGCCGTCTCCCCCGATGGCAACCGTAATCTCTCCATGCAATAAGACCTCATGATCTGTTTTGTGCAGATGAATATGAGGTTTTTTTAGCCCATTGGAAATCTTTGCAAAATTCTGTTCACTCATATGGAGGGATAAACCCAACTTTTCGGCATAATCATACAGCTCCCCGACCGTAGATACGGCCAGTGAATTGGTGGGATTGAAGAGAAGGGACAGATGCATGAGGTGCCGTACGTGATCGTTGCGAAGATGCTCCAAATATAGGCAAATATGCAATAGTTTGAAAGATTACGCACGCGATATTACTCAGAGAGGAGCGTCTTCCAGTACGTTTGCATGGTTCAGGTTAATCCACCAGCCAAGACTGTTGGTCCGGACACCATTCGTTGATTGATCGAAAATCATGTAGCGGTCGGTTTCGATGCGCAGGATTTCCCGGGGATGCTGATCAGGTTCTCTTCCGGGAAAATGGGTTTGCAGATAGTCAAGATAGAGCATGATATCCCTGCTGAATACCCGACGTTGCATCAGTTCGACTTGCAGATTGCTGTCGATGGTCTCATAGATACTCTCGCTTAATATACGGGGCATAACATCCTGATTGTATGCAAATGAGAGTTGATACGGCTGATCAACGCCGAATCTCTGAAAGGTTCTTCCGATGTTGGACTGTGTAAACTCCGTCTCCTGATAGGTGATTTCCAGTGATGGGTAGCCCAGGGAACTTTGAAGGATATCCTGATCGACATGCCGGATCACGGCGGCGGCATCCGCCCGGCCAAGTCCGAAACGGTTCTCTGCATTATATTGAAGGATAATCGGATCCGGATTGTCCAACACTTCAAGTCGGTAAAGGTCATTCATCTGTTCCTGAAGCTGATTGGTACTGCCTAACAGTGTTTTGACACTTTCCGGACCCAGATCCATGATCATATTCAATCGTTCTCTCGAAAAATGGGTGAAAAGCCTTGTCTCGTTGGTGATATTCAGAAGTTCAAGGCGATGAACCCTGGGAAGTTGTTGCCCCTGTTCGTTTGTTTTGTGATAGGAATCATTGCGTAAAAAGATATGAAGGCTGTCACCGATGGTGGATTCATGCTGGAATGGACCTGTCCCGACAGGTCGGCGGTGAAGTCCCTCCTCACGAAAGCGGAACGGTTCAAAGGGGTATAGTACGGCATAAGGTGAAGCCAGCCTGGCCAGGAAATCCTGATCCGTTTCTAAAAGGTGAAAAGCAATGGTGTTGTTATCGACTGCTTCGATACCGTCTATTTCCCGGATTTCCCGGTCATGTTCAAAGTAGATCTCCCGTTGTTCCAGATAATAAGCCTCAAAACCCGCTATCACATCAAGAAACATTTCGGCTGCATTCGGGGGGACATCCCGGGAGGCCATTCGTTCAAATAGTCGGACAACATCATTGCTGTTGACGCGTCGGCCACGCCCCTGGGCAAAGCTCTGGTCGTCATGAAAGTACAGATCGTCCCGCAATTCGAACGTATATGTCAGCGAGTCGTCCGAAACCTCCCATCGGGCAGCTGCAGCAGGAACGATTTCGTCATTTTCGTCAAATCGCACCAGTCCCTCATACGTAAGCATGATGGTCCTTTTAGTAGCTGTATTGAGCGCGAAAAGGGGGTCGAAACTTTGAATTCGGTTTACCTCACCTGCTTTCAGAACACGAATCTCCTCTTCTGATTCTATAGTCTCCTCATCATCCCCGTTTTCAATGGCCCTGGCTCGTTCGCCCACAACAACCGTCTCTGTAGTGGGACCACAGGATGAGACAAATAACAGCATCACAAGCAGCATCAACAGTGAAGTCCGGCCTCTCGTAGCGGAGTCACTGGTGCCCGGATAAATAGAGAAGTTTCGCATAAGGATGACCGCTAATGAAAAATACAGAGTTCAGAATACAGAATACAGAGTTCAGAGTTCAGGATACAGAGTTCAGAGTTCAGGATACAGAGTTCAGCATACAGAATACAGTATACAGAGTTCAGGGTTCAGAGCAGTTGGAATTTGTGTCGGTGTTGCCGGATAATGATGTCAATTGGTTTTCTGTTTTCTGTTTTCTGAATTCTGTCATTTGTTGCCTTTGAGGCCCTTGAGCCCCTTAACGGCTTTTTGGCTCAGTAAATTCACTTCATGGGATCGTACCCGGCTGTTTTTTTTTCGATGATGTTTCAAGGATGCCGCTATCAGTTCATTCAGTAAACGGTCGAAATGCAAACCGGAAGCTTCCCATAAATAAAAGGAAAACGAGCCGGGGATTGTATTAATTTCATTAAAAAAGATTTCACCGGTATCAGAATGAATCAGGAAATCGAGTCTTGCGACCCCGGAACATCCAAGCAGCTTGAAGATCTGCCGGGACAGGTTTTGAATGGTTTCGGTTTTTTCTGATGAGATGGGAGCCGGTATTTTTCTGCTTGCCGAAGCCATCCCTTTGGCATCACCCTGCATGTATTTGTCTTCAAAGGAGAGCAGCTCTTCTTTACCAAGCGGCTGCTCGCACACGCTGGTTTTTAGTTCTGTCTCTCCATCCAGTACCGAGCAGTTTATTTCGGTGAGCGGGTGCACGGCTTTCTCAACCAGCAGATTTGTATCGTAGCGGAATGACTCTTCCACCGCATCGGTGAGTTCCTGTCGGTTGTTGACACGTTGCACCCCGATGCTGCTTCCCAAAGTGACCGGTTTCACATACAGCGGATAGCCAGGTTTTTCACAATTTTCCAGTAGCTTTTGTTTCCGTTGCACCCACTCCTCTTCCTCAATATGGACATCATCGACGACCGGTATATGATGATGGCGGCAGAGTTCCTTGGTCAATCTTTTGTCCATGCCCAGCGCCGATGAGGCGACTCCCGACCCGGTGTAGGGAATATTATACGTTTCACACAGTCCCTGAAAGGATCCATTTTCACCTTCCGCACCATGAAAGGCACATAAAAGAGCATCGATTCGGGTATGTTGAGTCCGTGACAACCAGCTTTCGGGTCGGGCAACCAGTTCGGATTGCGCGCTATCGGTCATTGAAAAGTGGCATGGTGTTCCTTTTTCTTCCGCCTGACGAAGCTCTTTATAGGATTCAAGATCCAGCAAATGCAAGCCGGTAAGCCATCGTCCGGTTTTGGTGATATATAACGGAATAAGATTCCAGTTGCTGCTTTCCAGAGCAGAGGCTGCCTGAATGGCGGTCAATACCGATACTTCATGTTCGGGTGATATCCCCCCGAAAGCGATGATGAGGTTTTTTTGCATGGAAAAGATGGTTTGCCGATGGGCTGCCGTAAAAGGTTGTTACACAAAAAAGATGTTACCCGTATCAGGGAATAACGATAGCTTTGCAGTTGAAGTGGCAATGACGGCAATCCGTCACACAAGAGGAATGATTATAATCGTCTTGGCCCTACATGTGTCCGTTTGAAATTAAAACTATAAACATATAAACCAGGATGCCAATCAGTGCAACTCTTCCTATCTGCTAAGATACATATTCTTGAACTCAAACGGTTTCCGGAAATGCTCGTCATCAAAGTCTTTCAGAAAATAGATGGTTTCACCGGTGGACTTCATCTCCGGCCCTAGTTCTTTTTTGACTTCAGGGAATTTATCGAACGGGAATACCGGTTCTTTGATGGCGTAACAGGTAAGTTTGGATTCCAGGTCAAATTCACTGAGTTTGGCACCGAGCATTACTTTTACGCCGATATCGGCCTCAGGTCGCCCGGTAGCCTTGGCTACAAACGGGATAGTACGGGTGGCGCGGGGATTGGCTTCGATGACGTAGACCTCGGAGCCTTTAACGGCATATTGAACATTAATAAAACCGCGCACATTGAGGGCTTTGGCGATTTTCAACTGATAGTCCTTCATGGTATCAATGACCCGGTCGCCCAGCGAATAGGGAGGGAGCACAGCGGTTGAGTCGCCTGAATGAACTCCGGCCGGTTCCAGATGCTGCATGATACCGCAGATGTGGAGCTGTTCTCCGTCATATATCGAGTCGAAGTCAACCTCGATGGCATCTTCCAGAAAATGATCGATCAGAAATTCGTTTTCGGGATGGCTTTTCAAAAGTGTGCGGACATGATCCTCCAGCTCATTTTTCTTGACGGCAATACACATGCCCTGACCGCCCAGCACATAACTTGGTCTGAGCAATACCGGGTAGGAGATTCGGTCGGCAATTTCTGAAGCTTCGTTTGTTGTAAATGCCGTGCCGTAGGCAGGGAACGGAATATTCAGACGGAGCAGGGTTTCGGAAAACTTGCCGCGGTCTTCTGCAAGATCCATCATCTCGAAAGGGGTACCGAAAATACGGATATTGTTCTCTGTAAGTTGTTTGGCCAGTTTGAGCGCCGTCTGGCCGCCCACCTGCAGGATGACTCCTTCCGGTTTTTCGTGTTGAATAATATTGTACACATGCTCCCAGAAAACCGGTTCAAAGTAAAGCTTGTCGGCTATGTCGAAATCGGTTGAGACTGTCTCCGGATTGCAGTTCACCATAATGGTCTCGTACCCCATTTCTTTGGAAGCCAGTACGGCATGTACACAGGAGTAGTCAAATTCGATACCCTGACCGATCCGGTTCGGCCCGCTTCCCAGAATCAGTACTTTTTTACGGCCGGTGACTTCGCTTTCATTTTCATCCTCATAACAGGAGTAATAGTAGGGTGTCGATGCCGGGAACTCGCCGGCACAGGTATCCACCATTCTGAAAACCGCCTTGATCCCCATCTTTTCCCGTTTTTCACGGACACTGGATTCGGTGACATTCTCCACATCACTTTGACTCAACAGCCAGGCAATCTGGCGATCCGAAAATCCGGCCTGCTTCAGCTCGCGCATATCGCTTTCCCGTATCGTGTACAGGGTCTGGCCTTCAGTCCGGTTTTCAAGCCGCACCAGATACTGAATCTGTTCGAGAAACCAGGGATCAATTTTTGTGACATCGTGGATCTCTTCGGTACTGGTCCCGAGTTTGTAGGCATTTCGCACCTGCAGGCTGCGGTCCCAGTAGGCCTTAAGCAACCTTTTCCGGACCTCTTCGCGGTCGATTTCCTCATATCCGTCGGCACCGAGTCCGCCGCGGCCGATCTCCAGTGATTGCCACGCTTTATTCAGTGCTTCAGGGAAGGTACGGCCTATGGACATGACTTCACCCACCGCCTTCATCTGGGTGGTCAGCTCTTCATCCACACCGGGGAATTTTTCGAAATTGAACCGCGGTACCTTGACGACAACATAGTCAAGTGAAGGTTCGAAGCAGGCCGATGTGGTTTTGGTGATCTGGTTTTCCAGTTCATCAAGGTTGTATCCCACTGCCAGTTTGGAGGCGATTTTGGCTATCGGATAGCCGGTGGCCTTGGAAGCCAGTGCCGAAGAGCGGCTTACTCTGGGATTGATTTCAACGGCAACAAGACGGTCGGTGCCCGGCTCCATTCCGAACTGTACATTACAACCGCCGGCAAAAGTGCCGATCGATCGCATCATCCGGATGGCAGCATCACGAAGCAGCTGGTACTGTTTGTCGGTCAGGGTTTGAGTCGGGGCCACGGTCACGGAGTCGCCGGTGTGTACCCCCATCGGATCAAAGTTTTCGATCGAACAGATGATGACGACGTTGTCGTTGTTGTCACGCAGCAACTCCAGTTCGTACTCCTTCCAGCCAAAGATGGACTCCTCGAGCAGGATCTCGTGGATGGGACTCAGTTCCAGCCCCCGCAGCACTTTGCGTTCGAACTCATCCTCGGTCCAGACAATACCGCCTCCGGTTCCACCAAGGGTAAAAGACGGCCTGATAACCACAGGGAGTCCGCCCAGCTCCAGCACAATTTCCTTGGCATCAAGCAGAGACTTGGCGGTACGGCTCTTGCACTGATCCACTCCGATTCGCTCCATCAGGTCCCGAAACTGCTGCCGGTCTTCGGTGATATCGATTGCCTCGATATCAACCCCGATGATTTCAATCCCTTTTTCCTTCCAGTAACCATCCAAATGCAGATCCCGCGCCAGATTGAGGGCGGTTTGCCCGCCCATGGTCGGCAGGACGGCATCGGGCTTTTCAAGCTCCACGATCTCGCGGATCGATTTTGTGGTGAGCGGCTTGAGATAGATGGCATCGGCCATGATCGGGTCGGTCATGATGGTGGCCGGATTGGAATTGATCAGTACCACCCGGTACCCCTCCTCGCGAAGAGACCGGCAGGCCTGGGTTCCTGAGTAGTCGAATTCACAGGCCTGGCCTATGACAATGGGACCGGACCCTATTAATAAAATGGTGTTGATATCGGTTCTTTTGGGCATGGTGTTAAGACCCGTTTTGTTCTTTGAATTTCCGGATACGCTCGACAAACTCGTCGAACAGATAAGAAGAGTCATGCGGACCGGGAGAGGCTTCCGGATGGTATTGCACGCCAAAGCCGTTGAAGCGTTTGAAGTTCAGGCCTTCCAGAGTACCATCGTTAAGGTTGCGATGTGTGATTTCCGCGGCATCAGCGGATACCGTATCGGGATCCACGGCAAAACCGTGATTCTGGGTGGTAATTTCTACGCGTCCACGTTTCAGGTTTTTCACCGGTTGGTTGGCGCCGCGATGTCCGACAAACATCTTCATGACACCCATACCTTCGGTAATGGCCAGCAGTTGATGACCCAGACAGATGCCAAACATCGGTTTTCCCGTCTCTTTTGCCTTTCGAACGGTTTCCAGCGCATAGTCCATCGGATTGGGATCGCCCGGTCCGTTCGAGAAGAAAAAGGCATCAGGAGCCCATTCACTGATCGTTTCAAAGTCGGTGGTTGCCGGAAAGACCCGGACCATACAACCTCGCTGAACCAGGCTGTTGATGATGTTTTGTTTTATGCCGTAGTCTATGGCCGCTACTTTAAACAGGGTGCGGGTGACCGGTTTGCGGCTGTGACCGGCATCAGGCAGGGATTCGGGGAGGATGCTGTCCCCTTTATCTTCTGTCTTTTCTTCTGATGTTTTTAATGCCGGCGATGAAATGACACTCGGATCGATGGAATCTTCTTTGGCCTGGGAGATAACCGGCCGGTAGAATTCGTGCTGGCCGGGTTTGAATGTCTGGGGCTCATTGGTGGAAATTTTGCTTGCCAGTTCGAGTCCCCTCATCGATGGCCATTTTTTCGCTTTATCGACCATGGCATCCGCATCATCGGATTCGCTGCTGATCACAGCATTCAGTACACCTTTTTCACGGATATGTCGAACGAGCTTCCGGGTATCGATGCCGGTGATACCCACTATTTGGTTGCGTTTGAGGTAGCTGTCAAGATCACCATCGGCGGCGGGATTGCTGTAATGATGAGAAAAAGCCCGGACAATCACCCCGGATACCATCACTTTGCGTGCTTCATCATCGCGGGAAGAGACCCCGTAGTTGCCGATATGGGGATAGGTCATCATCATAAGCTGACCATGGTAGCTGGGGTCGGTAAATACCTCCTGATATCCGGTCATGCTGGTATTGAAGCACAATTCGCCACCGGTTGTCCCTTTATATCCGATAGCGAACCCGTGTACCACAGTACCGTCGGCCAGGGCAAGTATCGCTTTTTCAGTTTTGGGTTGATGCATGGAGTCAATAATGCGTTTTAGTGGGAGATGTTATCGGACGGCAGGTCAAAAAAAATCCGACACTGGAATAGCCAGAGCCGGATTTTGTCAAAATCGTATCTATCGTTGGTATTGTGGCCAATATTTTGGGTCTATGCATAATGGTCAGATACAATCTGAATGGGGTGTTCGTCGCAAAAATAAGCAGCCCTTAAAAATCTGTTTAATATAAACAAGAATTTGTTTTCCGGAAAATTTTTTATTGCAAAAATATTCAGGGGGTGTAGTAGGTTGCAGCTTCCGGTCCGACAGGCATACCGAGAGCGAATACCCATATATAGAAAAGGATGACCCAGCTGATGAAGAAGAAGAGGCTGTAGGGCAGCATGGTGCTGATAATGGTGCCGATGCCCAGGTTTTTGTCGTATTTGTTGGCAAAAGCGAGAATAAGTCCAAAGTAACTCATCATCGGGGTGACTAGGTTGGTGACCGAGTCGCCGATTCGGTAGGCTGCCTGGATCACTTCCGGACTGTAGCCGATAAGCATCAGCATGGGAACGAAGACCGGTGCGGTAACCGCCCATTGGGCCGAAGCCGAACCGAGCATGAGATTGACGAAACCGGAGACCATGATAAATCCAACAAAGACCAGTGGTCCGGTGAGTCCGATGTTTTCAAGGAATGTAGCACCGGTAACCGCCACAATCTGACCGAGGTTGGTCCAGCCGAAGAAGGCTACAAACTGGGATGCAAAGAAGACAATCACGATGTAGAGTCCAAGAGTCGACATCGATTTGGCCATTCCGTCTATGATGTCTCTGTCGGATTTCATGGTGCCGGTCACTCTTCCGTAGACAAAACCGGGGATAAGAAATACAATGAAAATGATGGCAACGATACCGTTGAGAAACGGGGAGTTGAGGACTTCACCGGTTTCAGGATTGCGAAGCACCCCGTTTTCGGGGACGACACCGAGGGCGAGCACTACAAGCAAGATCAGAAAGGTGACAGCGGTCCACAAGAGTCCTTTTTTTTCGGTTTTGCTCAACGGTTCCATGGACTGCTCGTCGCTGACATCTTCCATGGCGATTGCGGGATCGTATGGGCCCAGCTTTGGCTCCACGATTTTAATGGTTACCCAGGTTCCGACGGCGGTGATTAGAAAAACACTTAAAAACATGAAGTAGTAATTGACGGCGGCGTGAACCATATAACCGGGGTCCACGAGCTGTGCCGCTTCCTGGGTGAGTCCCGCCAACAGGGGATCAATGGTTCCAAGCAGCAGATTGGCGCTGTATCCCCCGGAGACACCGGCGAAAGCCGCTGCAAGGCCGGCCAGCGGATGGCGGCCCAGCGACAGGAATACCACGGCGCCCAGCGGCACCAGTACTACATAGCCCAATTCGGATGCCGTATTTGAAACGATTCCGGTAAAGACAACGGCAACCGTCACAAGGATTCTGGGTTCCAGAAGCGTTGCAAAAGGTCGCCGGAGGTGGTAGCTGATCTTTTGCGGGGTAGTAAGACCGCTTGTGCTGTCCAGTATCATCGGTTTTACAGCAGCGGCTTTAAGGACGATCCCCCGGATAACAGCACTGATCAGGCCGGAGTGTTCGGCCACCCCGACTCCCAACAGGGCTACCAGAACCACGCCGAGTGGGGCAAAACCGGTGAAATTGGAGACCAGGTTTTCGAGGATCATACGCAACCCATCACCATTCAGCAAGCTTACTGCTTCAATCATACCGTCAGGGGAGCGGCCGGCGGCACCTTCGGGACGCGGATCGGGAACCGCCCAGTTCAGATATTCGGCGAGACCACTGATCAGCACCACACCGGTTGCAAAAAGGGCGAACAGGGTAACAGGGTGGGGGAGCAGGTTTCCGAGCCATTCGACGACATCCAGAAAACGGGTGAACCAGTCTCTTTTTTTGGGAGGGGCTCCAGGTTTGATACTCATTTACTTCCGTATGCTTGGTGTTAATTCAATGTATATGTTTATGCAAAATCTACCATAACAGCAACTTCATACAGAAGACGCTTCCCCCGCTTTTGAGAAATTCAAAGGTATCCACTTCATGAAAGGCATAGCCGTACTTTTTTAATTTTTTATTGACCTCTTTACATCCTTTCTGGATAATGACGTTGCGTCCGTCAGGGCAGGTTGCATTGCATGCGAACAGCTCTTCCGCTTCATGTTGCGGGGCCTCGATGACATGCTTGAAGGCCGTGTGGATCAATTCCAGCCCGTCGGAGGTGAACGCTTTGGGATAAATCAGGACAGAGTCGGTGTCAAGAACACAAAAACAGGTATCGAGATGATAAAAAGAGGGATGGATGAGTTCAAGCATAACAACGGGTACGCCGTACAGATCTGAAATGGTCTCATAAGCCAGCTGAGAGGACCGGTACCCGTAGCCTCCCCAAAGCAATCGTTTCCGGAAGTGCCAGACGGCATCACCCATCCCCTCGAAATCGGGAATGAGGTCAGCATCGAGATAATGTATGTTATAGCCGTTTTGCCGGTACCAACGCTCTACATAGGCAACCTCTTCTTTGCGTTGTTCGGAATGCATGATGCTCATCAGGGCGTGTTTGCGTCCGGCGGTATCCACGTAGGGGAGGCTCTGGTTTGCTGAAAAGACCATGTCGGGCAGCCCGGGTTGCCCGGGCAGCTCATGAACCGTTATCCCGATATTCCGGAACTTGTCCCGTACAACCTCCCATTCCCACCGGGCCTTTTTTTTGTCCACAGTGCCGATATTACCCGCCATGTGAGGATTAATGATGTAGTCAACCGAAAAGTGTTCCGGCGTTACCATCAGGGCATCGGTTGGAACCGGCATCGGATCTGCATCATCCAGGGCCGGCTTAAGCTGCTCGGTTTTGGTAATGAGGGTTGACATGGGGCGGTTGGTTCCGTTGGTAGTTTGGTTTGCCTCCAAAATAAAAAAACTTTACAGAAGTTTGAGTGTTGTACACCGATAGCGTTGGATTTCGATAGAGAATCAGATCCCGGTCATAATATGGCTGTTTTTTTTATAGAGATTCCAGTAAACTAATTTCATGTTACTTACACCTGAACTGCTCAACAGACTGACACCACTGGACATCAAAGCCCGCCAGATTGTGGAAGGCTTCATAAGCGGATTGCATAAAAGTCCGTATTACGGTTTCAGTGTCGAATTTGCCGAACACCGCCCATACAATCACGGCGATGAACTGAAGCACCTGGACTGGAAAGTCTATGGCAAGACAGAACGCTTTTATGTTAAACAGTATGAGGAAGAGACGAATCTTCGGTGTTACATGCTTCTTGATGTAAGCAGTTCGATGCAGTTCAGGTATTTTGCAGAGTGGTCGAAATTGCGCTATGCGGTTCACCTGGGAGCAGCCATAGCCTATATGCTGCACCGGCAGCGCGATGGATGCGGTCTGGTGCCCTTCGATCGGGAGATCGGAGAGATTCTGCCGGCCAAATCTTCCTATTCCCATTTGCTGCATCTCTACAAAAAAATGGATCATATATTAGATGATTATGATGCGGATGTGCCGGAAAAACGGCAAACAGCATCGGCTGATGCGATACATCAGTTGGCTGAACGGATCAACCGCCGCAGCCTGGTGATCATTTTCACCGACCTGTTTGAAAACGTGCAGAAGCAGGAAGAGCTGATATCGGCCCTCAAACACCTTCGACATAAAAAGCATGAAGTCATACTGTTTCACTTACTGGAAAAACGAAGTGAACGCGAGCTGGATTTTCCCGATAACCGTTTTGTTTTTCAGGATCTGGAAACCGGCGGTGAAATGGATGTGATTCCGCGTCAAATACGCAGAGAATACCAGAAAAAGATGGCGAAATATTCAAAGGATTTCCGCATTACCTGCAATGAAGCCCATATTATGTATGAGGAGGTTGATACACAGGAGCCGTTTGATTACGCGTTATTGGCGTTTCTGAACAAGAGACGCCGGCTGATGTAGTTACCGGGCAGAAACGGGTCGATAACAAGGGGATACCCGATTGGATCAAAAATAATTTTATACATACTGATTGCCGGTGCAATGGATTGGAACAAGCCATGGAGCGAAGAGGGTCCGAAGAAAGGGGAAAATGGAAGAAAGTGGAATTATGTTTTTTGGGAAAGCCTGAAAATGGCATTCTTCTTGCCGCTTGTGATATTGTTTGTTGAAATATTTATTTTTGATATCTGGCAGGATTTTGAAGATAACCCAATTGCTTTATTGTTTGATTACCTTTTCCTGTTTTCCATAATTTTTCTGATTTTTGTAATTTTTCATGTTATTGTGTGGAACCGGCAAACAAAGTTAAGCCGGAAAACCTGATCTGAATACCCGTTCTGCCGGGTTTTCCAATATATTATTGTTATTGCAACCATCCGGGAGATGGGTAGTTGCAGGTTTGCAAATCTTGTGGCATTTAACGGAAAATAAAAAATTTGTATATTAGCATCTGATACTATTGATTTTATATATGGATGAATTTGATTACCGGGGATATCCGGTGATGATTTGAGCCTCACAAAAGGAACATTATTTTGAATTTTAAACGCACGATTCTAATTGTCGAAGACGAAGCCGAACCGGCTGAAATGCTTTCGAACTATCTCGAAATGCATGACTATAAAGTACTGCTGGCCGAAGAGGGACAGCAAGCCATCTCTTTGATTGATCAGAATGCGCAGGAGATCGATCTAGCGATTCTGGATATCATGGTGCCCGATATGGACGGGTACGAGATATGTGAATATCTGCGGAAACATCCCGTATTGAGCGATGTCCCGGTTATTTTTCTGACGGCCAAAGACCAGGAGAAGGATGAGATAGCGGGTCTCTCACTGGGTGCCGATGACTACATCCCCAAGCCGGCGAGTCTCAATCTGATCAAGGCTCATGTTGAGTCGCTGTTACGCCGGCGTCCGAGAGAAAAGGGCAGTTGGATCTCCTACCGGAGTGTATACGTCGCTCCGGAGAATATGGAAGCATGGCAGAATGGAGAGAAAATTGAACTGACCAATACCGAGTTCAAGCTGCTGAAACTTTTCTTCGAGAATCCCAAACGGGTCTATACCCGCCAGGAAATACTCGAATACATTACCGACGAAGAAAAGTACGTATTTGACCGGACGGTTGATGTGCATATCAAGAACCTGCGTCTCAAGCTCAGGGAAGATGGCGAGCTGATCAAAACCTACCGGGGCATGGGGTATGGATTGAATAAAGAACTGGCTTTCTCCTGATGAACATACGTTCCAAACTGGGCTGGATGCTTACCGTCATCCTGATTATTACGGTGACTACCGGGAGCGCTTATGCGCTCTTCTATATCAGGGCCTACATGCTGGATCAGGCGGTCGCCAATATGGAAAACGACAGTCTGTGGATGATGCATACGCTCAAGTTTCTGCCCGGAGGAGCGGAGCTGCAGGATGAACTGGAGCGGGTCGGCCGTGCCACCGAATATCATATCGCCCTTTATGATTCCGATGGAACGATGCTTGCCGCTTATCCTGCAGGCACTCAGCGCTCACCTCACTTGCACCTGCGTCCCGATGAAGTGCAGCAGCTGCTTGGCGATGAACAGGTGCAGCAGACGATAAATGAAGAAGACGATGAGTACATCTGGGTTTATGCCGGAATCGAAAACAGCAGAAATGATGCATGTTTTTTCGTGATCAGTCAGTCAAAAAGCCGGGTATTCCAGGCTATTGCCGATATTCGTTCAATTATTCTGATTGGACTGGGGGTATCCATAATTGTGATCCTGGTTTTAAGTGTCATGCTGGCCCACTATATGGCGAGACCGCTGTTGAAGCTGACCCGTGATGTGGAGCGTATCGCCCGTGGAGATACCGGACACGTGATCCGGGTTAAAAGAAGGGACGAAATCGGCACACTGGCCGATTCGGTGAATAAGATGGCCCAGAAGCTGCGCGCCGACTATGACCATCTCCAGAAATTGAATGAAAAACAGCGGCAGTTTTTCGCCGATATCACGCATGAAGTTCGGAATCCGTTGCATACGATCATGGGCTCTATGGAGATGCTCGAATTGCCCAACCTGGATGCCGTGAAACGTCAAAAATATGTTAAAAACCTCCGGTCCCAGGCACAAAGAATAGATCGCCTGTTCAAGGATCTGATGACCTTGCAGCGATTTGACTCGGATGAGAACTTCGTTCTGCACAAACATGCAAACCTGGCGGATATCGCCGGCAATGTATCGGAATGGTATCATCACAATGCCAAAAGCAAAGGTTTGAAGCTGGAAATTGACAATCACGACTGCCTGGTTCAGGCCGATCCGGAAAAAATCGAACAGGTATTGGATAACCTGGTGTCCAATGCGATAAAATTCACCAACCACGGAACCATTTCCGTGACATACCGTGATATCGGTGATATGGTGGAGGTGGCCGTCCGGGATACGGGTATTGGAATTCCGGAAGCGCACTGGCCAAGACTCTTTGACCGGTTTTATCGGACTGACAAAGCGCGTTCCCGCGATAAAGGAGGAACAGGATTGGGACTGTCTGTCGTCAAAGGAATACTGATGGCACATGGAAGCGACATTCAGGTGGAGAGTGATGTCGGCAAAGGCAGCCGTTTCTCCTTTCATCTGCAAAAGGCCGAGATGACGACAGATAGCCGGTCATATCATACCTCCAAAGAAAAATCTTCATCCGTCAGTGAGGCAGTGACCGGAAAGTAGGCCCGGGAGAAATGCATTTTTCCGGTAATATGCTTATCTTCCGCGCTGCTTTCGGGGTGCAACCCCTTTCAGGATAGATGACTGCCGCTTTGCCGGGTCAGTTTCCCGTTATAAAGCCCGGCAATCATATTTTAACCCATATACAAACCGTCTTCCGTTAATGTCTGGTAAGAAAATCGGAGTTGTTTTAATGAATCTTGGTGGACCGACATCGGAGCCGGCGGTTCGGTCCTTTCTGGAGAATCTGTTCGGCGATCGGGATATCATCAATCTGGGTGGTGGCGGATTTCAAAAACGGCTGGCCAAAATAATTGCCAAGTATCGCTACAAGGGGGTGGCCGACAAATACCGGGAGATCAACGGCTGCCCGAATGGATGCCGGGGAAGCAAATATTGTCCCAACAGGCAAAACAAAGTGGCTTCCGATTGCTGCTCTCCTATCAATCCGTTAACGGAGTTGCAACGCAGATCTCTGGAGAAACAGCTGAAAAAATCCTGGCCGGATCATTCGGTCAAGGTCTACACCGCCATGCGTTATTGGGTGCCGTTTGACTACGATATTTTTGATGAAGTCCTGGAAGACGGGATCGAGCATCTGGTGTTGCTTCCGCTCTATCCCCATTTCTCTTTCACTACCACCGGAAGCAGCTATCGGAACTGGGAAAATATACGCAATAAACGTATTTCTCAGGGGAAAGCACCCGGATGGCAGGAGTATATGATCGGACAGTACCATCTCAATCCAAAGTACCTGTCCGCGTTGAATCAACGTATTGATGAGCGTCTGCAGGAAGATTTTACCGAAGATGAACGCCGGAAAGTTCATCTCGTTTTTACAGCCCACGGAACTCCGTTGAGTGAAGTTGAGAAAGGAGATCCTTATACCCGACATATCGAGGAAACCGTGGAAGCTGTCATGAAAATCCGCAATCACCGGGAAACCCACTGGCTGGGATATCAATCACGGGTCGGACCCTCGAAATGGACCCAGCCTAACACCGAGGACCTGGTGTTTCGACTGATTGAATATGGCATAAAACATATGATCCTTGTTCCCGTTGCTTTTGTGACGGATCATATAGAAACTGCTCATGAACTGGATATTGAACTCCGCGAGGAGATTGATAATCGGAACAAGCAAGTGGACAAACTGGTGATCAGCAGGGGATTGAATGATCATCCCGATTTTATGGCCGCATTAGAGGATGAAATTTCTCTGAAAATTGGCCATATTGTTGGTGATACGGCACAGATGGATAAAGCATCCCTGTAACCGGCGTCTGATAAATTTAAAATGGCATTGTAACGTAACGTGCTGGAATATTTCATAACGGAATGAAAGCAATAACTCCGCAGATAGACGAATTTTCCGCGGTCGGAATCAACCACTGGAAAGCCGACGTGGCGCTCCGGGAGTGCTTCAGCCTCTCCCCGGAGCACAAAAAGGCTTATCTGGAGGACGCCCGAATTATCGGCCTCCGGGATGTTATCATCATTTCGACATGCAACCGGACGGAAGTGTTTGCAAGAACATCCAGGCCCGGTATTCTGGCAGAGCTTTTGATTAAACACAGTGGCGGTAATACCGAAGCGTTTGACCGTTTCGGATTTTCGTTCAGTGGAGAAGAGGCCGTACGGCATCTGCTGCGCGTGACGGTCGGGTTGGATGCCCAGATCCTTGGAGATCTGCAAATCGTTAAACAGGTCAAGGAGGCTTATGAATGCACCCACTCACTGGGTATGGCCGATACCGTTTTGCACCGATTGATGCAATTTGTGCTGAGAACTCACAAAAGATCCCGTTCAGAAACGGACCTGGCCAGTGGTGCCGCAACCACGGCCTATGCCGCTGTCCAGTTTGCCAAAAAAAACCTGAGAACGCTCAAAAGTAAAAATATTCTGCTGGTCGGTACCGGAAAAATCGGCAAAATCACCTGCAGGAATCTGATGAATATGGGTGCCAGGAATGTGACACTGTTGAACCGGAACAGGCAGCGTGCTGAAAACCTGGGTGAACGGTTTCAGCTTCCGGTTTCCGGACTGGAAAACCTTAATAAAGAGCTGGCAAAGGCCGATCTTGTCATAGTCGCCACCGGCGCCGACCGGCCGGTAATCGGACGCGAACAGCTGTCCGGGCTGACCGGCACCGACAGAAAGGTGGTCATGATGGATCTCTCGGTGCCCAGAAATATTGATCCCGCTTTGGAGGATCATCCCAATGTGGAGCTGGTAAATATGGATCTTTTGAGCGATACCACCGACGAAGCTTTTAGACGCCGGGAGGAGAATGTGCCGAAGGTGGAGGCGATCATCGATGAGGAGATCGGGAATTTCAGGATCTGGCTCTCCGAACAGAAGGTGGTGCCGACGATCCGGGCACTGAATGAAAAGCTGCACGATATTCGCCTTCGCGAAATTGAGAAATTCCGGGGCAAAATACCCGATTCATCAATCGAACATGTGGATCACCTTACCCGGCGCATCGTTAACAAAATCATGGCCCACTCCATTGATCACCTGAAAGAAAATCATGAGGCGCCCGAAGAGATTACGCGCCTTGTTCACTCCATGTTCAAACTGGAACCGGAGTCGCCTGTTGACCGTTAAGCCACTTCGCATAGGGACGCGGGACAGTATTCTCGCCACCTGGCAGGCCCGTTATGTCGCAGAAGTACTGGAAAAAGCGGGTTACCGGGTTGAATTGCATTTTGTTAAAACCGAAGGTGACCGTGTTCTGGATACGCCGCTACCGCTGATGGGAGGCAAAGGGGTTTTCACAAAAGCCCTTGACGATGCACTTCTTGCCGATGAAATCGATCTCGCTGTTCACTCTCTAAAGGATATTCCCACACGTCTGCCGGAAGGTCTTGAGGTGGGTGCTGTGAGCAGGCGTGATGATACCGCCGATGTACTGGTTACCCGGCGGTCAGCCGGAATAACCGATCCCGCCACCGAAGAAGAGAAACGGGAAACGGCGAAGAACAGAAATATCCTGTCAAAGGAGGAGTACGCTTTCTTGACAGGCAGTCAATCGGAAGCGGTGATAGCCAGCAGCAGTAACCGGCGCATCGGACAGTGGCTCGCACGCTACCCCCGGCATCAGATGACCGACATCCGGGGGAATATCCAGACCCGTTTGCGCAAACTGGAGGAGAGCAGCTGGGACGGTGCTATTTTTGCAGCCGCCGGACTCAAGCGCCTCAACCTGAATCACCATATTGCAACGGTCCTGGACTGGATGCTTCCGGCTCCCGCCCAGGGAGCAATGGGTGTTATGATTAAAAAAGATGCAGCACGGGAAGTTAAGGAATCCATTCGACGGGTACATGATTCCGATACGGCCCTGTGCACAAAAATCGAACGCGATGTTTTGCATACGCTTGAAGGCGGATGCAGCGCGCCGGTGGGGGCACTCGCCGGTATTATGGGGAAAAAGGTGCGATTACAGGTCAATACGGTTTACCCCGACGGAACAGGAATGATTCAATTTGAAATGAGCGAAACCCGTGATAAAGCCGGTGATCTTGGGCGGAGGGCCGCCGATGAAGCCCTGAAACGCGGAGCGGATGAACTGATCCGGGATCTGATAAAAAGGGGACATCGGCCATAAAATAAAGAGCTTGATAATTGGACAAAGCTGCAGATTTCATGTGTAACAAGAGGGTGGTGGTTTCTACCCGCCCATCGGCCCCGGGTGATGTCGAGTCGGCACAGAGACACGATGTCGAGCTGGTCGATTGTCCCGCATATTACTATCGCTGGATCACACCATCACAATTTGTAACGGATACGGTGATCTCTGAGCCGCATCCCGATGCCTGGGTCTTTACCAGCCGAAGGGGTGTCGAGGGCTGGTGGCGGATATGGAAGGAGTTGGCGGATTCAGCAGAGATCCCGCCTGTATATGTGGTTGGTGAGAAAACCCGGGGAGCTTTCGAGGATAACTTCCCGAAATCGGAAATCCGCATGGCCGATGAGCATAATGCGACAGAACTGGGTTTGCGCATGGTCAGGGATGGAATCGGGACCGTTGCCCACTTTTGTTCGGTCGACCGGCGCTCGGAACTGCGGGAAATTTGCCGGAAATTCAATGTGGAAATGACGGAGGTGGAGGTTTACCGGAGTACTTCGGTTACGGATCCGGAGCCGGTAAAGGGTCCGGTTGATGCCGTTTTATTCTTCAGTCCCAATGGTGTTTCAGAGTTTCAGCGCCTGTATGGACTTCCCGAAGGAGACTGGCAGGCCATTGCTGTCGGTCCCACCACCGCTGAGGCGGTAAAACGTGTAACGGGGAGAAAACCCCGGATTGCCCCGTCACCTTCCTTTGAGGAGATGATTAACCTTATATAACCGTTTCTCATGCTGAAAAACGATCTTTATCTCAGAGCGCTAGCCGGTCAACCGGTACAGCGTCCGCCGGTCTGGATGATGCGCCAGGCGGGGCGCTATCTGCCCTCTTACCTGAAACTGCAGGAAAAATACGATTTCTTCACACGGTGTGAAACACCCGAACTGGTAGCCGAGATCACCTGCCTGCCGATCGATGAGATTGGACCGGATGCTGCGATACTGTTTTCCGATATTCTGGTGGTGCCCAGGGCACTTGGCTGGCATATCGAGATGAAGCCGGGGATCGGACCTGTATTGGATTATCCGATTGAAAGTGCTGAACAGGCGATGGCTGTACGTCCTGTGGATGTCCGAAAGGCCCTGAATTATGTTATGGAAGGTATTCGCGTCACAAATGAACGACTGGATCGAAAAGTGCCGCTGATAGGATTCTCGGGAGCTCCCTGGACACTTTTATGTTACATGATCGAAGGTCGTGGCTCCAAGGATTTTGCCAAAGCCAAGGCGTTTTGTTTTACCCATCCCGATGCAGCGGCATATCTGCTGTCGTTGCTGACCGATGCTATAATTGAATATCTGAATGCACAAATAGAAGCCGGAGTTCATGCCGTTCAGGTATTTGACAGCTGGGCAGGATTACTGGGTCCGGATGATTTTGACATTTTTGTTATGCCGTATCTGAAGCGGATCACCGAAGAGGTCCAGGGAGCACCGCTTATTCTGTTTGCCAAGGGTTCCTGGTATGCCCTGAAACAACTGTCCGGTCAGACTCGCGCCACGGCACTATCGGTAGACTGGGCCGTCAGTCCGGAATTTGCACGCCAGGCAGTCCGCCATGAAATAACCCTGCAGGGCAATTATGATCCGAGTCGCCTGCTATCACCGGTTCCGGTAATAGAAAAGCAGGTAAAAAGGATGATAGACCGTTTTGGTAAAGATCGCTATATTGTAAATCTGGGGCATGGAATTCTGCCCAATATCCCGGTGAATCATGCAAAAGCGTTTGTAAATGCTGTGAAAACCTATGGACAATGAGTATTAAAGAATCGTTTACAAACTGGATTCACAAAGCCCAGGACCGGATTTGTGCCGAACTGGAGTCGGTGGATGGAGAGGGCGCTTTTCGAGAAGACAAATGGACCCGTAAAGGGGGCGGTGGCGGCCGTTCGAGGGTAATGGAGAAAGGGGCGGTTTTTGAAAAAGGCGGTGTCAATATTTCATCGGTTTACGGAGAGCTTCCGGAGCTGATACGGAAAAGGTTCGGTGTTGATGAAGGCTGGTTTTACGCCTGCGGATTGTCGCTGGTTATGCATCCCGTCAGTCCCATGGTTCCTGCGGTTCATGCCAATTTTCGTTATTTCGAGCTGTATGAAGAGGAGGACGGTGAGACCGTCGATGCCTGGTTTGGCGGCGGCGCCGATCTTACACCGCATTATCTGTTTGAAGAAGATGCACACCATTTTCACAACATATACAAGGCTGCTTGTGACCTTTTTCACCCGGAACTCTATCCCCGTTTCAAAAAAGCCTGTGACCAATATTTTTTCAACGAGCACAGGGAGGAGGCCCGGGGCATCGGAGGCATCTTTTTTGACTATCTGCGTTCGGAAAAAGAGCAGAACCTGAGCTTTTGGCACGATTTTACTACAGCCTGCGGTGACGCCTTTCTATCCTCTTACATGCCACTGGTGGAACGGAGAAAGGATGAGTCATGGGGAGATAAGGAACGCTATTTCCAGGAACTGCAGCGCGGTCGCTATGCGGAATTCAATCTTATTCATGATCGCGGTACACTTTTTGGACTTAAGACCGGTGGACGCACCGAATCCATTCTGATGAGCCTGCCGCCGAGGGTGCGCTGGGATTACAATGTTCAGCCGGAAGCCGGCAGCAGAGAAGAGGAACTTGTTGAAGTTTTGAAGCATCCGCGCGACTGGGTGTGACCCGCATTTATAGTACAATAATTTTGACCGGTATGGCTGTTGGAGTGATGCCGGCCGTCACTAAATCCTGAACACAAAACCATCGACAGTATAACCATGACAAAACCAGACAATGATTTCCAATCGGGCTTTCCCCTGGTGCGGGGACGTCGAAACCGGCTTCATTCCGGCCGGAGAAAGATGGTCGCTGAACACCGTTTGTCGGCGTCAGACTTCATTGCCCCCCTGTTTGTAACCGAGGGTAAAGAGGTGAAAGAACCGATCGGTTCCATGCCGGACTATTTTCGGTTGTCACCGGACTTGGCTGTCAAGCAGGCGGCCATACTTCATGAATTGGGGATACCGGCCGTTCTGTTGTTTGTAAAAATGCCGGAATCCAAAAAGGATAATGAGGGAACTGAAGCACTGAATGAAAACGGTCTGATGCAGACGGTGGTCAAGCGGATGAA
>SLOL01000014.1 GCA_007132495.1 Balneolales bacterium
AGATCATCCGCAAGGCCACCTTTACTCCTGCAAATGTTCATGACAGCACTCAAATTGAGCATTTGGTCAGCTATGACGAAGCATCGCTTTTTGGAGACAAGGCTTATGGCAATGTCCGTCACAAGTATTCGGCACGACGCTATGGTTGGTATTATGGCGTATTGGAAAAGCCGGATCGTGGCCAGACCCTATCCAAAAAACAGCATAAACGCAATAAACAGTGGTCCGGCGTGCGTGGAGCCGTGGAACATCCATTCGCACATATGAAATGACCATGGCGGCTATCTGCCACACAGGAGCATGATTATAATCAACATGGGGCATTACATATGACTTAGATTCTAAAATTATAATCAGATGAAAACGAAAGCCGGCCTGTCGACCATGGCTGCCAAAAATCAGGCCCGCAACGGTCTGCGGTTCGTATTCAACTGTATCGGATGGAACCTGGATAGGATGATTTACTTGTCCATGGAACCAGATCCGTGGGATCGGTGGCTCTATGAAACATCCAATAAGTCAAAGAACAGTGATATTTCGAGCTTTAAAGCCGACTGACAAGCTTTTTTAAGGGCAAACATGCCCGCGATAAGTCTCTAGTCAGCTATGCTACAGTAGCAAAATTTAACATGAGAAACTGAATGATGGTTTCTCAAAGCCTTCTAAGAAAGAATAAACAACAGGAAATACAAAAGTAAATTCAAAACAATGGGTTGTAAAATAAATAATGAAATAATAATCATGACAGAAAGTGGAGAATGTACACGTTTTGGAAAATCATGTTTTTATCCTGTTTCAAATTGTTGCAGATGGCACATCATCTCTATTATTAATGCCGATATAAGTAGCAAATATTCTATTCCTAATTTAGGTTTATACCACAAAGTAAGGATGAATTTTATTCATAAAAGTTTCTTGTACTTTATAATCCCGCTCTTAATTTTTTCTAACTGTTCCCAGATGTATGATGATGTCGAACTCCCCGAACACATCCGGGAACTTGAAAATCTTACGGTAATCACGGCCGATACAGAGCCTATAGCCGATATTCAACTTACGAGAGATCAATCTTTCGGTGACTCGGACGATGTATTTATTGGGAATATTCGAGATATGGTTGTTGACGACCAGGGTCGAGTTTTTATCGCGGATACTCATCAAAATACGGTTCATGTTTTCAATCCAGACGGTAGCATAACAACGCGCATCGGTCGGCAGGGTCAGGGACCAGGCGAGTTTCAGGGAATTTATTCAATGGCCATCCATCAGAATCAACTATATGTATATGACTATCCATTATATCGTATAACCACTTTTTCACTGGATTCTTTTGAACACACGCATATTATCAATCTGAACCCGGAGAATTGGGGCCATATTGAAGAGTTAGACGGCAGATTCCCTACTCATTTTTTCATTATTGACGACAACACCATCCTTCAGCGGTTTGTGCAGATTTCACAACCTGATCAAATTGGCGAGCCAACTTTTAGCCGACACTATCTCTTAAACAAGGACGGAGAGATCATCTCAGATCTGATTTACGAACAAAGAGGTGTTGAATATTTGGTCAGTACCTATGGAGGAGGGATTAATTTTTTGGCCCCACCATTTATCAGAAGTTCACTTATGGCTATTTCCGCTAATGGAAATATTTTTTCAGCCTGGTCGGAAGAGTTTTTGATCAAAGTATATAATCTTGAGGGGAATTATGTACGTGCATTTTACTACCCTTACAATCAAAGTAGTTTGGATAGACGCGAGATTCTGGATTTGTATAGTGATCAGCCTGACTTACAAGAAACGTATCGCAGCACGGAGTTTCCGGAGAGTTGGCCGGCTTTGCATTTCATGATGTCCGATGATGAAAACCGGCTTTGGGTGTCAACGATCAGCGACGACGATGAACATTACACATGGTTGGTTTTGAGTGAAAATGGAGAACTATTGGCAAGATTTGATTGGCCGGGAAACCGATTGAACCGTGATGTCACCAACCTTGAATTGATCGTAGTAAAAAACGGGTATCTTTATTCTCATGAAGTTGACGATGATACCGGATTACAGCAAATTGTGAGATACAGGATTGAAAAAGAGGAAGTTTAAAAGGTTTTTTGTAAATATATGAACCAATTCCCCCATTATCGCCAATTCGACCAAATGGATTGCGGTCCCACCTGCCTGCGCATGATTGCGGGCTATTACGGGCGTACATACTCCACAGATACACTGCGTCAGAAGAGCGGTATAAACCGGGAGGGAGTTTCACTGCTGGGAATCAGCGAAGCAGCCGAAGAGATCGGTTTCCGGACCCTTGGAATGCGACTTACCTGGGAGCAATTGAAGGAACAGGCCGATTTGCCCTGTATCGTTTACTGGGATCAGGTTCACTTTGTAGTTGTCTATCGGATTAGAAAGAACAATGTTTATATCGCCGATCCGGCAAAAGGAAAAGCAGTCTACTCCAAAGATGAGTTTTTGCAGCACTGGTTGAATAATAAGCATAACGGACAGAATACGGGTGTTGTGCTTCTGGTTGCAACCACTCCCAAATTTTTCGATTTGGAGGGGGAGCAAGGTAATCGTTTGAATTTTACCAACCTGTTCCGGTATATCCTTCCGTATAAGAAACTGCTATTACAGCTTGCCCTGGGTCTGCTTTTGGGCAGTATGCTGCAACTGATCTTTCCGTTTCTTACCCAGTCTGTCGTCGATATTGGAATTCAGAATCAGGATCTGAATTTCATCTACCTCATCCTGATCGCTCAGTTGATGCTTTTTGTGGGACGGACCGGCGTGGAATTCATCCGTTCATGGATTCTGCTGCATATGAGCACGCGGATTAATGTTTCCATTCTATCCGATTTTCTTATCAAACTGATGAAGCTTCCGATGCCATTTTTTGATACGAAAATGGTGGGCGATATCATGCAGCGGATGGGTGACCATTCCCGCATTGAAAACTTTTTGACAAGTCAAACCCTGAATACGCTCTTTTCCTTTACCACTTTGCTGGTTTTTTCCATCGTATTAGCCTACTATCATATGATGATTTTTACTCTGTTCCTGGTAAGCAGTGTGGTTTATGTGATCTGGATTGTCCTTTTCCTGAAAAAACGAAAGGAACTGGATCACCGCCGCTTCGGTATCTCTTCGGACACCCAAAGTGTAGTTGTACAGCTTATTCAGGGTATGCAGGAGATAAAACTCAGCAACAGCGAGAAGCACAAGCGGTGGGAATGGGAGCGTTTGCAGGCCCGGTTATTTCGTTATCGCATTAAGAACCTGGCTCTGGAGCAATTTCAGCAAGGTGGAGCCATGTTTATCAATGAAGGAAAAAATATTGCGATTACATTTCTTGCCGCGGTTGCTGTTGTAAACGGACAGCTAACTCTCGGTGCAATGATGGCCGTTCAATATATCGCAGGTCAGTTGAACAGTCCGGTGCAGCAGTTGGTCGGTTTTGTCCAGTCCACCCAGGATGCACTGATCAGTATGGAACGGTTGAATGAAGTGCACGGCAAAGATGACGAAGAATTGTCTACCGAGATGTACACGTATGTTTTGCCGTCCCGGAAAAATATCATCATCAATAATCTCTCATTTACCTATCCGGGAGCTGGCAACAAACCGGTACTTGAAAATATCGATCTGGAAATTCCGGAATATAAGACCACCGCCCTTGTAGGCATGAGCGGCAGCGGCAAGACCACCCTTATCAAACTGCTGCTCAAGTTTTATCACCCCGATGAAGGAGAGATTCGACTGGGGGGTAAGAACTTCCGTCATATCAGTCCCCGTACCTGGCGCGATCATTGCGGGGTGGTTATGCAGGATGGGTTTATCTTTTCAGAAAATATCGCCCGCAACATTGCCGTGGGCGAGGAAGTACCCGATGTCGATAAACTGGAACACGCCGTGAACGTGGCCAATATACGCCCGTTCATTGAATCACTTCCTTTGGGTTATAATACGAAGATCGGAGCTGAAGGCAACGGGATCAGTCAGGGGCAGCATCAGCGCATTCTGATTGCCCGGGCGGTGTACAAAGATCCTGAGTTTCTTTTCTTTGACGAGGCGACCAATGCCCTGGATGCCAACAATGAACGGGTCATAATGGATAACATGCAGGAGTTTTTTCAAAACCGGACCGTCGTGGTGGTCGCCCACCGGCTTAGCACGGTAAAACACGCCGACAATATTGTCGTACTGGATGAAGGCCGAATTATGGAACAGGGTACCCACGAGGAACTTACCGGGAAGCAGGGGGCTTATTACAAACTGGTCAGGAATCAACTGGAGCTTGGGAAATAACGATGGAAAAGCGAACGGAACAGGAAACCCTGACGAAGGATGCGATACCCGGACCCACTGAGCAAGCGGACCCGGCAGAGGTCCAGCCTGACATCCCGCATGACCGGTCAACCGTAGAAAAAGCTCCCGATGATTCGCAAAGCACAAGTTGGTCCGAGCTGGATGTACGCAGTGAAGAGGTTCGTGAAATTATTGGAAGACCGCCACATTGGCTGATACGCTGGGGGATAACAGCTTTTTTTGTCGTTTTGGCGTTCATTTTTTTGTCAACCGTTTTCATCCGGTATCCGGAGGTAATCGAGGCTCCCATCCGTCTGACTGCCGTTCATGCTCCCCAAATCCTGCAAAGTCGTATCGACGGTCGAATTACAAAACTACTTGTGAATAATAATGAAGAGGTCCATGCGGGCCAGATACTTGCCTGGATGGAAAGTACAGCCGATCATGAGGAGGTTTTACAACTCGGTGATCGGATATCCGAAATGCGCAACAGGTTTATTCAGGAGCAGCCGTATCGTATTGATGAGCTTAGCCTGGGACAATTCCGGAATCTTGGTGAGTTACAAAGTGCTTTTCAGGGATTCGAGCAGTCATGGCGTGAATTTAAAGCCTTTCTTCCGGACGGGTATCATGACGAACGCCGGGAAATTCTGCAACGAGAACTGGAATATACCCGTCAGCTTCTTGCCAATCTGCAGGAACAGAAAGCCATTTATGAAAGCGACCACGAGTTGGCCAGAAACGAGTATGAGATGCAAAAACAACTTGCCGAGCGGGATTTTATTGCACCGATTGAAATAGCCAGGACAGAAAGCGATGTATCGTCACGCCGTCAGGCCATTCAGCAGATTGAGTCCTCTATTATTAACAATTATTTGTCGCAAACGGCCAAGATGCGGGAAATCATGGAGCTGAACCGGCAAACCGAAGAGCAAACGGCGGTATTTCTCCAGGAACTGAACATCATGATCAGTGCCATTGACGAATGGAAGAGAACTCATGTAATCACTGCACCATTTGGCGGTAACATCGTATATACCGGTGTATTACAGGAAAACCAGACCGTCAGAGCGGGTCAGGAGCTGTTTTACGTTCAGCCGGACCATGTCGATTTTTTCGGTGAATTGGCTGTTTCCCAACGATCGTTCGGCAAGATTGAAGAAGGGCAGCAAGTGTTGGTTCGGTTCAGCGGGTATCCGCACCACGAGTTCGGATCGGTATACGGGGAGATTGATTACTTTTCAGACTTTCCGGTCCGCGACAGTTTGTTTTATGCCAGCGTCAAATTTACCGAAGGTCTGGTGACGAACTATGGAATGGAAATACCTCCGCGCAGTGGAATGATGGGAAGTGCGGAAATCATCACTCAGGACATGAGCGTACTGGAAAGGATTTATAATAACATCACCAGGGAATTGAGATGATTTCTTTCAGGAAATTTTTCAGTAAAAAATTCAGGAAGTAATTCAGCTTTATTTGCGTGATACTGTCATATACACACAAGCACAGCCTTGGTGCTTGCTACATTAACAATAATGCTATAAAAGGGCAATGACGATGAAAAAAAAGCTCAAGTTCTTGAACGTTAAAGAAGATCAGACACTCAGCCGTTTTGATATGAAGAGCATTATGGCGGGGAGTGAATGTGAACCTAAATGCGAGCCTTATGGTGGTGGTTGCCGTGAAAAGGGACCACACACAAATTGTGCATGGATCTATTCTACCTGTTGTCTCGCTTAAAATTAGTGGAATAGATACTATGTTCACAACTAAAAATAATGTGAAAAAGTTGTTGTTTCTTTCTATAATTATGTCAATCGGTTGTTCACTTTCTCGTGAACAACCGATTGACTTCACAGAATGGGAGGTTGACGATGTCTCTTTATTGGTCGGTGCTGAAACCGAATCGGAAATAGCAACGCCAGCCACAATCATAACGGAATCAAACGGCTTTCTTATTTACGACGTCGGTACACAAAGATTTATCAAATTTGATACAGAGGGGAATAAGACTTTTTCTTTTGGAAGAGAAGGAAGAGGGCCGGGTGAGTATCAACAAATATTAGCCTGGTCGGCATTTTGGAAATTTGATGATGTATATTTGCTTTTTGACCGTTTGGGTGCAAAATTTATCACCTATGATGAACAGGGTAAGTGGCTAGAGGATATCCCTTTAGACAATGAAGAGTTTTCCTGGTTTACTCCCAGGCAGATTATAGCAATAACTCCATCCAGGTTTATTATTCCTACAAAAGGGGAAAACAATTCACTGCTTAAGTTCGTCGACCTGAATAAGAATCGAGTATCTTATTTCGGTAATCCGGTAGGGGGTTATGTCATGGATATGACCAGCGAAGAGAGGCACCGTGCTATCAGATCGGGAAATATTCCCGGGGATATTGTCAATGAGGTGATTCCGGCTGTCAATGAATCAGGAATCTTTTCATTTCAACAGACCACCGCCAAACTGGAAAAATATTCTTTGACAGGCGAACCTGTTTGGTCACAAAGCCTGAAAATACCAGCTCAGCAAGGTCTCTTTGATTATGTTTTTGATTTGAATGCCGAACAAATGAGACAAGATTCGCAATTGCTGCCTTATTTCAATTACGCCCGGTCCGCTTATGCGAATGAAGAAGGAATAGCCATATTGCTTAATAATTTGCATGAATCCCCGGCTGTAACCAAGGTGATTTGGGTTTCGAATGACGGGCAGGATATCGTTGTTTTGCGGTTTCCGGGGTTAGATAGCAGCAGTCCTCACCAGCCCGGCAGTATCGCCATATCATCAGATCAATCTCATATTTATTTTGTCAAAATGCTGTCCGGAGAGATTTACAGAGCAACATGGCCTCTATAGTTGACAATCCCAAACGGCTGAGTTTTTATTCCAACAATACTGTAAAACTTCAAGCGAGCGTTTTACAAGTAAAGATCCCCCGGGAGTATACAGAACTATGGAGTTAGTAATGATTTTCATTGTAAAGTTTTGTAATCTGATGAGGTAGACCGAAGTCTCATGCTGTTTTATATCCGATGGAAATGACACTGCTTGCCAGGTATTATTAGATATTAGTGCTCCTCAAGCGCCCCATAACGGCCATCATGCTCATTCTGGCGACGTTTATCTTCGGATATATCGCCCTTCAGGAGCTTTCGGTGGATCTGCTGCCCGATGTGGATGTTCCCTCGCTCATGGTGCGCGCCGAATGGCCCGGCGCCTCGGCAAGCGAGATCGAAACCCGGATCAACGAGGAGCTGGAGGCGGCGCTCGCGACATTGCCCGGACTCACCCGCACTCGCAGCTTCGCCCGCCAAGGCATCGGCTTTGTCTCGCTGGAGTTCGAGTGGGGTCACAATATGGACCTCGCTTTCCTCAATGCCCGTGAAACGCTCGACCGCGTGCGCTTTCGCCTCCCGCAACAGGCCGAACGGCCTCAACTGGTCTATTCGGATCCCGGCGACGAACCGGTGGCCGTGCTCGGCATTCAACTGCGCGACAACCCCGATCCCGGCTACCAGGAACGGATGGAACTGAAACAGTGGTCCGACCGCGTGCTCACCCGGCGCCTCGAACAGGAAGACGGCATCGCCCGGGCCTTAGTGGTGGGTGCCGTCACCCCCGAAGTGCACATCCGCTACCGTCCTCATCTGGCCGACCGCTATGAGCTGTCGGTCTCCGATATCCGTACGCGTGTGAGCGACGCCAACGAATTTTCACAGACCGGCGAGCTGCGCGACGGCTGGTATCGCTACTCGCTGAAAATCGAAAGCCGTATCGCATCGATCGACCAGCTCCGGCGTCTGCCGCTGAAACGGATTGGCGGTGAACGCATTTTGCGGCTTGAGGATGTCGCCGAAGTCCGGATGGATGAACGGGACCCGGTCTCTTTTTCCATGATCGACGGCCGGCCGATCCTCACCGTGCTGGTCCACAAGGACTTCGACAGCAATCTGGTACAGGTTTTCCGCCAGATGGAACCGGTCCTCGATGAACTTCGCGCCCAGTTTCCCGGTATTTCGCTGGATATACTCAGCGAAAACGCCACCTTCATCGAGAAATCAATCAACAATCTGCTGCAAACCCTGCTGCTCGGCGGAATCATGGCCTTTTTTGTGCTCTTTTTCTTCCTGAACGACCCCCGCAGTCCGCTCACCATCGGCATCGCCATTCCGGTCAGCATCATGCTCACCTTTTTTGTGATGTACCTGTTCGGCATCCAGCTTAACATGATTTCGCTGAGTGGACTCACCCTCGGTATCGGGCTGCTGGTCGACAATGCAATCGTGGTGCTTGAAAACATCAATCGCCACCGTAAAGCCGGCCTGACCCTGTTTGATGCGGCCGGCAAGGGCACACGCGAAATCGCACTCGCCGTGACCGCCTCCACGCTTACCACGATTTCGGTGTTTCTGCCGCTGGTCTTCCTCGGCGGCTTTGAAGGGGCTTTTTTCCGGGATCAGGCGCTCACACTTTCCATCGCCCTGCTCGCCTCGCTGCTCGTAGCCCTGCTGATCATTCCGGTGCTGGTCATCCAGTTTCAAAAACGCAGAAAGCACAAACAGGGGGATGACCGGTCGCAGCAAACGGCATCTTCCGGACGTGACGCCGGAGTGGACACCCGTAATGAGGGAGATGCGGCGGAAATCCCGGATTCCCGCCCGTCTCAGGATTTCGATACACCCGAGGAACGAAGTTCCATGTTCACCAGGGGCATGGAGCACGCCAGGGAATTCTATGAACGGATGCTGGCCGTCAGTCTGCGCCGGCCACTTCTGGTGATCACCCTGTTTCTTGCGGCCCTGGTACTTTCGGTGATCGCGTTTCTATATGTCCCGAAGGAGCTCATTCCGCAGGGAGAAGAACAACGACTGCGCTACCGCGTCACACTTCCCGGCAATACCGCGCTGCGCACCACACAGGAAACGGCCCGGACCATCACCACCTCGCTGCAAAATATCGGGGCGCCGGTCCTCACGATCGGAGGGTATACCGACGACACCAACATCTCCCGGCTGGCCGACGAGGGATTGAACCGCTTCATCATGGAAATTCCGCTGTACTCACCGGATCAGGCCGGTCTTGTACGCGAACAGATCGAGGTCCTCCGGCGGGAACACCCCCAATGGCGGTTTGAGCCGCTGGACGCCCTGCCGCTGTTTGAAAATGTGCTCGGCCGGCAGGCCGCGCCGGTGATCGTGCATATTGCCGGCATGGATCGCCGGGCCAGTGCCGACGGCGCGGATCGACTGCGCGAACTGATGACGGAGCGGAATCCCGGCTGGCAGCTCGACCTGCAGCACGCCGAAGAGGTCGAAACCTGGCACATGCACTTCCGGCCGGAGCGGCTGTTGCGGTATGATGTCACCGAATCGGAGGTAATCTCGTTTCTGGAATCGGCGGCACGCGGCGCCATGGTCACCGAATGGCTGTATGAGGACGAGAACATCGACGTCCGGCTCTATCAGCAGGTCAGCGGCCATTTCGATCCCGCCGAAATACGAATCCCGGCCGGCGGACGCTCGATCCGGCTTTCCGAACTGGCCGGGATCGAACGGATGAGCGAACCGGAACAGATCGAACGCATCGACCAGACCCCGGTGCTCAGCTATCTCGGCAATATCGGAATGGCCCAGTGGTGGTGGCAGCGGGGGGGCTTCCGTGAAACACTCGAAACATTCCGGATGGAAACGGGGCTGGATGTCAGCCTCTCCGGCACGGCGATCCAGGTGGAGTCGCTGCTCCGGGATATGGCGCGGCTGCTGCTCATCAGCGTGATCCTGATCTACATGATCCTCACCATCCAGTACGAAAACCTGAAATATCCGCTGATCATTATGCTCGGTGTGCCGTTCGCCTGGATCGGGTCGCTGTTGCTGCTCTGGGTGACCGGACTCAGTCTCAACATCCTGTCGTTTATGGGAATCCTGGTGCTGACCGGTATTGCCGTCAATGACGCGATCCTCAAAGTGGATTTCATGCGGCGATACTACGATGATACCGGGGATCTGGACGAAGCGGTACGGCTGGCCGGACGCCACCGGTTCCGTCCCGTGATCATGACCACCATGACCAC
>SLOL01000116.1 GCA_007132495.1 Balneolales bacterium
ACCGGACAAACCTCAAGTTCCGACAATCCGGAGCCGGGAAAACCCGGACCGGCGTATAAAGAGGAGGCAGAACAGGTAGTGGCCAACCCTGACCTGCCGGAAGACCGGGAAAGCCTCGAAATAGACCTGACCCGTCCGCGCGAAATACCTTCGCTTTTCGGGAAAGGTTTTGTGATGGGCTCGGCCGATGTGGTTCCCGGTGTCAGCGGAGGCACCATGGCCCTGATCCTCGGCATTTACAGCCGGCTGATCTTTGCTATTCGCAGTGTCGATATGGATGTGATACGTTGGGTGTTTACCATGAAATGGGCCAGGGTTTTTAATCATGTCCACTGGATGTTTTTGATTTCGGTTTTGTCGGGAGGCGTTTCGGCCGTCTTCTTCTTTACGAAGGTTGTGGCGCTCCCCGTGCTGATGCACACCCACCCCGAAATTATCTACGGACTTTTTTTCGGTCTAATCGCAGGGTCCATACTCCTGTTGCTGAGAGCCATACAGGATATCGGCTGGAAGGAGGGTCTGGTGGTGCTGTTGGGTTTGATGATCGGATTCCGGATCGTTACCCTGGTTCCTACGGATACCCCGGAGACCGGAATGTTTGTGTTTATGAGCGGGAGTCTGGCTGTCACAGCCATGGTTTTGCCCGGTATTTCAGGGTCGTTCATTCTGCTGATCCTCGGGAAATATGACTACATTTTGGGCAATATCGCATTGCTCGGCACCGACCGGACCCTGGATGCGGTGCTGGTGCTGATTCCGTTTGGATTGGGCATGGTAGTCGGATTGGTGGTATTTGTCCGGCTGCTCTCCTGGCTGCTCAAGCGCTTTCATATTCTGACGCTCTGTCTGCTGGTGGGTTTTATGGCCGGTTCGCTGTATGTGATATGGCCGTTCCAGGAGCGGGAGTACACTGAAATTGTCACCGAGCGGGTGTTGCCGGTGGATGATCCCGAGCTTCAGGAACTGATGGAGGAGGAGCCGGACCGGCGCCGACCGGAATATTCCGAACCGGGCCCTGTCATCAATCCGGAAGCCCCCGAATCCGTGCAAATGCGGGAGGTCAGGCATGTTCGGCGGCGGCTCACCAGCAGCCGGCCGTACTGGCCGCAGTGGGGAAGTCCGGGAGAAGATCACCGGCTCCAACAGGGTGGGATATCACTTTACGGGGGACTGGCGACCATGATAACCGGTTTTTTGCTGGTGGGATATCTGAGCAGGTTGATGAAACGCAAAGGCCTCTGACCTGCCCGGGATGAAGCCATTTAAATTTTTGCCTCGTAACAGGTTGAAAAAACTTCACTGACGGGATAAACGGAACAATCATCTATTCACAACTCGCCGCAGAAGTGCTATATTGTTTACAGGGAACAGAAGACAGAAGACAGAATACAGAAGACAGAATTCAGAAAACAGAGGGCAGAATGCAGAGGGCAGAGTTCAGGATGCAGAGAATAGAGACCGGCAGCGGGAAACAGTGAACTGAATACAGGAGACACATGAAAAAACTGAACCGGATTTTGGTCCCCACCGATTTTTCGGAAGAATCCCGCAAGGCGTATTCCTATGCCAATTCTTTGCTTAATGTCTTTGGCGGGAAGGTGGATATCATCAATGTAATACCCACAATCAGGTACCTTCACGAGAGCATGAAGAAGGTCGGTTATCCTTTTTCACTGGATCAGGACGTCTATCCCCATATTGTGGAAGATACCGAGGATAGAATTAAAGAGGAGCTGGATAAGTATATTCATGAAGATCATCGGGGCGAGGCGGTGGCCAAAATCGGTCGCAAGGCGTATGAAACCATTCTGGAATGGGCGCACCAGCAGAAATACGATCTGATTGCCATGGGGGCGCAGGGACTGCATGCCGATCATATCATCCGTGGACATGTCACGGAAAAGGTGATCCGGTACAGCAAGATTCCGGTTCTCTCTGTTTCCGGGAATGTGATGCCGGAAAGCACCGGTAATATTTTGGTCCCCACCGATTTTTCCGATTTTTCACTCAAGGCGGTTCTGCCGGCGGCGATCATGGCGGGAAGGTTGAAATCCGAAATCACCCTGTTTCATGTAAGCGAGTTGCACGGCTCCGAACCGACAGACCAGGAAGATGTGAGTCCGGATGCCATGCGGGAGTTCCGGGACAAGGTGGCCAACAAGGTCCGGGCCTTTTTTGCGGAGCGGCCCAAAGCCAAAGTCAAGTTTGAGAACGGGGCATCTGACAAGTTTACCCTCCATCTGGAGCGGGATGATGAACAGTATCAGATACCTGTGAAAGTGGAGCAGGTCCGTGGAATTTCGGCGCATTACGAGATCGTCGACTATGCCGAAGAGCATGCGGACATGATCGTGATCGCGACGCACGGTCGCAGCGGTTTGCTCCATATATTCATGGGTTCGACTACCGAAAAAGTGATTCAATGGGCAAAAATCCCGGTTTTGACGACGCGTCCCAAGGAAGCGCATGGGAAACATGAGTGATTGAGCTGGCCGTAATTTCGCAACATTCGTTTATGAAATGAATCTTCATTCCAGGGATCGG
>SLOL01000111.1 GCA_007132495.1 Balneolales bacterium
ATTGTCGATTCGCTGCTCACCGACACGCTGTTCGTATGGACCGTTCCGGAGGAGGAGTCGACCTGGTGGTGGCAGGTCCGGGCGGAAAACGAGGCGGGATGGGGGGTGTACAGCGAGTCGCGGCATATCTCGGTGTTGCCGGTGAGCGCCGAAATGGCGACCGGATTACCGCAGCGGTTTGAACTGCACCCGAACCGGCCCAATCCATTCAACCCGGTCACGCAGATCCGGTTCGGTCTGCCGGAACCGGCGGAAGTCAGGCTGGAAATCTATAACATACTGGGGCAGCGGGTGGCTGTGCTGGTCAACGATCGGCTGAATGCGGGATGGCACGAGGTGCCGTTTGACGCCGGCGGCTTGTCCAGCGGCATCTATCTCTGCCGTATCCAGGCGGGACCGGCGTTCCTGCAGACCCGGAAGATGATGTTTGTGAAATGAGGCACCCATTCAAACCGGCCGGTTCAGCCTCTCCAGTGTACTATGATAGCATTGTAATAAACTCGTGGAAAGCACATAGGAGTCGATCTTTAATTACATATAAACTCATAAATCCCCGATTTTACTTCAACAACCAGTCGGCCCTGCTCGACACCGGTCACCGTAACTCCGTTTGCCCGGTCAAGAGGATCTCCGCTTTCAGAGATCAGCTCCGGATCGTGCTTTGAATCGTGATCGGGAGCATGTTCCGGATCTTGCTTTGGACTGCGTTCCGGGTCGTATCCCGGGTCGTGCTTCGGACTGCGTTCGGGATCGGGGTCCGGATCGCGTTCCGGAAGATAAACCCGGGCCGTCGTATTCGGAGGTATTTCCAGGTTCAGCCGTATTCCGTCTTCGGTTTTTTCCCATTCGCTTTTTATTTCGCCGCGCCAGGTTTGGTAGGAGCCTTTTACCCAATCCAGGTCGTCGATAAATTCCGGCCGGATTACGATCCGGCTGAAACCGGGATATTCCGGATCAGGGCGGATGCCGGCCAGGGCTTTGTAAAACCACTCGTCGATACTGCCGAACATCACATGATTCCGCGACTGGGTTCCGTCCCAGTTTTGCCATAAGGTAGTGGCTCCCTTTTCGATCCAGTATCCCCAGGAGGGAAAGGTTCGCTGATTGGCGATCCGGTACATTATATCGGCATGACCGTGCTTCGTGAGTACCTTCAGCAGATATTTGGTGCCGATCACCCCCGTGTCAAGATGATAGTCTCTCTCTTCCAGATTCTGCAGCAGCTGCTCCAGTATCATATCCACATCCTCCGGTCCGGCAAGTCCGTGGTACAGAGTACCGGCCAGTGAGGTCTGAGTGCCATTGCCCCAGGTCTGATGCACCTCATCGTAAAAACGCTCGCGGTATCCCTGCCTGATTTTCCCGGCAAGTTCGGAAAAATAGGCTTCATCCGGTTCCTTGCCAATTTCACGGGCCATGCGGGCAAGAATGTTGGCGAATGAATGGAAATAGCCGGTTGCCAGGATGGGCGGAGTACTTTCGGTCAGCGTCTTGTGGTCATCAATCCCGAACGAAAGCGTGTAATTGTCCTCGGCATGCCGTTCGAGGTAGCGTACATAGTGGCTGAGCGACTCATAATATCGCTCAATGATCGACCGGTCGCCGGTGTGAAGATAGAGGTACCAGGGTATCAAAACAAAAGCGCCTTCCCATTGCGGACCCCGGCCTCTGTTTCTTACAGCTTCTTCCCGGATGCCCATGTCATAGCCCCATCCACTCGTCGGAATGATGGGTGCAACCTGCCCTGTAGTTCGCTGTTCATCCGCAAAATCATCGATCCATTTGATGTAAGCGGAGATCGTTTCGAAATTATAGAGCGCACCTTCCGCCACAAGATGGGCATCCCCCGACCATCCTATCTTTTCGCGGTGCGGACAGTCGGTTGGATAGCCGTGATAGTTACCCAGATAGGCGAGTTTCTTAGCTTCGTGTATTTTCCCGAAAAGCTCATTGGAAGATGCGAAGGAACCTGTTGTTTCGAAGTCGGTGTGAACAACCCTGGCCGTCAGATCGATGATCTCCACCCTATCGGGCACTTCCACCTGCGCGTATTGAAACCCGTGATAGGTAAACCGCGGGCTCCACTCCGAGGGCTGGTCCGGCCCCAGAATGTATCTTGAGGTCTGTGTCTCCCCGCTGAAAACGAAACGGCTCAGTTCTTCATTATCGAGCGTTCCGTCATCATACAATCGCTCTCCATGACGTATGACAATCTCCTCACCTTCAGCCCCCCCGGCCACAAGATGGATCCAGCCGGTGATATTCTCTCCAAAATCGTACACGTACAGATGGGGCTCCGGATTGGTTATTTCCTGAGCAGGAAGGGTACGGACATGACGAATGGGCGGCATTTGCTGGCTGCGCAGTTCGCCGTCCGGTCCCAGAACTTCGTAAGCCTGCTGCCAGTCATCCACATCGGCTGCAGGGCTGGTCCAGTCGTCCAGTTCCCGGCGGGCATCGTAGGTCTCGCCGTTGTGAACGCTGTCGAAAATGATCGGACCCGTACTCCGTTTCCAGGTACGGTCGGTGCGGATCGTTTGGGTGTATCCGTCGTCATAGGTAATTTCAAGCTGGGCCTTCAGGGAAGCGGGGGCGCGCCAGGGCGCATTGTGGAAATCCCAGGCGGACAAAGCATGGTAATTGTACCAACCGGTACCCAGAATCACGCCGATGGCATTTTCTCCCTGAAACAGGTGATCCGTCACATCATAGGTCACATACAGTACTCTGCGGTCGTACCGGGTTTTCATCGGATCCAGCTGATGATCTCCGACACGTTTGCCGTTGATGAAAGCCTCGTAATACCCCAGACCGGAGATATAAAGCCGGGCGGAGATCACCTCCCGCTCGTTTTGAAAATCTTTTCTGAAATGCGGAGCCGGACGAGGATCCAGAATATCTTCATGTTTCGGAACGGCCGAATGAGCCGGTACATCGGAAATCCAGACCGCTTCCCAGTCATCTTTGCTGAGCAGGCCGGTTTCAAAATGGGCGGGATCGGCGTATTTACTCTGCCGGTTTTCGTCGTCCCATACGGATACCGTCCAGTAGTAGCGGGTGGCGGATTTCAACCCCGGACCTTCGTATGCGATCTGCACCTGCTCATCCGATGCCACCCTGCCGCTGTCCCAGATATCGGCCTCGCCCTCCGACAGTTTTTCTTTGTCACTTGCCACTAAAATACGGTATGCCGACTGAGCGGCACCGCGTGCATCCGCCTCCAGTTTCCAGCTCAATCCGGGCTCGGGTTCATCCAGTCCGATCGGATTTTGGGTATATTGGGTTCTCAGTTCCACCGGCGTAATATCCTGCGCAAACAAACTGGAGGCACAAAATCCCGATAGGAGTAAAAGACATAATAATTTTCGGTTCATGATTTAATGTGGTTTTAAAACCTTTGAGGTGCAATAAAGGGTCCTTCAATAGCTGCTGACTCCTGTTGTGCTATTCCCTCATTAAACCAGACTTCTGTTACGCTACTCTCTCAATAGCTCCTGATTCCAGTCGCGCAGGAACCGGTGGATATCGAGAAAGCTTTCCGGATAGTGCTGAAGATCAACCCCCATGTAGGACTGTACCCGGTGCATGGAGCCGTCCTCTTTTCTGATGGTGATGGTAACGGTTTCGGCCGGTTCCCGATGTTCCACTTCAAGGGGACTCACATCCGGAAGCCGGTGGGGTAAGGCAAAGAAATCCGAATCGGCGATAAGAGCACGGAGCGTATCCATCCGTGCCGGGTCAACCTCGCCCTGCATGATAAGTTCATCTTCAATGGAACTGCCATTTTCCCGGTCCTGATATATCCGGCGATACAGTGCGTAGCTGTCATCATCGTAGAGCTCCAGTTTGTGCCCAAACCGGTCACCATGTTCATACATGTCCATTCCACCCCCTCTGCTGTAAATGAGAAAGGCATCCTGGTACTGAGAAGTGGTCTGTCCTGCCCTGAAGGCGCATGCTGTTGAGAAGATTCCTATGCCGATCAGCGTGATCAACACCGCTGATATGCCGTGGTATCGGGTTATTAAAGGCTCTGCTCCGGGTGCTTTCAAGCCGGTCTGCATCACTTTCTTGATACCGGGCTTTTGTGCCGGATTATTGTCGGATTTTTGTGCCGGTGTCATCATTTTGATCGGGTATTATTGCAGGGAGCTTTTCTGATGCCAATTCAGAGGTCTTTTTTCATATCAATGCAAGAGGCCTTTGCTGATGCCAATACTAAAGGCTAACGCAGGACTCATACCTCAACGTAAACAAATCAGGGATATAACGAAAGGGATATTACAAAGTAGTCCGGTTCAAGGTTTATTAACAACTTTTTCAGGTTGGAAGATTCGTCTCCCGGACATATCCAGCATATAACCCGTATAGAATATTAGATTAGCTTAATCAAAATTGCATAACTGCTGTAAAACAGATATGTTGCGCGCAATGCAATGATAAATTATGGTAATAAAGGTATGGCACGCGCAATGAAATGGTACGCGCAAATCCATAATAAATAATGGTAGTAATCATGGTATGGCAGACGGCCAGGCTTATAACAGCGGTGACCTTTGTTCGAAAAGAGAAGGTCATGACAACAAAGAGAAGGTCATGACAACAAAGAGAAGGTCATGACAACAAAGAGAAGGTCATGACAACAAAGAGAAGGTCATGACAACATAGAGAAGGTCATGACAACATAGAATGTCATGGCCGGCAGCGATCCGAAAGGGAAGCCATAACAGCAGTGCCGGCCATATAGAGAAGGTCATTCGTGCATAACAGTTGAAAACACTCACTTAAATTACAGCGATATGCGATATAGCTACTATCTGACAGCAATCAGTGCAGGACTGTTGCTGTTTATTTTCAGTAACGAACCGGTTGTAGCCCAGACCGACCAACAGATCAACCGGCTTCAGGAACTTGCAAGAGAAAGCCGGACGGAGTGGCAGATCCGCAATGCCGGGGCCCTCGATTGGGCCGAAAGAGTGGGGGTACCTGTCCGGCGAACTTTTCCGGACGGCACCGTGATTGAACTTCAAAAGTTTGATGAGCACGGTCATCCGGTCTACTACATCACCAACAACCTGGATGCCGCCGAAACCAGTTCGGTGGATGCTATCTGGCCGGGAGGAGGCGCCGGACTGGATCTCACCGGGGATGGGTATACCATCACCATGTGGGAAACCGGCGTTCCGCAAATAACCCATCAGGAACTCACCGGACGCATCACCCACGGTAATACCGATGCCGATGTTACCAGTCACGCCACCCACGTGGCCGGTACGATGATCGCCTCCGGGGTGGATCCGGATGCGCAGGGGATGGCCTGGGAAGCTTCGGTGGAAGCTTATAGAGCGGGTAACAATGTCAGTGAGCAGGCGACGGTCGCCGCCGACGGTATGCAGGCATCGAACCACTCCTGGGGCCGGATTATGGGCTGGAACTATGACTGGGATGATGAGATATGGGAATGGTATGGCAATACCGACATCAGTGAGAACGAGGACTATAAATTCGGATTTTATAACTCCCAGGCACAGGCCTGGGATGATGTCATGCACAATGCCCCCGAATTTCTGATCGTCAAAGCGGCCGGCAACGACCGCAATGATGCGCCCGATGAGCAGCCGGTGGAACACCGGTACTACGACCGGCAGGCCGAGGAATGGGTCACTGCGGAGGAGGAAGACGGCATAGTACGTGAGCCCGACGGGGGCGATGACGGCTACACATCGCTCGGAATGCGTGCGACCGCCAAGAACATTCTTACCGTCGGTGCGGTATGGAGCAGTACCGCCATGACCTCTTTCAGCAGCTGGGGACCGACCAACGACGGACGGATCAAGCCGGATATCGTGGCCAAGGGCCGGAGTGTTTATTCTTCGGATGTTGATGACGAGGATTCCGATCCCGACCAGCACTATTCGCATAAAAGCGGCACCTCGATGGCATCGCCGGTCGTGACCGGAGCCGTGACACTGCTTCAGGAGCATTACAACAATCTGCACGGTGAAAACCCGCGGGCCTCGACCATCAAGTCGCTTATTATCCACACCGCCGATGAACTGGACGACGAGGGGCCGGATTATCGCAATGGCTGGGGATTGCTCAATGCCGAACGGGCCGCCGAAGTGATCAGCAAGGATTATGATGATGAGCTGCTTGACCACCTGCATGAGCTTTCGCTGAATAACGGACAAACGTATGAGCACCAGGTGTGGAGCGACGGGGAAGAGCCGCTGCGTGCGACCATCGTCTGGACCGACCCGGCCGGAGAGCCGGTAGATCCGGCCATTGACGCCACAGACCGCATGCTGGTCAACGACCTCGACCTGCGTCTGATCGATGACGCCGGCAATGAGCATGAGCCTTATATTCTGGATCCGTCCGATCCGTCGGCAGCGGCCACGACCGGCGACAACGACCGTGACAATGTCGAACAGGTTTATATCGAGGCGCCGGAGCGCGGATATTATACCGTGCAGGTAACCCACAAAGGCTCCCTGGAAGACGGCAGTCAGGGTTTTTCCATGGTGGTTACAGGAAACGAAGACCCGGCCGATGCGCCACCGGGATTTCTCACCTTTGCCGATGAGGGAGAAGAGGGCTACGCCTGGGCGCCTCACACTACCGGAACCGATGTTTCCGGCGATCACATGACCATCGAGTTCTGGATGAAGATGGATGCCTCCAGTGATGAAGATGCGATTATTGTTTCGAAAAAAAGCTCGGACGACGGCAGCAATGGCTATCGCATTCGACTGGTCGGCGACGGTGAGGAACGGCCGTTGAGGTTTACACCATCGGATCGCAACAGCCGGCATGTAACTACCAACACAGGTATCCGTGCCGACGAGTGGACCCATATCAGTGCCGTATATGATGATGGTGACGCTTATATATACATCAACGGTCAGCTGGATGTCGAAAATACCACCTCTGACCGGCGGATCGGCAGCACCAGCCGGCCGCTCACGCTCGGCAGCAACACCAACCGGGACGGTCAGTTCTATCGAGGCCACCTCGGAGATGTGCGAATCTGGAATACCAGCCGGAACATGTTCTCCATCCGCGAGGATTTTACAACTCCGCTGGAAGGAGATGAAGCCGGGCTTGTGGTTTACTATCCGTTTAGTGTGGAAAGTACCCAAATGTCCAGCGACGCCTCCGGTGGTGACAGTGATCTCAGTTTTGTCGATATCAAGGGAACCGAAGAGCCCGGTGTTTTCCCGGTCACCCCGCTGGTATACGGACAGATCGGGGACCAGTCGGCCGAGCTCAAGATCTATGAACGGCCCTTTTTTGAGGAGTCATATGCCGAAAGCGTGGCATCCGAATACCGCATCTATCGCACCGAAAACGGATCACGCACCGAAGTGGAGACCGTCAGCGCCGGTTCGGATGAGGTCTTCTACACCGACGACGGCCTGAGTAACGGACAGACCTACTACTACGAAGTGACGGTGCTGGATGAAGATGGCAATGAGAGTGATTTTTCCAACCCGTTGCCACTCACTCCGAACCAGCAAATCGGTGGAACCTCGCTCTCTTTTGAAGACCAGGGGTATGTGGCTCTTTCCAACCGGCCCAACCTGAATATCTCCGGAGATGAGCTTACCATTGAATTCTGGATAAAGCGCGACGCGGACAGCGAGGGCAAACAGGCGATCCTCACCAATAAAACCACGACCGGTGGTAACGGGTATGGGGTATATCTGACAGACGGTGGGGAAGAAGCCCGGATCAGGTTCCGGCCCACAGATCGCACCGGCCGGCATATTACCAGCGACCGGGGGATTCGGGCCGATGAATGGACACACATCGCGGTGGTATATAACGACGGTACCTCCCAGATCTATATAAATGGAGAGCTGGACCGGGAAAACGTCAGCAGCAGCCGGCGGATCGGCAGCACTTCTAACGATCTGACCCTGGGCAGTAATACCCAGTTGAACGATCAATGGTTCCAGGGACAGATCGACGAGCTGAAAATCTGGGATCGCCGTCGTTCTGTGACCGAGATCATCAGTGATTACAACCGTCCGCTTTGGGGTGATGAAGAGGGGCTGGCCGGATACTGGCGATTTGATGCCTCGGCCGGTAACCGTATTTACGGTCAGGCCATGCGACCGGCTACGGCCGAAGGAGTCGGGTCGGTAACCCATGAAGAGAGCGGAATTTATCCGGTTCCACCCGGGATCCATGCCGAACCGGATGCTGCAGAAGACCGTATCACCCTGCATCTGGAGCAGCCCGAATATGCTGATGAAGAGGTTCAGGAATACCGGATTTACCGGTATTCCGACAGTGAAAGCCGGAGCCTGCTCACGACACTGAGCGGTGGCGAGTCCGTTTATCACGATGAGATCACCGACTACGGGACCACCTGGTTTTACGATGCGACCATCGTCGACAGCGACGGGGGAGAAAGCGATATCGCTTATCCGGTAACGGCGACATTGCATGATGACCGCCCGGCCGGAAATGCTGTCCGTTTTTCCACCAATCAGAGCGCCTATATCCAGTTTGAGTACAACCCGGCACTGGATATATCCGGTGATTCCATTACGGTCGAAGCGTGGGTAATGAAGGACGACGCAAGCCAGGAAGGAGCGGTTATTCTTGCCAATAACCAGATCGGAAGCAACGGATATCAGCTCTATTTTGTGGATGACGGACCGGCCTCCCGGGTGCGCTTTAATCCTACGGACCGGAGCGGAAGGAATGTGACGTCCCAGACGATCCTGGAACCCGGGGAATGGTACCACATTGCCGGAGTCTACCGCGATGGCGACACATGGCTCTATATCAATGGTGCACTGGATAACACAAGTACCAGCAGCAGTCGTCGTATCGGCAGCAGCAGCCACGGTCTGGTAATCGGGGCCAACCATCTCGGGTCGGATGATTACTTCATCGGCGAGATCGATGAAGTTCGCATCTGGAATCGTCCGTTGGAGAAATCTGAAATCACCTCCCACTACAACCGTACGCGAATCGGTAATGAAGAAGAGCTGGTCGGATACTGGCGATTCGACGAACCGGACGGGAATATCGTACGGGGCTCAGCTCAGCGTCCGTTACACGGTACCCTGGTTAACGGCCCCACATTTGTTCCGTCAGCCGCCATGGAAGGCGATCCATTCAGTCCCGTGTTGGCAACCCCGGAATCCGGTGCGGAGGATCAGGATATTCCGCTGACCTTTACCTGGTATCCGGTCGACAACGCGCAGCATTACGAGATGGAGATCTCGCCGAATGCCGACTTCCGCTCGGTGATTTTTGAGAAAGAGATCGCCGACACCGCTCATGCTGTGGAAATGGGACTGGAATTCGACAGTACGTTCCACTGGCGGGTCCGGGCGGTGACCAATCAGTTCGAGACCAACTGGTCATCCAGCCGGCAGTTCAGTACGCTTCTTCCGGTGCCTGACGCGCCGCATTGGGAGCCGGACGAAGATGCCGAAGATGTGGAACTTCCGGTCGCTTTCAGCTGGGGTGAGTCCGAGTTCGCCGAAACCTACCGCGTGCAGGTCAGCGACGATTCGGAATTCACAGCAACAGTACTTGATACGGCCGGAATCGCGGAAAACGTACTTGTGGCGGATAATCTGGAGCCCAACAGCACTTACTACTGGCGGGTTTCGGCAAGCAACGAAAGCGGCGAGAGCGAATGGTCGGATACCCGGCAGTTCAGCACCGTGATCACCTCGGCCGATGATATGCCTGGCGATATTCCTGAAGACTTCGAGTTGCGACAGAACTATCCCAACCCGTTCAACCCGTCCACGGTAATCCGGTTCAGTCTGCCCGAAGACGCGAGCGTTGATCTGGAAGTCTATACGGTTACCGGACAGCGGGTGGCCACGCTCATCAGCGGTGAGCAGCGGCAGGCCGGACATCATACGGCGACCTTTGACGCCACGAACCTGTCCAGCGGCATGTATATCTACCGTATCCGCGCCGGTGATTTCACCGAATCGAAATCCATGATGTTCGTGAAATAAGGAAATCAGAAAACAGAAATCAGGGAACAGAATTCAGGGAACAGGTGACAGGACCTTAATATCAGATAATAGAATCAGAGAAATTAGAAAATAGAATTCTTGAGATCTTTGGTCGTGAAAACGTGAATTAAACCTTCTGAAGGCAGTGAATCTGCCCTTC
>SLOL01000094.1 GCA_007132495.1 Balneolales bacterium
ACCAACAGGCTCATTATCAATAATCCCGCAAATAAACTGATGAATCGTTTCATGGCAAGTCTCCAATCAAGTTAATAATAGTTGGACTACCCCTTCTTGTTTTAGATTAAAAAAAAATTCAAACATGTCAACTTTTTTCGACGCTAAGAGTACACTTTCCGGGTAGCGATTTCAAATATTATATACACTACTCCGGCTCCACCTCACTGCCTGCACTAAACAGACCAGCCTCATTGTCTGCTCTGAAATGCAGCGTTTTCTCATTATCATCGTAGAACAGGATCAACGCGTCTCCTTCTATGCGATACCGCTCAACGCGACCCAGCACTCCGAGGTATTCAAAATACACCGAACCCTTTGGTTCGCCCGCCTCGGTTGTGATTACATGTTCTACTTCCAGTGAGAAATTGTCCGTTTGATATTTGGCACTGTAAGAATTACTGCCGGCTGCCACGGTATCCCCCGAAAACCAAAAGGAGCCACCTCCGATTAATTTCCAGGAGCCGGAGTCATCCGCATGCTCCGGCAGAAATCGGAGCAGCGGCAATTTCAATGTTATCTTGCAATTTATTTATTGCATGGATACCGTGAATCCATTAATTTGCCTTTATGATTAAATCTTTCAGAGACAAGGCAACCTCGGATTTATTCCATGGCATATCGAGCTCAAAAGTTAGGAGACTTCCAACTCAAATTCTTGAATCCGCCATATATAAACTCGATATCCTGAATGCTGCTACGTCACTGGATGATTTGCGATCACCACCCGGAAATCGTCTCGAACCACTTCATGGTGACTTACAAGGTTTCCACAGTATCCGGATAAACGCACAATGGCAAATCATTTTTCGCTGGCATGATTCCGGTGCCCACGACGTTCAAATTACAGACTATTACAAATAAGATCACCGAGTATCCATGATTCCAAATAACAGAATAGCAACTCATCCCGGCGCCATTTTACTCCGCGAATACCTGGAGCCTATGGGTTTAACGCAAAAGCAGCTCGCTGATCACCTTGGAATTCCTGTTCAACGGGTTAATGAAATTGTAAAAGGCAAACGCGGCATTTCTCCGGATACCGCCTGGCTACTTTCTGAAGCTTTTAATACCTCACCGCAGTTTTGGCTTAACCTGCAGTCTATGTATGACTTGTCGGCTCATCGACCAAAAAGACATGTCAAAGCACTTAAAACAGCATAATTTCCAGGATTCGGAGTTTTCCGTATATGCATAAATTTCGGAATCTTTGGCAAATTGAAGTGCTATTGAACGAGCAGAAACGGCTTGAATATCATCAAAAGTGCGATTAATCCAGGCCGCAATGGCAGGAGAGATTTGAGCATCAATAATGAGTTTCATGCAGCAACAACAACAGGTAAGTTATTATCACAGCTGCCTGATGTGGATACCCCGCACCACCCGGTCGATCAACTCCAAATCCTGTTCACGTGACAGGCGATGCTCGCCGTCGGGTACCAGAATCAGTTCGCACCGCTCCTCCCCGATTTTCCGCTGCAAGGCCTGCGATGTTTCCCACGGAATATCGGCATCTTTTTTGCCATGGATCAAACGGACCGGGATGTCAAGATCCAGCCGTTCACGGTTCAGCAGCAGATGGCGTTCTCCATCTTCAATGAGCCGACGAGTAATGGTAACCGGTTCTTCGCTGTACGGACCCGGCTGCCGGATGGTACCCCGGCTGTACAGTTCCTCCCGCTGTTGGTCATCCAGCCTTCTTTCATACATGAGCCGGGTCATATCCGCAGCTGTAGCGATACCGACCACTCCTCTCACGATTTCCGGACGCGCCAGCGCCGCAAGCAGTGCAATCCATCCCCCCATGGACGATCCCACCGCAAGAACCGGTCCTTCGGGCACATGGTCCAGCACAAGCAAGGTATCCTCCAGCCAATCCGAGATGGTCCCGTTCTCGAATCGACCGCCGGATTCCCCATGACCGCGATAATCGAATCGAAGGTAAGCCTGACCCCGCTCACGGCATTTCTGCTCCAGCCAGAGCGCCTTGGTCCCCTGCATATGAGAGAAAAAACCCGGCAGGAATACCACCACGGGTGGCTCGCCCTGAAGGTATTGAAAGGCGATTGATACTCCGTCAGATGTTTGAAGCCGCTCCGGCATGATGTGATTTTCTGTTACGGTTCATTATTTCTTCGGAAAGCAGCACCCTCGTGAGGATATCTTTATCGCTTAAACTCATATACTTTATCCATCAATCGCCACTTTTCGCCGGATGGCGTGCCGGGCAAAGGCTTCTGAAAAGTATCCATCAGCTTTTCCCATTTTTGTACGGCCGGATTCGCAGTATCCAAAGACTTTTTGTTCTCGAATGAATAATCATCCCGGACCTCCAGGATCATAAACAGGCGGTTTTCAACCCGGTATATCTCCATTTTCAGGATACCGGCATCCCGAAGACTCTGCTCCACTTCCGGCCAGACATCCCGGTGGTATTCTTCGTATTCCCGGATGAGTGCGGGATCTTCTTTGAGGTCCAGCGCCAGACAATATTTTTTCATGGTCTTTCAGTTTATTTTACATGAACCATCCACGGCGAACCTATTCGCAACACAGACGCATCCGGTCCTTTACTACCGGTCGAAAATGGTTCTTTTCTTACAGAGTGCTATCATTAAAAATGGTTCTTTTGTCACGGAGATCTATCTGTTTTATCGGTTGTACAATCGGTTGGCTGTTATGGCGACATAGCGCGATCCAGGTGCACATAGCCTCCATCCACATGGAGGTATTGACCGGTAATATGACCGGCCCTTTCGGACAACAGAAATACCGTCATATCAGCGATCTCCTCCGGGGTTGTGAAACGGTTTCCAAGCGGGATTTTTTTCTCAATCTCCTGGCGTCTTTTTTCCGGCTCCGGAAAGGTTTCCAGCCATTTTAAATACTGGGGCGTCATCACTTCAGAGGGGATCATCGCATTCACCCTGACTCCGCTTTGGGCAAACTCTGCCGCCCACTCCCGCGTCAATCCCAACTGCGCTCCTTTGGATGCGGCATAACCGGAGGTACTACCCTGTCCGGTGAGAGCGGTTTTGCTGCTGATGTTGACGATCGCTCCGCGGTTCTTTATCAAATCCGGCAGACACGCCTGCGCCATGAAAAAGTAGTGGTGCAGATTCCTTTCCAGGGATTTCAAAAAAGCTTCAGGCGTGCCGTCACGCAAACTCACCCCGTCATTGGTTCCGGCATTATTGACCAGGCCGTACACAATGCCGGATAAGTTCCTCGCTTCTTCCACCGCCTGCCGGCAGCTTTCCGCAGAGCCCAGATCAGAAATAACGACACCAACCGGAGAATTCTGCTTTTTCAACTCATCCGCCAGCCGGCCGGCCGCCGCCTCGTTTTTATCCACGATGACCGGATATGCCTTTTCCACAGCCAGTTGGCGTACCACCGCTTCCCCGATACCGCCGGCTCCACCGGTGACAATGACCACCTTCTGTTCCAGATTTAAATCCATGCTTTTATTTATGTCTGGCTTTGGTTCGACTAATGTGCCACGGTTTTTATTAATGCACCGCTGCTATCGGTGAGTTTCATTCTCCGAAGGTAACAGGTGGATCCAGGTTCCTTATTCAATACGATAAAATTGGGCAGCATTTTCGCCAAAAACCGCCCGCTTTTCCGTTTCGGTGAAGTTCTTCAGATACGTCTTCACAAGACCGGTTACCTGTTCAAAGGATCCGGCAAGCAGGCAGACCGGCCAGTCCGATCCGAACATCAGTCGCCGGGTCCCGAAGGCCTCAAAAACGGTGTCAAGATAAGGCGTAAAATCTTCGGGTTTCCAGTGGTTCCAGTCTGCTTCGGTCACCATTCCGGAGACTTTACAGAATACATTCTCCGCCTCGGCCAGTAACCGGATCCGCTCCCGCCAGGGTGACAGTTCACCGCTTGTGATGGGCGGCTTGGCGAGATGATCCACGACAAATGTCTGTTCCGGGAACAGCCGCGACAACTCGATAGCCGCATTCAGATGGCGGGGGTAGATCAGGATGTCGTAGGTAAAGTCAAAACGCTTCAGCGCACCTATACCCTGCAAAAACTCGTCGCGAAGCATGTATTCAGGCTCTTCAATCTGAAGAATGTGCCGGAATCCGGCCAGTTTCTCTTCCTGCGAGTATTCTTCCAGGATTTCCTGAAATGCCGGATCATCAAAATCAATCCACCCGACAACCGCCTTGATGAACGATTCCCGGCTGGACAGATCCAGTAGAAAGCGGGTCTCTTCGGATGTTGGCGGAGCCTGTACGGCCACCGACCCGTCAAATCCGTTTTTCCGGTAGATCTCTTTCAGTTCCCCGGGCAGATAGTCCCTGCGAATCGCCTGCATGGAATCGTCAATCCAGGTATCGCGATCCGGATCATAATACCAGAAGTGCTGATGGGCATCTATAACCATGGTTTCGTTACAGCATTAAAATTTCACACTATCATACGTCTGATGACCAGGACCTGACATGTTGCCGTGCCCGGCCCAGCCCGTCTATTCCCAGCTCCACAACATCACCCGGACGCAGGTAACGCTGCGGCTTCAGTCCCATTCCCACGCCTTCCGGCGTGCCGGTGGAGATGATATCGCCGGGAAGCAATGTCATGAACCGACTGGTATAAGATATCAATTGAGGAATCGTGAAGACCATATCGGAGGTATTGCTGTCCTGGACAATCTTGTCGTTCAGACTGAGCCAGAGACGCAGATTGTGGGGATCGGGGATCTCCTCTTTGGTCGCAAGAAACGGACCCAGCGGGGCATAGGTATCAGCGCTTTTTCCCTTGACCCACTGTCCGCCCCGCTCCAGCTGAAATTCCCGCTCGCTGTAGTCGTTATGGATCAGGTATCCGGCCACGTAATCCATCGCTTCGGACTCCTCCACATAGGTCGCCCTGCGACCTATCACTACTCCCAGCTCGACCTCCCAGTCGCTTTTTTTACTTTCTTTGGGGATGACCATGTCATCATTCGGACCGACGATCGCCGAGGTAGCTTTCATAAACATCACAGGTTCGGACGGAGACTCCACACCGCTTTCGGCGGCATGACGCGCATAATTGAGTCCGATGCAGAGGAGTTTCGACGGACGGGCCACCGGAGCGGCCAGCGTCACATCCTGGTCCAACTCCGGACAACGGTCCTTGTTGGATGCGAACCACACCTCAAATCGACGGAGACCGTCGGTTTCAAAGAAAGCTTCATCGTAGTCCTCCCCGAATGCGCTGCAGTCAATTTTTCGCTCATCATCAAGGATCAGTCCGGGTTTGACCCTCACTCCGTCAACAAATCGTATAAGTTTCATATGTTCTGAATTCTGTGTCCTGTATTCTGTCTTCTGTATTCTGTATTCTGTATTCTGAGTTCTGAGTTCTGTCTATTTTTTGATGTTCAAAAACCCTCCGTCGATGGGAAAGGATGTACCGGTGATAAAGGAGGCCTCCTCTGAACAGAGATAGCCTGCCAGCCGGGCAACCTCTTCCGGCTCTCCCATCCTGCCAATGGGTTGTGTGGCCGCAAGTTTGTCGTACATCTCCTGCTCTTTCCCCGGGTAGTTTTTGGATAGATAGTCGTCTACAAAAGGGGTGTGTACCCTGGCCGGAGCGATGCAGTTGCAGCGGATATTATGATCGATGTAATCGGCGGCAATCGACAGGGTCATGGTCAGCACGGCGCCTTTGCTCATGGAGTAGGCAAACCGTTCGGGAATGCCGGTGTGGGAAGCTACCGAAGCCATATTGAGAATCACCCCTTTCCGCCGCTTCACCATCTGTCCGATTACCGCTCGACTGCAGTTGTACACCCCTTTGACATTAACCCGGTACACGCGGTCCAAATCCTCCCCGGACGTCTGCTCCAGATTGCCGATATGAGAAACGCCCGCATTATTAACCTGGATGTCGACCGGTTGCTTCAACGACGCATACACGCTCTGCACCTGTGCATAATCCGATACGTCACATGCATGCGCCTCGGCGGAATGGCCTTCTCCGCGCAGACGCCCGGCAAGGTTTTCGGCCTGATCGCCGTTCCGGTCCAGAATAACCACATGAGCCCCTTCTTCGGCAAAATGTACACAAATCGCCTTGCCGATACCGCTGGCCCCGCCGGTTACCACTGAGGTTAGATTTTTTAATTTCATCTGTTTAGATTTTGTCCTGTTTTAATCGCCGGCTTTCCATACCGGGCCGTCGGGGTACCGGTAATCCGCCAGTGTCTGTTTTTTCATGTCGATACTGTAGCCCGGCGCTTCCGGCGGCATGTAGCAGCCGTTTTCCATCTTCACCGGGTGGATAAAATGCTCGTGCAGATGGTCCACATATTCTATGACCCGGCCTTCCATGGTTCCGGAAACCGCAATGTAATCAAAAATGGCAAGATGCTGCACATATTCACTTAATCCGACTCCACCGGCGTGCGGACATACCGGAATGCCGAATTTGGCGGCCATCAGCATGATGGCCAGCAGCTCGTTCACTCCCCCCACCCGGCAGCTGTCGATCTGACAGATTTCCATCCCGCCGGATTGGAGGAACTGCTTGAACATCGTACGGTTATGGCAGTGCTCGCCTGTCGCCACCTTGACCGGCGCCACTTCACGGGCAATGGCGGCGTGACCGATTATGTCATCCGGACTGGTCGGCTCCTCAATCCACCAGGGATCAAAACGGCTCAACTGCTGCATATTTGCGATCGCCCGGCCAACATCCCACTTCTGATTGGCATCCATCATCAGATGCCGGTCGGGACCGATCTCCTCACGAATAATGGAAGCCCGCCGGAGATCATCCTCCAGGTTGGATCCCACCTTCATTTTGATATGCTGAAACCCTTCTTCAATGGCCTCCCGGCACAGCCTGCGAACTTTTTCATCAGTGTAGCCCAGCCAGCCGGCGGAGGTGGTATAGGCGCGATACCCGCTATTCCGGACCGCATCAATCCGCTCCTGTCTGCCATCCGCCTTGCTTTTAAGCAGTTCCAGGGCCTCTTCCGGCTTCAGTGCATCGGTGATGTACCGAAAGTCGATGCAGCGAACGATCTCTTCCGGAGTCATCTCGCTCAACAACAGCCAGAGCGGCTTCTCCCTGAATTTTGCATACAGGTCCCAGACCGCGTTAACCACCGCCCCGGTCGCCAGATGGATCACCCCTTTTTCGGGTCCGAGCCATCGCAACTGGCTGTCGCCGGTGATTTCGCTCCAGAAAGCGCCGGGATTTTCGAATAGTTGTTCCAGATCTCTTCCGATGATCTTCTCGGCGATCATCTGCACCGCCGTACAGCACAAATCGTTGCCCCGGCCGATGGTGAAGGTCAACCCGTGCCCTTCCAGCCCCTCCCGGTTTGTTTGCAGTATGAGGTATGCCGCCGAATAATCCGGATCGGTATTCATCGCATCCGAACCGTCCAGGGTTCGGCTGGTAGGAAAACGAATATCATAACTCCGGGCTGCAGTAATCTTTACGCTCATGCGGTGGTTGTTCCCGATTTTGTTAATTTATCACAAATGTCCCAAACAGATATTTTGCGACCATAAAGTATTATTTGATAGCAGGTACAATGCCAACTTTGAATTTTCGGATTTTCTGAAGTTCCGGATCCGGCTTGAATATCATATCGAAAGTTTCTTGAAAACTCAAATTTCGCTTTTGACGGACCGGTATTCAATTTCCTTTTTTTATTCTTAATTGTTGACAAACATCTTTTGTAATTATGCAATCTTCCGCCATTAAAGTATCAATTATTTTAGCCGTCATCTTCGCTGCTGCTGCCTGCCGGCCGGACAACGACATCCACCAGCAAGACGATTTCGATCAAACCGTTTCTACAGGACTCGAAGTGCTTGTTGAGCAGGATTTTGACATCCTGCAGAACAAACGGGTCGGTCTCATCACCAACGCCACCGGGGTGGATCGCGACCTGATATCTATTGTGGATATATTCCACGAATCGGATCGGGTGGATCTGGTGGCCTTGTTCGGACCGGAGCACGGGGTCCGCGGCGATTATGACGCAGGCGCCTATGTGGAAAGTTACACCGATGAACAAACCGGTCTTCCGGTCTGGTCGCTTTACGGTCCCACCCGCAAGCCGTCCGATGAGATGCTTGAGGGCATTGATGTGCTGGTCTATGATATCCAGGATATCGGCGTCCGTTCTTACACCTATATCAGCACCATGGGCCTGACCATGGAGGCCGCCGCCGAACACGACATCGAATATGTCGTGCTTGACCGCCCCAATCCGCTTGGTGGTGAACGCGTGGAGGGCAATGTCGCCGAAGAGGGCTACTTTTCGTTTGTCAGCCAATACCCCATCCCCTATGTGCACGGCCTGACCGTCGCCGAGCTGGCGCAGATGCTCAACGGTGAAGCGATGCTGGATGATGGTGTACAGGCCGACCTTACCGTCGTCCCCATGAAAAACTGGCGCCGCGACATGACCTTCGACGACACCGGTCTGCACTGGGTGCCCACCTCGCCACACATCCCTCACGCTCGCTCACCTATATTTTACGTCTCCACCGGCATGTTCGGCGAGCTGCAGATCCTCTCCGAAGGTGTGGGATATACTCTGCCTTTTGAAATTTTCGGTGCCGAATGGATCGACTCACACAAGCTGGCGGCAACATTGAACGAAAAGGATTTTCCGGGAGTGATCTTCCGCCCGGTCACCTGGCAGCCGTACTACGGCCGCGACGAGGGCAATCGCCTTCACGGCGTACAGATCCATGTCACCGATTACGACGAGCTGAACTTGACCTCCCTCGGCTTCCGGTTCCTCGAGGCGCATCACGAACTCTACCCGGATAAAAACCCCTTTGAAATGGCGGCTGAACCGCGCATTCGCATGTTCGACCGTGTCGCCGGCACTTCCGAAGTCCGCGAACGGTTCATGGAAAATATGCGCTACGAAGACGTAAAAGATTTCCTGGACAAAGACGTGGTGCCCTTCCGCAACCTGTCGCAGAACTACCGGCTGTATCAGTAAGCTGCAGACCTGCGTCTGATACAACGTCAGGTATTTATGACATCAGGCATCCATGACGTTGTTGTCCTTCTTCCCGAAATCCTTGTCCAGCGGAATGAACCAGGTCGCGATAAACGCCGGGATCGTGGCAATCATCACCCAGATGAAGAAGTTGGGGTAGCCCACCATCTCCTGGATCCAGCCGCTGAACATTCCCGGAACCATCATCCCCAACGCCATGAAACCGGTCGTGATGGCAAAATGGGACGTTTTGTGCTCCCCTTCCGAAACATAGATCATGAACAGCATGTAGGCGGTGAAGCCGAAGCCATATCCGAACTGCTCCAGGGCGATAGAGGCGCTAATAACTACAAAACTGTCCGGCAGCGTCTGTGAAAGGTAAATATAGACCAGATTCGGGATGTTCATGGCAAACACCATCGGCCAGAGCCAGAACTTGAGTCCGTGACGCGCCGCCATGATACCGCCGAGAATGCCGCCGACCGTAAGCGCCAGGAGTCCGACCGTGCCGTAGGCGAGACCCAGCTGACCTGTAGTCAGGGCCAGACCGCCGATCTCCTGTGGATCGAGCAGAAACGGGGATGCCAGGCGCACAATCTGGGCCTCGGCAAAGCGATAAAGCAGCAGAAACGCGAGAATCGCCACAATCCGGTCCTTTCGGAAAAACAGAATGAAGGTCTGGATAAACTCGCCGAATATCCCCTTTTCCGGATCGCGGGGTGCCGGCTTGTCGGCGGTCGGATAGGGAAGCATGAACCGGTGATAGACGAAAAACACAACGAACATGCCGGCCAGGAAGAAGAACGTGATCGACCAGGCCAGCGGAATGTTGCCGGAACGGACCTGAAAAGTGGCCGAACTGGCAAAATCAAGCTGTTCATCGATCCGAATGACCGCCATGCCCGGAACATCCCAGTTCTCCCGGGTAAACCGGAAATAGCTGCCCTCTTCAAGCGAAATGCTGTTGTCACCACGCACCCGGCCGAAATTCATCACCACCTCTTCCCCGGGATCCGGCGGACCCGAAAGATGGAAATAGA